>CAIZPE010000123.1 GCA_903934795.1 uncultured bacterium | reverse complement strand
GGCACGGCCGGGCCGTGCGCCCACCCTGGCCTCACCCGGCGAGCGCACCCGGGGCGGACGTGGTGCCGGCACGGGCGCCCCCCGCGGCGCGCCGGCGGGCCGAACCGGCGGCGGCCGCAAGCGCTGAATACGCGCCACGCGGGCCGCCGGCCCGTGCAGGCCTACTCGTAGCGAACGTTCAGGATCTCGTACTCGCGAACGCCGCCGGGGGCCTGCACCTCGGCGACATCGCCGGCGTACTTGCCGATGAGGGCCCGGGCGATCGGGCTCGACACCGAGATGCGCCCGGTCTTGATGTCGGCCTCGTCGTCGCCGACGATCTGATAGGTGACGGTGTCACCGCTCTTGAGGTCTTCGAGCTCGACCGTGGCCGCGAACACCACGCGGCCCTCGGCGTCGACCAGGCGGGCATCGATCACCTGGGCATTAGCGAGCTTGCCCTCGAGATCGGTGATGCGACCCTCGATGAATCCCTGGCGCTCGCGGGCGGCGTCGTACTCGGCATTCTCTGAAAGGTCGCCCTGGGCGCGGGCCTCGGCGATGGCGGTGATCACGGCCGGGCGGTCGACGGTCTTGAGGCGGTGCAGCTCGTCCTTGAGCAGCTGGGCGCCCCTCAGGGTGAGCGGAATGGTGGGCATGGCGGAACTCCGGTTCAGGTGCGCGGCCGCCCCCCGCGGCGCGGGGCGGCGGTCGGGGGCGACTCAGGCGGCGAGGCTCTGGTGCAGCTGCTGCAGACTATAGACATCGAGGGCGTTGAGGTGGCGCATGCCGGCCACCGCTGCTCGGGCACCGGCCAGCGTGGTGTAGTAGGTGACCCGCTGCGCGAGCGCGGTGGTGCGGATCGAGCGTGAATCGGCGATGGCCCCGCGCTTTTCTTCCACGGTGTTGATCACCAGTGCCACCTCGCCGTTCTTGAGCATGTCGACGATGTGCGGGCGGCCCTCCTGGACCTTGTTGACGACCTGCACCGGGATGCCCTGCGTGGCGATCGCCGCGGCGGTGCCGCGGGTGGCCACCAGCCGGAAGCCGATCTCGTGCAGCGCGCGGGCCACCTCGACCACGCCCGGCTTGTCGGCGTTCTTCACCGACACGAAGGCCGTGCCCGAGGACGGCAGGCGCACGCCGGCGGCGAGCTGCGACTTCACGAAGGCCTCGCCGAAGGTGAAGCCCACGCCCATCACCTCGCCGGTGGACTTCATCTCGGGACCGAGGATGGTGTCCACGCCGGGGAACTTCACGAAGGGGAACACCGCTTCCTTGACCGAGTAGTAGGGCGGCGTGACCTCATGCTCGACACCCTGGCTGGCGAGGCTCGCGCCGGCCATGCAGCGGGCCGCGATCTTGGCCAGCGGCAGGCCGGTGGCCTTGGAGACATAGGGCACGGTGCGCGAGGCGCGCGGGTTCACCTCGAGCACGAAGACCGTGCCGTCGCCGCCATCGGCCGAGCGCTGGATGGCGAACTGCACATTCATGAGCCCGACCACCTTCAGGGCGCGGGCCATCTGCTCGGTCTGGCGCTTGAGCTCGGCCACCATGGTGTCCGACAGGGAGTACGGCGGCAGCGAGCAGGCCGAGTCGCCGGAGTGCACGCCAGCCTGCTCGATGTGCTCCATGACGCCGCCGACGAACACCCGCTGGCCATCGGACAGGCAGTCGACATCGACCTCGATGGCGTCGTTCAGGAAGCGGTCGAGCAGCACCGGACTGTCGTTGGAGACCTTGACCGCCTCGCGCATGTAGCGCTCGAGGTCGCGCTGCTCATGCACGATCTCCATGGCCCGGCCACCCAGCACATAACTGGGCCGCACCACCAGCGGATAGCCGATCTCCTGGGCCATGGCGATGGCATCGGCCTCGGTGCGCGCGGTGCGGTTGGGCGGCTGGCGCAGGTTGAGCTTGACCAGCAGCTTCTGGAAGCGCTCGCGGTCTTCGGCGACATCGATGCTCTCGGGTGAAGTGCCGATGATCGGCACCCCGTTGGCCTCAAGAGCGCGGGCCAGCTTCAGCGGGGTCTGGCCGCCGTACTGCACGATCACGCCCACCGGCTTTTCGAGATCGACGATCTCGAGCACATCCTCGAGGGTGAGCGGCTCGAAGTAGAGGCGGTCGCTGGTGTCGTAGTCGGTGGAGACGGTCTCGGGGTTGCAGTTGACCATGATGGTCTCGAACCCGTCCTCGCGCAGCGCGAGCGCCGCGTGCACGCAGCAGTAGTCGAACTCGATGCCCTGGCCGATGCGGTTGGGGCCCCCGCCGAGCACGATGATCTTGCGCCGGCTGGTGGGCTGGGCCTCGCACTCCTCCTCATAGGTGGAGTAGAGGTAGGCGGTGGTGGTGGCGAATTCGGCGGCGCAGGTGTCCACCCGCTTGAACACCGGGCGCACGCCCCATTCGCGGCGCAGCTTGCGGATCTCGGCCTCGGTGCTGTCGAGCAGGTAGCCCAGGCGCCGGTCGGAGAAGCCCTTCTTCTTGAGCCACAGCAGCGTGGCGCGGTCGAGGTCGCCGAGGGTGCGCCGGTCGAGCGCGAGCTCGATGTCGACGATCTCCTTGATCTGCGACAGGAACCAGGGGTCGATGCGGGTGAGCGCGTGGACCTCCTCGAGGCTGAAGCCGGCGGCGAAGGCATCGCCCACGTACCAGATGCGCTCGGGCCCGGGCTCGCCGAGCTCCTCCTCGATGCGCTCGCGCTCGGTGGTCTTCTGGTTGAGGCCGTCGACGCCCACCTCGAGGCCGCGCAGCGCCTTCTGGAAGCTTTCCTGGAAGGTGCGGCCGATGGCCATCACCTCGCCCACCGACTTCATCTGCGTGGTGAGGTGGCTGTCGGCCTGCGGGAACTTCTCGAACGCGAAGCGCGGGATCTTGGTGACCACATAGTCGATGCTCGGCTCGAAGGAGGCCGGCGTGGCGCCACCGGTGATGTCGTTGCGCAGCTCGTCGAGGGTGTAGCCCACCGCAAGCTTGGCGGCCACCTTGGCGATCGGAAAGCCGGTGGCCTTGGAGGCCAGCGCGGAGGACCGCGACACGCGGGGGTTCATCTCGATGACGATCATCCGGCCGTCGGCCGGGTTGATCGCGAACTGCACATTGCTGCCGCCGGTGTCGACGCCGATCTCGCGCAGGATGGCGATCGAGGCATCGCGCATCAGCTGGTATTCCTTGTCGGTGAGCGTCTGCGCCGGCGCCACGGTGATGGAGTCGCCGGTGTGGATGCCCATCGGATCGAGGTTCTCGATCGAGCAGACGATGATGCAGTTGTCCGCGCGGTCGCGGACCACCTCCATCTCGAACTCCTTCCAGCCGATCATGCTCTCCTCGATCAGCAGTTCGCTGGTGGGCGAGGCCTCGAGCCCGCGCTTGCAGATGGTCTCGAACTCCTCGGCGTTGTAGGCGATGCCGCCACCGGTGCCGCCAAGCGTGAAGCTGGGCCGGATGATCATGGGGAAGCCGGCGCCGCCATTGGCCTCGGCGATGCTGCGCTGGACCGCCCAGGCCTCGTCGAGGCTGTGCGCGATGCCCGAGCGCGCCGAGCCCAGCCCGATGCGGGTCATGGCGTCCTTGAACTTGCTGCGGTCCTCGGCCTTGTCGATGGCTTCGGGCGAGGCGCCGATCAGCTCGACCCCGTAGCGCGCGAGCACGCCCTGGCGATGCAGGTCGAGCGCGCAGTTCAGCGCGGTCTGGCCGCCCATGGTGGGCAGGATGGCGTCGGGGCGTTCCTTGGCGATGATGCTCTCGACCACCTGCCAGGTGATCGGCTCGATGTAGGTGACATCGGCCGTGCCGGGGTCGGTCATGATGGTGGCCGGGTTGCTGTTGACCAGCACCACCCGGAAACCTTCTTCGCGCAGGGCCTTGCAGGCCTGCGCGCCGGAGTAGTCGAATTCGCAGGCCTGGCCGATGACGATCGGGCCGGCGCCGATGATGAGGATGCTCTGGATGTCGGTGCGCTTGGGCATGGCGGCCTGTCAGGCGAAAGGGTGGACGACGGACACGGGCGGCATCAGGCGGATGCCTGACGCATCAGCGCCACGAACCGGTCGAACAGGTAGCCGATGTCATGGGGCCCCGGGCTGGCCTCGGGATGGCCCTGGAAGCAGAAGGCCGGCCGGTCGGTGCGGGCGAGCCCCTGGATGGAGCCGTCGAACAGCGAGACATGGGTGACGCGCAGGTTGGACGGCAGGCTGTCGGGATCGACGGCAAAGCCGTGGTTCTGGCTGGTGATCAGCACCTGTCCGGTGTCGAGGTCTTTCACCGGATGGTTGGCGCCGTGATGCCCGAACTTCATCTTGAGGGTGCGTGCGCCCGAGGCGAGACCCATGATCTGGTGCCCAAGGCAGATGCCGAAGGTGGGCAGGCCGCGGCCGATGAGTTCGCTCGCTGCCGCAATGGCGTAGTCGCAGGGCTCGGGGTCACCGGGGCCGTTGGACAGGAACACGCCATCGGGCTGCAATGCCAGCGCCTGCGCGGCACCGGCCTGCGCCGGCAGCACGGTCACCTCGCAGCCGCGGTCGGCCAGCAGCCGCAGGATGTTGCGCTTGACGCCGAAGTCGAAGGCCGCCACGCGCAGCGCCCGGCCACCGACCGGCGCACCCGGGGCGCGATGGCCCTCGCCTAGCGCCCAGGAACCCTCCTGCCAGGCATAGGCGTGCGTGGTGCTTACCTCGCGGGCGAGGTCCATGCCGGCCAGCCCCGGGAAGGCGCGGGCCGCGGCGAGCGCCTCGGCCACATCGAGCGTGGCACCGGGTGCGTCGGCCGCCACGAGACAGCCGGCCTGCGCGCCCTTCTCGCGCAGCAGGCGTGTGAGGCGACGGGTGTCCAGGCCGGCAATGCCGGGGATGGCATGGTCGCGCAGGTAGGCGATCAGGCTGCCGGTGCTGCGCCAGTTGGAGGCGAGCGCGGGCAGGTCGCGCACCACCAGACCGGCGGCGTGCACCTGCGAGGACTCGGCGTCTTCGGGATTGACCCCGGTGTTGCCGATGTGCGGATAGGTGAGGGTGACGATCTGACGGCAGTAGCTGGGATCGGTGAGGATCTCCTGGTAACCGGTGAGCGAGGTGTTGAACACCACCTCGCCCACGCGGCGCACCGGTGCGCCGATCGACTGGCCGTGGAAGACGCTGCCGTCGGCGAGCGCCAGGACGGCGGGGGCTGTTTGGGGCAACAAAGGACGACTCCTGGGCGAGGTCCGCCTGACGGGCCGGGCGCGGACCCGGCGGGCCCGGCCCCGGACGGGCGCAGGCCCGTCCGCCGGATCACCGCGCCGGGCCTGCGAATAGACCCGGATCGATGACGCTCGCAAGCAGCCCGATGCGCGGTTTGCGCAGCGGCGGTCAAACCTGCGGATGATAGCACGGCGGGGCAGGCCGACCCGCACTCCCGACCCGCCCGCCAGACTCAGCCGCGGATGGTCTTGCGATCGCGCATGGCCTGCGCGATGGTCGAGGCGTCGACATACTCGAGTTCGCCGCCCACCGGCACGCCGCGGGCGAGCCGACTCACCGCCAGCCCCCGGGCCCGAAGCAGCTCGCCGAGGTAGTGCGCGGTGGCCTCGCCCTCCTGGGTGAAGTTGGTAGCGAGGATCACCTCGGTGACCACGCCGTCGCCGGCTCGCTCGAGCAGGCGCTGCAGGCCCAGTTCACGCGGCCCCACCCCGTCGAGCGGCGAGAGCCGGCCCATCAGCACGAAGTAGCGCCCCTGGAAGGCCAGGGTCTGTTCGACCATGGCCTGGTCGGCCGGGGTCTCGACCACGCAGAGCAGGCTGGGGTCGCGCCGCGGCGAGGCGCAGGTCTCGCAGAGCTCGGCATCGGCGAAGGTGTTGCACAGGCGGCAGCGCCCCAGTCCGCCGAGCGCGGCGTCGAGTGCGCGCACGATCTGGCGCGCGCCCTCGCGATCGTGCTGCAGCAGGTGATAGGCGTGGCGCTGCGCCGCGCGCGGGCCGACCCCGGGCAGTCGGCGCAGGGCCTGCACCAGCGCCTCGAGCAGGCCGGGCGGCGCAGCGGATTTCATGGCCGCGGCAGCACGCTCAGAAGGGCAGCTTGAAGCCCGGGGGCATGGGCATGCCCGCGGTGACGCTGCTCATGCGCTCCTGCGAGGTCTGCTCGGCACGGCGCAGGGCATCGTTGACGGCAGCAACCACCAGGTCTTCGAGCATGTCGCGGTCATCGGCCACCAGGCTGGGATCGATCACCACCCGCTTGACCTCGTTGCGGCAGGTGACAATGACCTTGACCAGACCGGCGCCCGACTGGCCCTCGACCTCGACCTGCGCGAGCTGCTCCTGCACGCGCTTGAGGTTGTCCTGCATCTGCTGGGCCTGCTTCATCAGGCCGGCGAGTTGTCCCTTCATCATGGCGATGGTGTCCTTGGCTGCGTCGCGATCGGGCGACGGGTTGGGCGGAAAGGGGTCGGCGGTCGATCAGGGATCGACCGGCCGGATGGAATCGGGAACGATGCGCCCGCCGAGATCGTCGATCAGGCCGCGCACGAAGGGGTCGCGCTCGAGGGAATCGCGGGCCTGGGCCAGGCGGCGGTTGCGCTGCTCCTGGGCGACCTGCGCGGCGGTGGCCTGGCCCACCGCACCCACCTCGACCGACAGCTGCACCGGCTGGCCGAAGTGCGCGGCCAGTCCTTCGCGGACCTTGGCGAGCGTGCCGGCCTCGGCCAGCGGCCGGATCGGCACCCGCACCCGGAAGGCGAGCCCGTCATGGCCCAGGAGTTCACTCTGCTCGAGGAACTGCTGCGCGAAGCCCCCCAGGCGCACCCGGGCGGCAAGGGCCGGCCAGTTGCCGTCGAAGGGCGAGGATCCGGTGGCCTCGGATCGGGGCTGGTCTGCGGGGGCTGCGGTTGCGGGGGCAGCGGCGGCTGCGGGAGGCGCGGCTTCGGGCGATGCGGCTGCGGGCGCTGCCGGGGCCGCCGAGACCGCGGGCGCACCCGGCGCCGGCACTGGCCTGGGCGGCGCGGCGATGCTCACCCGCGGCGACGGCGCCGTGCTGAGCGGAACGGCGGGCGACGAGGCCGGCCGCGGCGTCGCCGCAGGCTGCCCGCGCCCCACCGGGGGCGGCCCACCGACGCCGGCCGCCTCCGGCCGGAACGCCAGCAGCCGCAGCAGCGTCATGGTGAAACCCACCCGCTCGTCGGGCGCGAGGGGAAGGTCACGCGCGCCGTGGATGACGATCTGGTAGTAGACCTGCAGCTCTTCGGGCTCGGCCTGCGCGGCATGCGCGGCAAGGTCAGGGTCGTCTTCCGGCGCCTGGACGAGGCCGGCCCGGCACAGGGCCATGCGCTGCAGGCGCACCGCGAACTCATCGAGCACCCGGCGCCAGGGCGCGCCGGCGGCGGCCATGTCGTCGGCGAGCGCGATGAGGCCGGCGCCGTCACCGGCGAGCAGCGCGGCGGTCAGCTGCCGGATCCAGCCGGCATCGACCACGCCGAGCATCTCGGCGACATCGGCCTGCGCCACCGAGCCGCCGCCGAAGGCGATCGCCTGATCGAGCAGCGAAAGCGCGTCGCGCATGCTGCCCGCAGCGGCCCGGCCGATCAGCCCGAGTGCGCCCGGCTCGAAGGCCACGGATTCGGCCTGCAGGATGCCGGCCAGATGGGAGGCCACGGCCTCGGGCGGCATGTTGCGCAGCCCGAACTGCAGGCAGCGCGAGAGCACCGTGACCGGCACCTTCTGGGGATCGGTGGTGGCCAGGATGAACACCACATGCGCCGGCGGCTCCTCGAGGGTCTTGAGCATCGCGTTGAACGCGTGCGACGAGAGCATGTGCACCTCGTCGATCATGTAGACCTTGTAGCGACCGGCCGAGGGCGAGTACACCGCCGCCTCGAGCACCTGGGCCATCTCGTCGACGCCGCGATTGGAGGCCGCGTCCATTTCGAGGTAATCGGGGAAGCGTCCGGCATCGATCTCGGTGCAGGCCGAGCACACGCCGCAGGGCCGGTCGGTGACGCCGGTCTCGCAGTTGAGCGCCTTGGCGAGGATGCGCGCGATGGTGGTCTTGCCCACGCCGCGGGTGCCGGTGAACAGGTAGGCGTGGTGCAGCCGCCCCGACACCAGGGCGTGCGAGAGCGCGCGCACGGCATGGTCCTGGCCGACCAGGGTTGAGAAGTCGCGGGGGCGCCACTTGCGCGCAAGTACCTGATGGGCCACGGTGACTGCCGGCGGAAAGGGAGGGGGGCGAGCCGGGACCCCGGCACTCGCGACGGCTGGCTGTGGCTGCTTCCTTCCGGACCTGACCAGATTGACCACGCCGCGATGCGGGGGGGCCCGCCCGAACCCATTCTAACAGCCGACGGGGATCGCAGCGGCGCGGCCCTCCTCGCCCGGATGAGCCCGCTGGCCGCCGGCATGACCTGGCCCCGCTGTGCGGGCACGCCATGCGGGGGCGCAGCGCCTGTGGTATTTTCCCCGACCTTCCCGGAGGATCCCGCCATGAGCATCACCCATGTTTCCGACAAGAGCTTCGAGCAGGACGTGCTGAAGGCCGACAAGCCCGTCCTGGTCGATTACTGGGCACCCTGGTGCGGCCCGTGCAAGCAGATCGCGCCCATCCTCGAGGAGTTGTCTCGCGACTACGACGGCCGCGTCCAGATCGCCAAGATCGATGTCGACGACAACCCCGAGACCGCCACCCGCTACGGCATCCGCGGCATCCCCTCGCTGCTGCTCTACAAGGGCGGCGAAGTGATCGCCACCAAGGTCGGCGCGGTCTCGAAATCCCAGCTTGCCCAGTTTCTGGACAGCCATCTCTGATTCGTTGTAATCTCCCGGCACGCTCGACGGCACCGCCGCCGTGGGCTGCCGGCTCATGCCGGTCGCCCGCACCCCCAGGGCCACTCGCCCCCTCCCGCCCCTCGTCCTGCTGAACCCGGCCCGTCCCGAGGGGCCCCGCAGCATCCGCCGCGAGCCAGGTCGTCCCAGACACGCCCACCCGCCACGGCCCGGCACTGCCCGCCGTCCTTCCCGACCCAGGTTCCGGCTCCCCGCACCCCATGCACCTATCCGATCTGAAGGCCCAGCACGTCTCGCAACTCATCGAGCTGGCCACCAGCCTGGACATCGAGGCGCCTCAGCGCATGCGCAAGCAGGAGCTGATGTTCGCGATCCTCAAGCGCAAGGCCAAGACCGGCGAGTCGATCTTCGGCGACGGCGTGCTCGAGGTGCTGCCCGACGGCTTCGGCTTCCTGCGCTCGCCCGAGACCTCCTACCTGGCGAGCACCGACGACATCTACATCTCGCCCTCACAGATCCGGCGCTTCAACCTGCACACCGGTGACTCCATCGAGGGCGAGGTGCGCACGCCCAAGGATGGCGAGCGCTATTTCGCGCTGGTGAAGGTCGACAAGATCAACGGCGAGCCACCCGAGGCGAGCAAGAACAAGATCCTGTTCGAGAACCTCACGCCGCTGCATCCGAACAAGGTGATGACCCTCGAGCGCGACATCCGCGCCGAGGAGAACATCACCAGCCGGATCATCGACATGATCGCGCCCATCGGCAAAGGCCAGCGCGGCCTGATCGTGGCCCCGCCCAAGGCCGGCAAGACCGTGCTGATGCAGCACATTGCGCACGCGATCACCACCAACCATCCCGATGTCACCCTGATCGTGCTGCTCATCGACGAGCGTCCCGAGGAGGTGACCGAGATGAGCCGATCGGTGCGCGGCGAAGTGGTCGCCTCCACCTTCGATGAACCCGCCACCCGGCATGTGCAGGTGGCCGAGATGGTCATCGAGAAGGCCAAGCGGCTGGTCGAGCACAAGCGCGACGTGGTCATCCTGCTCGACTCCATCACCCGCCTGGCCCGCGCCTACAACACCGTGGTGCCGGCCTCGGGCAAGGTGCTCACCGGCGGCGTCGATGCCAATGCGCTGCAGCGGCCCAAGCGATTCTTCGGGGCGGCCCGCAACATCGAGGAGGGCGGCTCGCTCACGATCATCGCCACCGCGCTGATCGACACCGGCAGCCGGATGGACGAGGTGATCTACGAGGAGTTCAAGGGCACCGGGAACATGGAGCTGCACCTCGATCGCCGCATGATGGAAAAACGCGTCTACCCGGCGATCAACATCTCGCGCTCGGGCACCCGGCGCGAGGAACTGCTCATCCGCAACGATGTGCTGCAGAAGATCTGGATCCTGCGCAAGCTGCTGCACGACATGGACGAGATCGCCGCCATGGAATTCCTGCTCGACAAGATCCGCGCCACCAAGAGCAACCAGGAATTCTTCGAGATGATGAAGCGCTAGGCGCCCGCGCCCGCGCAACTTGCCGCAGGCGCACGCCTGTGCCATGATTTAAGGCTTCGCTGAATTCGCCCCAACCATGGGCCGTGGCTCAACGCCGCGGCCAAGCGCCCGTCGGCGCGCGGCGGTCGGCATCCTGAAGGAATCGCGATGAAATCTGGCATCCACCCCGAGTACCGCGAGGTCGTGTTCCAGGACATGTCCACGGGCTTCAAGTTCATCACCCGCTCGACCCTGTCCTCGCGCGAGAAGATCACCATGGAAGACGGCAAGGAGTATCCGCTGATGAAGCTGGATGTCACCTCCGAGTCGCACCCCTTCTACACCGGCGCCCAGCAGCGCATCAGCGAAACCGGCCGGGTCGAGAAGTTCCGCCAGAAATTCGCCCGCACCAAGGCCGGCGCCTGAACGGCGCATCCGCCGGACACGCCACGGCAGTCCCTTGCGGGATGGCCGGCGGCTGATCCGGCGCCTGGCGGCGCCCGCGCCGCCGGCTGGCAGCGAAGCGCTGCCGTGTTCATCCTGACGTCACCCACCGCGCGGCCCGAGCCGGCCGGCAAGCACCGACCGCTGCGATGCGCTCCTTCCTGGTGACCGATCTGCAGGCCGGCAAGCTGCCCCGGTGGGGCCTGTGGCTGCTCAGCCTGCTCTACATCGTTCCCGGTCTTGCCGGCCGAGACCCCTGGCGCGCGGCCGACGCACTCGGCTTCGGCGTGTCGCTGGCCATGGCCCGTGGCGGGCCGACGCAATGGCTGATGCCCGAGATCGCCGGCGAGCCGGTGCCCGACGAAGGGCCGCTGCCGCACTGGCTGGCAGCGCTGGCCATCCGCGCGCTGCCGGCGCTGCCGGCGCATGTGGCCGCGCAGCTCGCGGCCATGGCGCTGCTCGGGCTGATGTTCGTGGCGCTCTGGTACGCCACCCTGCAGCTTGCCCGGCAGCCGAGGCTGCTGCCTGCCGATCCCTTCGACGCGCGCGCCACGCCCACCGATTTCGGGCGGGCGGTCGCCGACAGCGCCCTGCTGCTGCTGATGGCCACGATCGGCCTGATCGCGCCGCTGCACGAGAACAGCGCCGACGCGGCGCAGCTGGTGTGGATCGCGGTCTTCCTGTTCGGCGCGGCGATCGCCATCGAGCGGCCGCTGACCGGCGGCCTGATCGCCGGCGCAATGATCGCGGCCACCGTGACCACGCGCGGCCTGCTGCCGGCGGCAGCCCTGACCGCGATCACCCTCGGGCTGCCGATGGTGTCGTCGGCCTGGCGGGTGGTGGCCGTGCGCTGGCTGCTGGCCGCGCTGCCTGCGGCACTCATGCTCGGTCTGGCCTGGCCGCTTGCGCTGGCCCTGTCGTCCGCGCCTGGTGCGGGCGACCATCTGCGACAGTGGCTCGACTGGAATTCGACCGGGTTCGGCCTGCCCGACGCCGCCGGACTGGGCTACTACGCGCGCACGGTGCCGTGGTTCCTGTGGCCGGTGTGGCCGGTGGCCACCTGGGCGATCCTGCGCTGGCGCGGGCGTCTCGACGAGCCGGCGCTCGCCCTGCCGACGCTGAGCGCGGTGGTGCTGGCCGTGGCCGCACTCGCCCGATCGGATGCGCCGGAGGGCTTCATCATGCAGCCGGCGGCCGCGCTCGCCATGCTCGCGGCCATGGGCCTGCCGACGCTGCGACGCTCGATCACCAGCCTGATCGACTGGTTCGCGGTGATGACCTACACGCTCATCGGCCTGGCGGTGTGGGCCTACTGGCTGGCCTGGCTGATCGGTGCCCCACGGCCCATGGCCACGAGCGCGGCGGCGCTGTCACCGGGCTTCCAGCCGCAGTGGTCGCCGGGTGCGCTCGCGCTGGGTGCCGCGGCCACCCTGGCCTGGCTGGCGCTGGTGCGCTGGCGGGTGGCCCGCCATCGGCCGGCGCTCTGGCGCCCGGTCACGCTCTCCTGCGGCGGACTGGTGCTGGCCTGGCTGCTGCTGATGACCCTGTGGCTGCCGGCGATCAACCAGCGCAACACCTACCGCGAGCTGGCCGCGCAGATTGCAGCGCGCCTGCCCGCGGGCCAGACCTGCATCACCCCGGTGGCGCTGGGGCGGGCCCAGCGGGCCATGCTGCAGTACTTCGGCGGCCTGCCGCTGGCCGAGTCCGACCCGGCGTGCCGCTGGCGCATCGAACAGGTGAGCGGCGCGGCAGCGCGCCAGCCCGCCAACCTGCCGATGGGCTGGACGCTGGTCTGGGAGGGCGCCCGGCCGCGCGACCGCGACGAACTTTTTCGCCTGTACCGGCAGCCCTGATGCGCGGCGAGATCCTGCGCCTGGCCTGGCCCCTCTACATCGGCCAGCTCGCGGTGATGGTCAACGGGATCATCGACACCGCCATGGCGGGCCGGCTGTCGGCCCAGGACCTCGCCGCGGTGGGTCTGGGCTCGAGCGTCTATGTCAGCGTCTATGTGTCGCTGATGGGCGTGCTGCTCGCGCTCTCCCCGATCGCCGCCCAGCACCTGGGCGCCGGCCGCCGGGCCGAGGTGGGCGCCGCCTTCTGGCAAGCAGTGTGGGTGGCGCTGGCGCTGAGCGTGCCGGGCTGCATCGCGCTGGGCTGGTCGCAGCCCTGGATCGCACTGGCCGATGCGCCCGCCGAGCTCGCCGGGCGCATCGATGCCTATCTTGGCTACACCGCGGCGGGCATCCCGGCGGCACTGCTGTTTCGCTGCTTCTACGCGCTGAACACCGCCATTGCCCAGCCCAAGGTCGTGATGGCGATCAACCTGATCGGCGTGGCTGCGAAGTTTCCGCTGAACCTGCTGTTCATGCATGGCAGCGAGATGCTGGGCCTGCCGGCGCTCGGCGGGCCGGGGTGCGCGCTGGCCACCAGCGTAATCGCCTGGGCGAGCGTGATCGGCGCCGCGGCATGGCTCTGGCGAGACCCGCGCTACAACGGCCTGGCGCTGCGCCGCCCGGTGGCGCCGCGGGCGCGGGCGATGGCCGAGCTGCTGCGCCTGGGGCTGCCGATCGGCGCCACCTACCTGATCGAGGTGACCTCGTTCACCTTCATGTCGATCCTGGTGGCGCGCTTTGGCACCGTGACGCTGGCCAGCCATCAGATCGCGGCCAACCTCACCGGCGTGATCTACATGATCGCCATGGCGATCGCGAGCGCCACCAGCACCCTGGTCGCGCAATCACTGGGCGCTGGCGACCTCGCCCGGGCACGCGTGCTGGCCCTCACCGGCATCCGGCTTGGCGTGGCGCTGGCCGTGCTGGCAGGCGCGCTGCTGTGGCTGCTGCGCGCGCCGATCGCGCAGGCCTACAGTACCGATCCGTCCGTGGTGGCGGCAGCCCTGCCCCTGCTGGCCGCGCTGGCGGTGTTCTCGGTGTTCGACAGCCTGCAGACGCAGATCGCCTTCGTGCTGCGGGCCTACAAGATCGCCACGCTGCCCATGGTGGTATGCGTGGTGTCGATGTGGGGCGTGGGTCTGGGCGGCGGCTGGCTGCTCACTGTCGCGGGCGAACCGGCCGCGCTCGGCGCGGCTGCGCTGCACGGCTCGCGCAGCGGCGCGCTCGGCTTCTGGCTGGCCGGGGTGATCGGCCTGGTGGTGGCCAGCGCGGGGCTGGCGCTGGTGATCCGCCGGGTGTGGCGGATGCCGGCTGCCTGATGCGATTCAGCCAGCCGGCGGCTGCGGCTGCGGCTGCGGCTGCGAAACGATGAAGTGCTGCCGGTAGTGGCGCAGCTCGTCGATCGACTCGTGGATGTCGGCCAGCGCGGTATGCGCGCTGCGCTTGACGAAGCTGCGGGCCACCGCCGGCGCCCAGCGGCGGGCGAGCTCCTTCAGGGTGCTGACATCGAGGTTGCGGTAGTGGAACCAGGCCTCGAGCTGCGGCATGTAGCGGGTCATGAAACGGCGGTCCTGGCCAATGGAGTTGCCGCACATCGGGGTCTTGCCCGCCGGCACCCACGGAGCAAGGAAAGCCAGCAGCGAGCGCTCGACATCCGCCTCGGACAGCCGCGAGGCGCGCACCCGCGCGGTGAGGCCGGAGCGGCCATGGGTGGACTGATTCCACTGGTCCATGGTCTCGAGCACCGCCTCGGGCTGATGGACCGCATAGGACTCGCTCTGGGCCAGCACATTGAGATCACTGTCGGTGATCACGGCGGCAACCTCGATGATGCGGTCGACCTCCGGGCGCAGGCCGGTCATCTCCATGTCGATCCAGACCAGCCGGGTCTCGTCGGGGCGGATGGCCAGTGCGGTGCCGGCCGGGGAAGCCGAAGCGAAGTCAGGGGGCTGTGTCATAATCCCGCGATTCTGTCACAGCCGCGTCAGCGGCTCCCCGCGCAGGCCCCTCCCCTCTCGTGACGAGCGCGCTCGCCTTCAGCCTGGTCTTTGCCGCGGCCGTGCTGCTCACCGCCGGGCTGCGCTTGTGGCTGGCCGCGCGCCAGATCCGACATGTCAGCCGACACCGCGGCACCGTGCCCGAGGCATTCGCCGGGCGGGTGAGCCTTGCCGCGCACCAGCGGGCCGCCGACTACACCATGGCCCGAACCCGTCTGGGCATCGTCGAGTTCGTGCTGGGCATGCTCACCCTGGTGGGCTTCACGCTGCTCGGCGGACTGCAGTGGCTGCACGAGAGCCTGGTGTCGCTGCTGCCGCAGGCCGGCTGGTGGCGTCCGGTGCTGCTGGTGCTGCTGGTGAGCTTCATCGGCGGACTGGTCGAAACCCCGCTCGACTGGTACCGGCAGTTCCGGCTCGAGCAACGCTTCGGCTTCAACCGCATGACCCTGCGGCTCTGGATCGCCGATCAGGTCAAGGGGCTGCTGGTAGGGCTTGCGCTCGGCGTGCCCCTGCTGGCCGCGGTGCTCGCGCTGATGCGATCGGCCGGCGAGAGCTGGTGGCTCTGGGCCTGGCTGCTGTGGGTAGGCTTCAACCTCGGGGTGCTGGTGCTCTACCCCACCGTGATCGCGCCGCTCTTCAACCGCTTCGAGCCCATGCCCCAGGGGCCGGTGCGCGAACGGGTGGAGCAGCTGCTTGCCCGCTGCGGATTCGCCTCGCGCGGTCTGTTCGTCATGGATGGCAGCCGGCGCTCGGCGCACGGCAACGCCTACTTCACCGGCATGGGTCGGGCCCGGCGCATCGTCTTCTACGACACGTTGCTCAACCGGCTGGACGGCGCCGAGGTCGAGGCAGTGCTGGCCCATGAGCTTGGCCATTTCAGACACCGCCACATCACCCAGCGCATCGTGGTGAGCTTTCTGATCAGCGGTGCCGGCCTGTGGCTGCTTGCCTGGCTGTCGCGGCAGGTCTGGTTCTACCACGGCCTGGGCGTCAATCCGGCGGCCGACGCCGAGGCGCTGGCGCTGGTGCTGTTCTTCCTGGCTGCTCCGGTGTTCACCTTCATGCTCAAGCCGCTGGCCAGCCTGGCCTCGCGCCGTCATGAGTTCGAGGCCGACCGCTTCGCCGCGGCCCACAGCAGCGGGCGCGACCTGATCGCCGCGCTGGTCAAGCTCTACGAGGACAACGCGGCCACCCTCACCCCCGATCCGCTGCATTCGGCGTTCTACGACTCGCATCCGCCGGCGGCCATCCGGGTCGGTCGGCTGGCCAGCGCCTGACTGCCGGCAGCGCCGCCCCAAACCGCCTGATCGCATCACCATGAAACCCATGCTCACCCGCCCGCAGCTGCTGGCCCGGCGCTGCCGTCCCCTGCACGGCGAACGCGCGCACACCGATGCCGAGATCGCTGCGCAACTCGCCGAGCTGCCCGGCTGGTCGCTGCGCGACGGCTGCCTGGAACGCAGCTTCGCGTTCAGCGACTACCACCGCACCATCGGATTCGTCGGGGCGCTGGCCTGGATGATCCACGCCGAAGACCACCACCCGGAGCTGGTGGTGACCTACAACCGGTGCCTGGTGCGCTGGAACACCCACTCGGTGGGCGGCGTGTCCGAGAACGACTTCATCT
Organism: uncultured bacterium; assembly: GCA_903934795.1. GTDB lineage: Bacteria > Pseudomonadota > Gammaproteobacteria > Burkholderiales > Burkholderiaceae_E > Quisquiliibacterium. Next base: position 37,320 of record CAIZPE010000123.1, on the reverse strand, counting down.
GCGCGGCGCGCACCGACGCGGTCTTCGCCCCGGCCGGATGAACCCTCGCGGTATGGATCGTCGCCGGCTGAGCCGTCACCACGAACCGCGGCCGTTGCGATGATCGAGGCCACGGTCGAGGCCCGCCACGGCCACCGGCTGCTGGTGTTGCCCGAGGGCGGGCCCCGCCTCACCGCGGTCACCCGGGGCCGGCGCAACGACATCACGGTCGGAGACCGGGTGGAGGTCCGCGAGCTCGGCGCCGGGCAGGCGGTGATCGAGACGGTGCTGCCGCGGCGCAACCTCGTCCAGCGCAGCGACGCCTGGCGGGCCAAGCCGCTGGCCGCCAATGTCGATCAGGTGGCGGTGGTGATCGCGCCCTCGCCGCCCTTCTCCGACGACCTGCTCTCGCGGGTGCTGATCGAGGCCGGTGCCCAGGATGTGCCGGTGGCGCTGATCGCCAACAAGGCCGATCTGTTCGCGGCCTCGGCCGAGATCGGGCCGCGCCTCGCGCTCTACCGCTCGCTGGGCTATCCGGTGTTCGAGGTCAGTGCCCGCACCGATCCGGCAGGCTGCGTGGCCGGCCTGAGGGCATGGCTGGCCGGGCGCACCACACTCCTCACCGGTCAATCGGGAATGGGCAAATCCACCCTGGTGAACTGCCTGGTGCCCGATGCGGGTCTGCGCACCCAGGCAATCTCCACGGCGCTGGACGCGGGGCGGCACACCACCACCTTCACCCGTCTGTTCGAGCTGCCGGCGCCCCTGAGCGGGCGGCTGATCGACTCACCCGGCTTCCAGCATTTCGGCCTGGAGCACCTCTCGGGCTCGCAGCAACTGCACGCGATGCCGGAGTGCCGGGCGCTCCTGGGGCAATGCCGTTTCCACAGCTGCACGCACCGCGACGAGCCGGGCTGCGCGATCCGGTTGGCGGTGCAGGAAGGGCGCATCGACGCCAGACGCTACGCCCTGCTGCTGCGCCTGCACGAGGAGTCGCGGGTCAGCGCCCCAGCCAGCTGGCGGCGCTGAGCATCGCGAACAGCGCAATCCACAGCACCACCGAGCGCCACACCAGACCGACCGCGCTGCGCAGCCCCTCGGGTCCGGGCGCCACGCCGAGCGGCTCCTCGCCGCCGGATTGCGCCGCCCAGCTGGCCTCGAGGGCCGGGTCGGCCAGCCGAAGCCCGAGCGCGCCGCCACCGGCAGCCAGCAGCAGCGAACGGCCATCGTCTTCGCGCCCGGCCGCGGCTGCACCGCGCCAGGCATAGACCGCATCCTCGAAGTTGCCAACCACCGCGAAGCCGGCTGCGCTCAGACGCAGGGGGATCCAGTCGATCCAGCCGAAGATCCGCCGCGCCCAGACGCCATAGGGCTCGCCATCGGCGCCCCAGCGCCGGCCCAGCAGCTCGGCGATCCGGTAGAGCGCGGGACCGACCACGCCCGGCAGAAGCACATACCAGAGCAGCGGCCCGAACACATGGCGATGCGACTCGACCAGCGCATGGGCGATCGCGCTGCGGCAGATCTCGGCCTGCGAGGCCTCGGCGAACTGTCCGGGCTCGCCCTCGGGCCGGATCCAGGCAGCCAGGGTGCGTCGCGCGGCGGGCAGATCACCCGCTGCCAGCGCGAGCTGGACCTCGGTGAAAGGATGGCTGAACTGACGGAATCCGACGGTGAGGTAGAGCACCGCGACATGCACGCAGAAGCCGGCAACGGGATGCAGCCAGGCGCTCGCCCATTGCAGCGCAAGCGCACCACCGCACACGCCGCCGGCGACCAGCAGCCAGCCGATCAGGCCGTGCTGCCGCTCACCGGCATCGGTGCCGCGTCGCACGGCATCGGCCAGGGCGATGAACAGACGATGCACCTGGTTGCCCGGCGGCAGGGGCCTGCCCTGCTCGATCAGCAGCGCGAAAACCAGCGCGATGAAACCCATGACTCAGGCCATCAGCAGACGGTAGAAATTGCGCAGCATGGCCGCAGTGGCCCCCCAGATGAAGAACTCCCGATCGCCCTCACTGTACGGCATGGCGAGGAAATCCCGCTCGAGATCGGCGAGCACCAGGCGGCGGCGCTCGTGGTGACGCGGGTCCATCAGGAAGCGCAGCGGCACCTCGAAGGCATCGGCCACCTCGCCGGCCTGCAGGCGCAGGCTGAAGCCGGGCCGCACCAGCGCCACCACCGGCGTGACCTCGTAGCCGGTGCCGGTGACATAGCGGGGCAGGCGTCCGATGACATCGACATGCTCGCGCGGCAGACCCACCTCTTCCCAGGCCTCGCGCAGCGCGGTGTTCTCCGGACTGCCATCCGACTCATCGGTTCGGCCCCCCGGAAAGGCGACCTGGCCGGCATGCTCACGCATGTGCGCCGGCCGCTGGGTGAGCAACACGGTGGCGCCGTGGTCGTGAGCGACGATCGGCACCAGCACCGCTGCCGGCCGCATCTCGCGGCCGGCCAGGCGGGACTGATCACCGCGGTGCTCAGGCTCCCATGCCTGCGGCGGTTGCGCGACGCGCTGCCTCAGCCAGGGCAGCGAGAGCCGCTCGGCGGGAACCGCGGGCAGATGGTGATAACGCTGCGCGACCGGCACCTGACGGGGATCGACCGTACGCCAGGGCGATACGGACGATCCGGACGGGCTGGGCTCAGGGGCCTGGGCCATGAATCAGCGCGAGATCAGCTCGACACCACCCGGGCGCAGCGTGCAGCAGCCACCGGCGACATGGCCCGGCGGCCGCCCTGGCAGGCTCAGGCGGCCTTGGCGGCCGACTTGCCCGGGAGCTTTTCCTTGATGCGCGCCGATTTGCCGGAGCGATTGCGCAGGTAGTAGAGCTTGGCGCGCCGGACATCGCCACGGCGCTTGATCTCGATGGAGGCGATCAGCGGCGAGTAGGTCTGGAAGGTGCGCTCGACACCTTCGCCCGAGGAAATCTTGCGGACGATGAAGGAGGAATTCAGGCCGCGGTTGCGCTTGGCGATCACCACGCCTTCGTAGGCCTGCACGCGCTTGCGCGTACCTTCGACCACATTGACGCTGACGATGACGGTATCGCCGGGGGCGAAGTCAGGAATGGTCTTGCCCAGGCGGGCGATCTCTTCCTGCTCGAGTTGCTTGATGAGGTCCATGGGGGCTCCGGTCACCATCTTGCATCGCTGACCAGGGCGCCACGGCCAGGCAAGCGGGACACCGGCAGGGCCGGCGCCCACCGCCGGGTGATCCGGGCGGGGTCTGCGCGGCACCATGCCGCGGCTGACGATCAGAGGATGGGGCTCCCCGACTGCGCGAACAGCGTTGCCGCCACCACGCCTTTTCGGGGAACCCTCGATTCTAGCCGAATCAGCGGTTGTTGTCGCGGGCTGCGGCCAGATTCGCCAGCACCCGCTCGTCGGCCGCGTCGAGGTGGCCCGCCGTACGCGCGGCGGCGATCAGATCCGGACGGCGCCGCGCAGTGGTGAGCAGCGACTGCTCGCGCCGCCAGCGCGCGATGCGCTCATGGTGACCTGACAGCAGCACCGCCGGCACCGGCTCGCCTTCGAAGTGTTCCGGGCGCGTGTAGTGCGGCCCCTCGAGCAGACCGGCGGCGAAGGACTCCTCCTGCGCCGAACGGCCATCGTTGAGCGCTCCGGGCAGGCGCCGCACCAGCGCATCGATCAGCATCATGGCCGGCAACTCGCCGCCCGAAACAATGAACTCGCCGACCGCGATCTCCTCGTCGACATGGCGATCGAGCAGTCGCTGGTCGACCGCTTCGTAGCGGCTGGCAATCAGGGTGATCGCGCCGAGTTCACCGAGCGCCTCGATTCGAGCCTGATCGAGCGGACGGCCGCGCGGGCTGAGATGGATGACCCGGCCGCGGGGCTCGCCCTGCGATCGCGCGACCGCGGCCAGCGTGTCGGCCAGGGGTTCGGGCAGCATTACCATGCCGGGGCCACCGCCATAGGGCCGGTCGTCGACGCTGCGGTAGGCGTCGGTGGCGAAGTCGCGGGGATTCCAGCGGTGCAGCGACCAGAGCCCGCGCTGCAGCGCCCGGCTGGTGATGCCCCACGCGCTGATCGCGTCGAACATCGCCGGGAAAAGCGTGATGACATCGAAGCGCATGGCCTGACCGGGCTCAGTAGTCGGTCTGCCAGTCGGCCAGGATGCGCCTGCCATCCAGGTCGACCTGAAGGATGAAGGCCGACACGAAGGGAATCATTCGCTCGGCCGAATCCGGCTGGCGCAGGCGCAGCACGGGATGAGCGCCATGGTCTTCCACCGCGAAGACCTCGCCGAGCGCCTCTTGCGCAGGATTGACCACCTGACAGCCGATCAGGTCGGCCCAGTAGAACTCGCCTTCTTCGCCAGGGGGAAAGTCGGCCCGGCTCACCAGCACCTGCTCGCCCTTGAGCAGGGCTGCCGCCTCGCGGGTCTCGATGCCAACCGGCTTGGCCACCAGGGCATCGGTGTGCACCCTCACCCGCTCGATATCGAGGCAGCGGGGGGCGACAGCCTGCGCCTGGCCGGCACGGGCCTGCGCCACGAGACCGGGCTCGGCGGGTGAGGCTGTTCGACGCAGCCACCAGCGACGCGCGCCGAGCAGCACGGACTCCGGCGGCGCGCTGACGGGATCGATACGGATCCACCCCCGGATGCCATAGGTGCCGCTGACACGGCCGACCACGAGAAGGTCGGCGGGAATGGCCAGGTCGGTGGGGATGGTCAGGCCGGCAGGAGCCGACGCGGCAGCGCTCGGGGAGCCAGCCTGCGGCACGACACGACGACCGCCACGCAGCGGCGGCGCTCGGCGCACGCTCACCCGGGCGGAACTCAGGCCGCGGCCGGCGCCGCGGCGTTCTTGGCCGAGAACTCGGCCACCAGACGGGCCACGGCAGGCGAAACCTGCGCCCCATGCCCCTGCCAGTAGGTGATGCGATCAAGCGCGATCTTCAGACCAGCCTCACCCGCGGCGGCGATGGGGTTGTAGTAACCCACGCGCTCGATGAAGCGGCCGTCACGACGATTCTGCTTGTCGGTGGCCACGATGTTGTAGAACGGGCGCTTCTTCGCGCCACCGCGCGACAGGCGGATGACAACCATGCTGAACCCCTTTGCCGGGTGAATCGGGAAAACCCGAGATGATAGCGGGAAAGCGCACACCAGGGCAATTGCCACGCAACCCCTGGAGCGCGGAGGGCCGCAGGCCCGGCCATCAAGGTGCTCAGGCCGGAAACGGGGTCTGGGTGCTCAGGCCGGAAACAGAGCGAGCTGGGCCGACGGCCGCAGAGGCCGGAAAGCATCGGCATGGAGCACCGGACGATCCCGGCGCAGACCCAGACGCTGGCATGCGACCTGGAACCGCAGACGGATGAGTTCGGCCCAGGGGCCTTGTCCGCGCATCCGGTGATGGAATCGGGCGTCGTTCAGGCGCTGCCGCCCACCTGCAGGCTGCGGGCGCATGTCCGCCAGACGGGCCAGCACCCGGGCCGCCCGCTGCGGGTAATGGGCGGCCAGCCAGTCCCTGAAGAGCGGATCGAGCTCCTGGGGCAGGCGCAGCACCGTGTAGTGGGCACTGCGCGCGCCAGCCTCGTGCGCCGCCTGCAGCACCTGCTCGAGTTCGGGCTCGTTCAGAAAGGGCGTGAGTGGCGCCACCATGACCCCCACGGGAATGCCGGCTCGCGAGAGCTTTCGGATGGTCTCCAGGCGCCGCCAGGGTGCCGGCGCACGCGGCTCCCAGTGCCGCGCGAGATCGGGATCGAGGGTGGTGACGGTGACATAGGCGGCAGCCTGACCCGCGGCTGCCATGGGCGCGAGCAGATCGATGTCGCGCTCGACCAGACTGGACTTGGTGATCAGGGCCAGCGGGTGCTGGCGCTCGGCCATCACCTGGATGAGCTGACGGGTGAGGCGGAACTCGCGCTCGGCGGGCTGGTAGGCATCGGTGGCGGTGCCCAGCACGATGGGCGCACAGCGGTAGCCCGGGGCATCGAGCTCGCGGGCGAGGACTTCCGGCGCGTTGACCTTGGCGAACAGGCGGGTTTCGAAGTCAAGGCCTGGCGACAGACCGACCCAGGCATGGTTGGGCCGGGCGTAGCAGTAGATGCAGCCATGCTCGCATCCGCGATAGGGATTGACCGACTGGTCGAAGAAGACGTCCGGCGACAGGTTGCGGCTGATCAGGCTGCGCGCGGTCTCGGTGGCGATACGGGTGACCGCCATCGAGGGCTCTGGGACGCTCAGCCAGCCATCAGGCGCGGCCTCACGAACCTGCTGGTTGAACCGCGGCTGGGGGCTTGAAACCGCGCCGCGGCCCCGGCATACCTGCACCGCCTGCCCGGCCATGACCGAGCCGACCGGCGGCGCGGCTGCCGGGCGGGCGGGACGCAGGAAGGCGGATGCAGGGGTGTGGCTCACCCCTTGATAGTGGATGAATATCCAGTATCTGTCCAGACCCCGGCGCACCGGGGCGTGGCGTCAGAACATCGCTTCCTCGAGCGCCAGCGTACCGCTGGCGCCGTCGACGATGGCTGCGCGCAGCGACAGCGAACGCGACAGGATGTGGTCGGCATAGAAGCGAGCCGTGCCGATCTTGGCTTTCAGGAAGTCGGCGTCATCGGCACCGGCAGCCAGCTGCTGGCTGGCAGACAGCGCGGCGCGGGCCATTTGCCAGCCAGCAAGGACGGTGCCGCACAGCATGAGGTAGGGCACGCTGCCGGCATAGGTGGCCCGCGGGTCGGCCTTGCCCTGGGCAACCAGATAGTCGGCCGCTGCGCCGAGGGCGTGCGCGCCTTCTTCGAGGCGCCGCCGGATGCCACCGAGTTCACCATCGTCCGGCAGCTCGGCCAGGGTCTGCGCGACACGCCCGAGCACGCCGCGCACGGTCTGGCCGCCATCGCGCACGGTCTTGCGACCGATGAGATCGTTGGCCTGGATGGCGGTGGTGCCCTCGTAGATGGGCAGGATGCGGGCATCGCGGTAGTACTGCGCGGCGCCGGTCTCCTCGATGAAGCCCATGCCGCCATGCACCTGCACGCCCAGCGAGGTGACCTCGAGGCTCATCTCGGTGGAGAAGCCCTTGACGATCGGCACCAGGAATTCATAGAAGGCCGCGTTCGCCTTGCGGGTGTCGGCATCCGGTGACGCATGGGCGGCGTCGTAGGCGGCCGCAGCCACATAGGCGAGCGAGCGGGCGCCTTCGGTGAGCGCACGCATGGTCATGAGCATGCGGCGCACATCGGGGTGGGCGATGATCGCCACCGGCCCGGGCGAACCCTCGACCGCGCGGCTCTGCACCCGGTCGCGCGCGTACTGCACTGCCTTCTGGTAGGCGCGCTCGGCCACCGCCACGCCCTGCATGCCGACCGCGAAGCGGGCGGCGTTCATCATCACGAACATGTACTCGAGGCCGCGGTTCTCCTGGCCGACCAGCCAGCCCACCGCACCGGCCGCGGCCGCGCCACCGCCGGGCGAGGCGAGCGGAAACTTGCCGTCGCCGTAGAGCAGCACCGCGGTGGGGCTCGCCTTGATGCCGAGCTTGTGCTCGACCGAGGCGCAGTAGACATCGTTGCGCGCGCCCAGGCTGCCATCCTGGCCGACCATGAACTTGGGCACGATGAACAGCGAGATGCCCTTGACGCCCTCGGGCGCGCCCGGCGTGCGGGCCAGCACGAGATGGACGATGTTCTCGGCCATGTCGTGCTCGCCATAGGTGATGTAGATCTTCTGGCCGAAGATCCGGTAGCTGCCATCGGGCTGCGGCTCGGCCCGGCTGCGCACCTGCGAGAGATCGGAGCCGGCCTGCGGCTCGGTGAGGTTCATGGTGCCGGTCCAGTCGCCGGCAATCATGCGCGGAATGAACAGCGCTTGCTGCTCGGGGCTGCCGGCGGTGAGCAGGGCCTCGATGGCGCCGTCGGTGAGCAGCGGGCACAGCGCAAACGACAGGTTGGCGCTGTTGAGCATCTCGATGCAGGCCGTGGCCACCAGCTTGGGCAGGTTCTGCCCACCGAAGGCCGCAGGATGCTGCACACCCTGCCAGCCGGCCTCGGCGAAACCCCGGAAGGCGTCGCGAAAGCCCGGCGTGGTGGTGACCACCCCGTCGGCAACCGAGGACGGCTGCAGGTCGCCGGTCCAGTTCAGGGGCGCGAGCACCTCGGCATTGAAGCGGGCCGATTCATGCAGCACCGCCTCGACGGTGTCGTCGGTGGCGTCCTCGAAACCGGGCAGGCTGCGCACCGACGCGAGCCCGGCGAGCTCGCGCATGGTGAACAGCATGTCCTTGACCGGGGCCTGATAGCTCATGGGCAGTCTCCGCGGGGATGACCCGGATGATCAGAGGGCGGACGCCACCTCGGGCACCGCCTGGAACAGGTCGGCGACCAGGCCGTAGTCGGCCACGCCGAAGATCGGCGCCTCGGCATCCTTGTTGATGGCGACGATCACCTTGGAGTCCTTCATGCCAGCCAGGTGCTGGATGGCGCCCGAGATGCCCACCGCCACATAGAGCTGCGGCGCAACGATCTTGCCGGTCTGGCCGACCTGCCAGTCGTTGGGGGCATAGCCGGCATCGACCGCCGCGCGCGAGGCGCCCATGGCCGCACCGAGCTTGTCGGCCAGCGGCTCGAGCAGCTTGAAGTTCTCGGCGCTGCCCATGCCGCGACCACCCGAGACCACCACCTTGGCGGCGGTGAGTTCCGGGCGGTCACTCTTGGCGATCTCGCGGCCGAGGAAGCTCGACTTGCCGGAGTCGGCCACGGCATCGACCGCCTGGATCTGGGCCGACCCGCCGGTGGCGGGCGCGGCGTCAAAGCCGGTGGTGCGCACGGTGATCACCTTGACCGCATCGGCCGACTGCACGGTGGCGATGGCGTTGCCGGCATAGATGGGCCGGGTGAAGGTGTCAGGCGTCTCGACGCCGATGATGTCGGAGACCTGCGAGACATCGAGGCGGGCGGCCACGCGCGGCATGACGTTCTTGCCGTGCGCGGTGGCCGGGGCGAGCAGATGGCTGAAGCCACCGGCCACGGCGATCACCTGCTCGGCAATGTTCTCGACCAGCTGGTCGGCGAGCTGGGGCGCATCGGCCACCAGCACCCGCGAGACGCCGGCCACCTGGGCCGCGGCAGCGGCGGCCGGGCCGCACTGATGGCCGGCCACCAGGATGGCCACCTCGCCGCCGGTGGCGGCTGCGGCGGTGACCGCGTTGAGGGTGGCGGGCTTGAGCGACGCGTTGTCGTGTTCGGCGATAACCAGGGCAGCCATGTCAGATCACCTTCGCTTCGTTCTTGAGTTTGTCGACCAGCGTGGCCACATCGGCCACCTTGATGCCGGCCTTGCGGCCCGGCGGCTCGGACACCTTCAGGGTCTTCAGGCGCGGCGCGACATCCACGCCCAGGTCAGCCGGCTTGACGGTGTCTAGCGGCTTCTTCTTCGCCTTCATGATGTTGGGCAGCGTGACATAGCGCGGCTCGTTCAGGCGAAGGTCGGTGGTGATGACCGCGGGCAGGCTCATGGAGACCACCTCGAGACCCCCGTCGACCTCACGGGTGACCTTGGCCTTGCCATCGGCGATCTCGACCTTGGAGGCGAAGGTGGCCTGCGGCATGCCGGCCAGCGCGGCGAGCATCTGGCCGGTCTGGTTGGCGTCGTCATCGATGGCCTGCTTGCCGACGATGGCAAAGCCGGCGCCTTCCTTGTCCATGAGCGCCTTGAGCAGCTTGGCCACGGCCAGCGGCTGCAGCTCGACATCGGTCTCGACCAGCACCGCGCGGTCGGCGCCGATGGCCAGCGCGGTGCGCAGGGTTTCCTGGCAGGCGGCCACACCGCAGCTGACCGCGATGATCTCGGTGGCCACGCCCTTCTCCTTCAGGCGGACCGCCTCCTCGACGGCGATCTCGTCGAACGGATTCATCGACATCTTGACGTTGGCGATGTCGACACCGGTCTGGTCGCTCTTGACGCGGACCTTGACGTTGTAGTCGACGACGCGCTTGACGGGCACGAGGATCTTCATGGGCTGGTCTCGGTGGGGTGGTGCCGGGCAAGCCCGGCTGAACGGCCGATTATAAGGTCGGGCACTGCGCCCGACGGACCGGGAGCCGGCTCGGCGACACCGGACTCGTTAACCTTGGTTGACAAGGCGCACGATAGTCCAGCAAAATGAACTTGTCAACCGTTGTTGACGAGATGGATTCCGATGGCCGAGCCCAACCTCAAACAGCTGCTGCTCGAGCGCTCCGACTGGTTCGCCCGCGAAATCATGAAGAACGTGCGCCGCAGCGAGCATGCCTACATCACGCCGGCGCAGAGCCGCCTGCTCGCCCACATGGGCGGCAAGCCGATGAGCATGGCCGAACTCGCCCGCCGCCTGGCCATCTCGCGTCAGGCGGTGCACAAGACCGTGGCCGAACTCGCCCGCCGCGGCATCCTGGAGACCGCCGACGACCCGCAGCGGGGCAACTCCAAGCTGGTGCGCTACACCGAGAAGGGCAGGTTGGTGAACCGCGCCGGCGCGCAGATGATCCAGCGGATCGAGGCTGACATTGCCGCCCGCCTGGGCGACGCGCGCCTGGCCGACCTGAAGCGGCTGCTGGCACAGACCTGGGACGACTGAGCCGGGCGACGCCGCTGTCAGGCCACGTTGTGGCTGAGCGCGCTGGAGACCAGCCGCGCGGTGATGTCCACGATGGGGATCACCCGCTCGTAGGCCATGCGGGTGGGCCCGATGACACCGAGCGTGCCCACGATGCGGCCCTCGACCTCATAGGGCGCCACCACCACGCTGACCTGATCCATGGGCACGAGCGATGATTCGCCACCGATGAAGATCTGCACGCCATCGGCCCGGCTGGAGGCATCCATGAGTGTGAGCAGGCCGGTCTTCTTCTCGAAGAGATCGAACAGCCGGCGCATGCGCTCCATGTTGTCGGAGAGTTCGGCTACGCCCAGCAGGTTGCGCTCGCCGGAGATGACCATGGGCTCGGTCTCTTCCGTGAGGGCGCGGCCGCCCGCCTCGACCGCGCGGGTCATGAGACGGGTGATGTCGTCGCGCAGGCTGGTGAGCTCGGTCTGCAGCCGGCGTCGGATGGATTCGAGATCGAGACCGGCGAAATGATGATTGAGGTAGTTGGCCGCCTCGGTGAGCTCGGGCCCGGAGTAGTCGCGCTCGACCGCGAGGATGCGGTTCTGCACATCGCCATCCGGCGTCACCAGGATGAGCAGAACCCGGCGCTCGGACAGCCGCATGAACTCGACCTGCCGGAACAGCGAGGAGCGACGCGGCGTGGTGACCACCCCGGCGAACTGCGACAGGCTGGACAGCAGACCCGCTGCGGCCGAGAGCAGGCGCTGGGGCTCCTCGGCCTGCAGGCGATCATGGATGCGCTCGGTCTGGCCGAGCTCGAGCGGCTGGACGGTAAGCAGGGTGTCGACGAACAGCCGGTAGCCGCGGGGCGTAGGCACCCGGCCGGCCGAGGTGTGGGGGCTGGAAATCAGGCCGAGTTCCTCGAGATCGGCCATGACATTGCGGATGGTGGCCGGCGAGAGATCGAGTCCGGAGTGACGCGAGAGCGTGCGCGAGCCCACCGGCTGACCATCGGAGATGTACCGCTCTACCAGGGTCTTGAGCAGCGTCTTGGCGCGGCTGTCGAGTTCTCGCATGACAGACCTATTCTATTGGACTGCGAAACCCGCGCAAGCCGTGGGCGATCCGCCCTTCGGGTCGGCCGTCCGGCCGGGGTGGGCTCCGGGGGATTCATGGTTTAATCCCCCGCATGACCCAGGCATTCCGAACCGTCGCGCTGGTGGGCCGCTATCAGTCGGAAGGGGTGGCGCCGGCGCTTCTCGAGATCGCACGCTTTCTCGCCGGCCGCGGCATCCGGGTGCTGGTGGAGGCCGACACCTTCGAGGCCATCGGCCGACCCGAGCTCGAGGCCGCCGATGCCGAGCGCATCGGCCGCGAGGCCGATCTGGCCATCGCGGTGGGCGGCGACGGCACCCTGCTCGGCCTGGCCCGACAGCTTGCGCGCTCCCAGGTGCCGCTGGTGGGCATCAACCACGGCCGCCTGGGCTTCGTCACCGACATCGCGCTCAACCAGTGGCCCGCAGCGCTCGGCGCCATCCTCGATGGCAGCTACTCCTCGGAAGACCGCACCATGCTGGTCGCAAGGGTGGTGCGCGATGGCCGCGAGGTCTGGCGCGCGCTGGCCATGAATGATGTCGTCGTCAACCGGTCCTCGCGCACCGGCATGATCGAGCTGCAGGCCCGGGTCGATGGCGTGTTCATGTACAGCCAGCGGGCCGACGGCCTGATCGTGGCCACGCCCACCGGCTCCACCGCCTATGCGCTGTCGGCCAACGGGCCCATCCTGCATCCCCGGCTGGCCGGCATCGTGCTGGTGCCGGTCGCACCACAGTCGCTCTCCAACCGGCCGATCACGCTGCCCGACGATGTCCGCATCGACATCCGCGTGGTCGACGGCCGCGAGCCACGCGTGGCCGCCGACATGCAGGTGTTCAGCGATCTGCATGTCGGCGATGACATCGTGATCGAGCGCGCGCCGTTCAAGGTGCACCTGCTCCACCCGGCCGGCTACAGCCACTTCGCCACCCTGCGCGGCAAGCTCAACTGGCACGAGCTGCCCGTCCTGTCGCGCCCGGCCGCCTGAGGGCGGGTCGTCCTGCCATGCTGCTTGCCCTGCGCCTGCGGGACTTCGTCATCGTCGACACGCTCGAACTCGAGTTCGGGCCGGGCTTTACCGTGCTCACCGGCGAGACCGGCGCCGGCAAGTCCATCCTCATCGACGCGCTGCAGCTCGCGCTGGGCGGCCGCGGCGATGCCGGCGTGGTGCGTGAGGGCGCGTCCCGCGCCGACATCGTCGCCGAGTTCGCGCTCACCCCGGCGCTTGGTGCCTGGCTGGCCGAGCGCGATCTTGCCGGCGATCCGGGTACCGTGATGCTGCGCCGCCTGATCGAGACCGACGGCCGCTCGCGTGCCCTGGTCAACGGCCATCCCGCCACCGTGGCGCAATTGCGCGAACTCGGCGAGCAGCTGGTCGATGTCCACGGCCAGCATGCCGCCCAATCCATGCTTCGCGCCGGCGGCCAGCGCGACCTGCTCGATGCCTTCGCACAGCAGCTGCCCCTCGCCGCCGAGGTGGCCGCCGGCTTCGGGCGCTGGCGGGCCGCGCAGGAGCGGCTCGCGCAGGCGCAGGCTGCCGCGCGCGAACTCGACCTCGAACGCGAGCGCCTGCAATGGCAGCTCGGCGAGCTCGAGCAGCTCGCGCTGGCAGAAGGCGAGTGGGAGACCCTCAACCAGGAGCACCGCCGGCTGTCCCATGCCGCAGCCCTGCTCGAAGGCGCGCAAGCCGCGGTCGATGCCCTGGCCGAGAGCGACGACGCCATCAGCGGGCGACTGCAGGCCATCACCCAGAGGCTGAGGCCGCTCGCGGCCATCGACGCCCGGCTGGGCGAGGCGCTGCTGATGCTCGAGAATGCCTGCATCCAGGCCGACGAAGCCGCCTCTGCGCTGTCGGCCTATGCCGACCGGCTCGATCTCGATCCCGAGCGGCTCGCGCAGCTCGACCAGCGCATCGGCCAGGCCTTCTCGCTGGCCCGCAAGCTGCGGCTGGCACCAGAAGCTCTGGCCGGCACGCTGCTCGGCGCGCGCGCCAGGCTGGCCGAGCTCGAGGCCGCGGCCGACCCGCAACGGCTGCGGGCTGAGGAAGCGGCTGCGCGTCAGACCTTCCAGACCGCGGCCGATCGCTTGTCGGCCGCGCGCCGCGAAGCCGCCACGCGCCTGGCCCGTGGGGTGAGCGCGCGGCTGCAGCCACTGGGCATGGCTGGCGCGCGCTTCGAGGTCGATGTGCAGACCGCCGATCCGGGGCCCGGCGGCATCGACCGGGTGGAGTTCCGCATCGCCGGTCACGCCGGCACGCAGCCACGAGCGCTGGCCAAGGTTGCCTCGGGCGGCGAACTCTCGCGGGTGGGCCTGGCGGTGGCGGTGCTCGCCGCGCAGGCCAATCCGGTGCCTACCCTGATCTTCGACGAGGCCGACGCCGGCGTGGGTGGCGCGGTGGGCGAGGCCATCGGGCAGCTCATGCGAACGCTGGGCGAGGCGCGGCAGGTGCTGTGCGTCACCCACCTGCCGCAGGTGGCGGCGCGCGCGCACCAGCACCTGTCGGTGAGCAAGGCGCAGGCCGGCGGGCGCACCGTGAGCCGCATCGCGGCGCTCGATCGCCAGGCCCGCATCGACGAGGTTGCCCGCATGCTTGCCGGCGCCGAGATCACCGCCACCAGCCGTCAGCACGCCCGCGAGCTGCTCGCGGGCGCCTGAGGCAGCCCCGGCAGCACCGGCCGGTGATCGGCAATGCGCCGCCGCCGGGCCCTCGGGTCACCGGCTGCTGCGCATTCCTCGCCTCCCGTCGGCCACCAGCGGCGCAAAGCCCGGAAAAGGGGTCTGATCCCGGGTCAGATCCTCCTTCTTCCCGATGGCGCTTCACGAACTTTTCCCTGCCCGCACCATGGAAGGCGCACTGCGGTGGCTGGCCTGGGTGGCCGCACCGGCGCTCGCCTTCCTGCTGGCCTGCGTCATGCTCGCCGTGGCCCTGGCGCAGGGCGAACTGCGCCAGGAAGCGCGCCGCCGGGTGGAGATCCTCGACGCCGATGTCGATCAGCTCGGCGCCACCGGGAGCCCGGCGCGCGTGGTGAGTGGCCGGATCTCCCTGCCCTCCGATCCCATGCGCCTGAGCGTGTTCTCCGACAGCGCAGCCAGCAGCGCCGCTTCGGACGAGCTGCTGCTCAGCACCCTCGTGCGATCACCGCGCCACGGTCATGTGGTTCAGGCCGGATTCGATGCACGAGGTCTGTGGGAGCGCAGCCGGCCGGCCATGCCGCTGGCAGCCGCTGGCGCGCTGGCCTGTGCCCTGCTCGGCCTGGTGGCGCTGCGCCAGCGCCGTTCGCCCGACGACGACATCCGCGAGGGCCTGAGCCGCGCGCTGGCCCGCGGCGAGTTCGAAGGGCATCTGCAGCCGATCATCGAGCTTGCCAGCGGCCGCTGCGTCGGTGCCGAGATGCTGATGCGCTGGCGTCACCCCACCGAGGGTCTGGTCGGGCCGGCCAGCTTCCTGCCGCTGGCCAGGGCCACCGGTCTGATCACCGACATGACCGAGCATTGCTTTCGGGCGGTGGCCGACCAGCTCGACGCTTGCGAACACCTCGGGGAGGGCTTCATGCTGAGCGTGAACTTCACCGGCGCGCAGCTGATGCGCGAGGCCGACTGCGAGCGCTTCACCGCACTGGCGCGGCCGGGCGGGCGACGCTGGTACACCGTGATCGAGGTCAGCGAGACCGACGCGCGCGACCCCGCCTTGCCGCCGCGGCTGGCCCGACTGCAGGACGCCGGCTTCCTGATCGCGCTGGACGACTTCGGCACCGCCTACGGCGGCACGCGCTGGCTGGAGCGCCTGCCGGTGGATCTGGTGAAGATCGACAACCGCATCGTCGCCACCATCGGAACCGACTCGGTGATGCGTCCCGTGCTCGACGCGATCGTGCTGGCCAGCCGCCAGACCGGCGTGCATCTGATCGCCGAGGCGGTCGAGACCCGCGCCCAGGGGGCGCACCTGCGCCAGCTCGGCGTGAGCTGCGCCCAGGGCTTTGCCTACAGCGCCGCCATGAGCGCCGAAGACTTCACCCAGCGCTGGCTGCCGGAACTCATCCGCGAGGAAGAAGGCCCGCGCACGCTCTCAGGGGCTGACCGGCATCCGGTCGACGCCTGATTCCGATCGCCGGGGGCGCCGAAGTCCGCGCTGCAGCGGGAGGCCTGGGCCCGATCAGCACCCCGCCGCCGCTCAGGCCTGGGGGCTGACCTCGGCGTCGGCGAGCAGGTCTTCGCCCTCGCCGCCCAGGCGAATGCCGCGCACCGGGCAGGCATCGAGATAGTCGAGCCCCACCGCCAGCTTGATGTGGCCACCGCCGGCTGACCGGGCATTGCTGACATCGAAGCTCACCCAGCGGTTGGCCAGCCAGGCCTCGGCCCAGGCATGGCTGGCCACCGCCTCGCGGTCGGGCGAGTAGGCATAGCCGCTGACATAGCGGGCCGGCACGCCGAGCACCCGACAGGCCGCGATGAACACCTGGGCGTGGTCCTGGCTGACCCCGCCGCCGGCGGCGAAGGCCTGGGCCGCGGTGGTCTCGGCGGAGGTGAGCCCGCGTCGATAGGGAAGCCGGTCGAGCACTGCGCTCATGAGATCGCTCACGCCGATGAGCGGACGTGCGCGCACGGTGGCGCGCATGGGTTCGACGAAGCCGCGGATGGCCTCGTCCGGTGCGGTGAGGGGCGTGGACCGCAGGAACACCTTGGGGTTGATGCGACCCGCCGGCTCGCCGTCATCGACATCGGGCACCTCGACCGTGCCACGAGCCACCATGCGGATCTCCTCATGGGGCTGGTCAAGCGTGAGCACATGGGTGAGATTGTCGAAGGCGTCGCGCATGGTGACGCAGGGCCGGGGCAGCTCGACGCGCCACTGCACGATGCGCTGCTGCGGCACTGTGCAGGGCGTGAGCCGGATGTACTGGGTGCTGCGCGACACCAGCGTGTGGTACCGGTAGCGGGTGGAGTGGATGACCGACAGGCGCATCTAGCGCATCTCCATGAAACCGCTGTGCAGCGCCGAGCCGAGGGCGTTGTTGTCGCGCAGAAAGGCGTCGAGGTACTCGCGCAGGCCCATGCCGAGCACTTCGTCGAGGTCGCCGTGGGCCAGGCCCGCGCGGATGACCGCCGAGAGCCGCCGTGCCTGCCGGCCCGACTCCTGCGGCAGCGCCGCGAGGATGCGCTCGATCTCGTCGAAGCAGGAGCGCAGCGAGCGCGGCAGTTGCGGATCGAAGATCAGCAGCTGCGCCACGCGACGCGCCTCGATGGTGTCGCGGTAGGTGTCGCGGTAGGCCTCGAGCGAAGACACCGAGCGCAGCACCGAGGACAGCCGGTAGTAGTCGTCTTCGGACTCGTCCTGCCCGACCACCTGCTTGACCGACAGGATGCGCGCGGTGTTGTCGGCCCGCTCCACGAAGGTGCCCAGCCGGATGAACTGGTAGGGCTGGTCGCGCCGGATGGTGGCGAAGGTGACACCGCGAAAGAGGTGGCTGCGCTCCTTCACCCAGTCGAAGAACTCGGAGTCGACCGGCTCCCGACCGCTGCGCTGGCGCGCCTGCAGCTGCAGCCAGGTGTCGTTGATGGTCTCCCACATCTCGGAAGTGACCGAACCACGCACCGCACGGGTGTTCTCGCGGCTGGACTCCAGGCAGTTGACGATCGACGAGGGCAGCGAGGGATCCCACGCGAGGAAGCGCGCGACATTCTCGGCGGTGATCGGGCGCCCGGTGGCACGAAAGGCCTCGAGCGTGTCGGTGATGACCAGCAGCTCGAACGCACCGGAGTCGTCGCTCGCGCCCGAGAGCAGCGCGAGCGAATGGCCGACATCGATGATGCGGGCCATGTTCTCGGCGCGCTCGAGGTAGCGCGACAGCCAGTAGAGATGGGAGGCGACTCGCGAGAGCATCAGGCACCCCCGCCCGGTTCGGCGGTCTCGTCGTCGTCGACCACCCAGGTGTCCTTGGTGCCCCCGCCCTGCGAGGAGTTGACCACGAGCGACCCGCGCCGCAGCGCCACCCGGGTGAGCCCACCCGGCACGATGCGGACCTCACGGCCGACCAGCACGAAGGGCCGCAGGTCGATGTGCCGCGGCGCCACGCCCTCGTCGACGAAGGTGGGACACGAGGACAGCGAGAGCGTGGGCTGGGCAATGTAGTTGCCGGGATTGGCCTTCAGCACCGCACGGAAGGCCTCGATCTCCTCGCGCGAGGCGGTGGGCCCGACGAGCATGCCGTAGCCGCCGGCGCCGTGAACCTCCTTGACCACCAGCTCGGGCAGGTGGGCCAGCACATGGGCGAGGTCATCGGGGCGCCGGCACTGCCAGGTGGGCACGTTCTTGAGGATGGGCTCCTCGCCGAGGTAGAAGCGGACCATCTCGGGCACATAGGGGTAGATCGACTTGTCGTCGGCCACGCCCGTGCCCACCGCATTGGCAATCACGACATTGCCCAGGCGGTAGGCGGCCATCAGGCCGGGAACCCCGAGCAGGGAGTCGGGCCGGAAGGCCAGGGGATCGATGAAGATGTCATCGAGCCGCCGGTAGATGACATCGACCCGCTGCGGCCCGGAGGTGGTCCGCATGAAGACGAAACCGTCCTTGACGAACAGGTCCTGGCCCTCGACGAGCTCGATGCCCATCTGCTGGGCGAGGAAGGTGTGCTCGAAGTAGGCGCTGTTGAAGCGGCCCGGCGTGAGCAGCACCACCACCGGATCATCGACCACCGCAGCCGAGCGCAGCGTTCGCAGCAGCATGGCGGGGTAGTGCTCCACCGGCCTCACGCGGTAGCGGCGGAACAGGTCGGGAAACAGCCGCATCATCATCTTGCGGTTGGACAGCATGTAGGACACGCCCGAAGGCACCCGCAGGTTGTCCTCGAGCACGTAGTACTCGCCGTCGTTGTGGCGAACGATGTCCACCCCGACGATGTGCGCGTAGATGTCGTGCGGCACCTTCATGCCGATCATCGCCACCTGGTACTGGTCATTGGCGAGGATCTGGTCCTCGGGGATGAGGCCCGCGCGCAGGATCTCCTGCGGGCCGTAGATGTCGGCCAGGAACCGGTTGATCGCGGTGACCCGCTGGATGAGCCCGCGTTCGAGCCGGGCCCACTCGGTGGCGGTGATGATCCGCGGCACGACATCGGAGGGGATCAGCCGCTCGGTGCCGCTCTCGTCGCCGTACACCGAGAAGGTGATGCCGATGCGGCGAAAGATCAGGTCGGCCTGGGCACGCTTGGCAGCCATGGCCTCCGCGCTGCTTGCCGCCAGCCATTCGGCATAGGGGCGGTAGTGCTCGCGCGGAGTCAGGGCACCGGCTTCGAGCATCTCGTCAAAGACGCCCTCTTTTGGTGCAATCAACTTGAGACTGGCGGTCATGCCCCCATTCAAGCAAAGGTCATGCCGTCATTCAACCGGCATCGGCCGGACGGTACGCGCAATCGGTCTTGGTGCAGTTGCCGTACAGCGCCAGGGCGTGGCTGTGCAGGCTGAAACCGTGTTCCCGCGCGATGCGGTTCTGGCGCTGCTCGATGTCGGCGTCATAGAACTCCTCGACCCGCCCGCACTGCAGGCAGACCAGGTGGTCGTGGTGCGTGCCCTGGTTGAGCTCGAACACCGCCTTGCCCGACTCGAAATGGCTGCGCTGCAGCAGCCCGGCCTGCTCGAACTGGGTGAGCACCCGGTAGACCGTGGCCAGGCCGACATCTTCGTTGACCGCGAGCAGTTCGCGGTAGACATCCTCGGCGCTCATGTGACGGTGCCGCCCGGCGCGGAAGATCTCGAGGATCTTCAGGCGCGGCAGGGTGGCCTTGAGCCCGATGGTCTTGAGGTCGTGGCTGGACGGCATGCGGCGCCCGAGGAAAACAGACTCGCTATCATATCGGGATTGCCCCTGCGGCCCATCGAACCCGCGCAAGCGACAGGTGAACCCCCCATGACCGAGCCCGTGTTCCTTCGCCCGCCGTCGGCCGGCCTCTGCGCACGGCCGCAGGCCCGCGGGTGGCGCCTGGCGCTTGCGCTGGCCTGCGTCGCGGCTCTGGCCGGGTGCGCCGGCAAGGGCAGCGACCAGGCGAGCGGGCTGTTCTCGCCCTACCGGATCGACCTGCCGCAGGGCAACTACCTTACCGCCGAGATGCTCGACCAGGTCAAGCCCGGCATGACCCGCGAGCAGGTGCGCCAGGTGCTCGGCGCCCCGCTGCTCAACCCCCTGTTCCGACCCGACCGCTGGGACTATGTCTTTCGTTACCAGTATCCGAACGGGCGTGCTGAACTGCGACGGGTGGCACTGATCTTCAAGGACGACCAGATCACCACCATCCGCGCCGACACCCTGCCGGCCAGCGAGGCGGTCATCGACCCCGCCCTGCCCGGCTACAAGCCGCCGGCGGGCGAGCGGCGCTGAGGGAGACCTGCCGTGCGCATCATGAACATCGCCGTGGCCGGAGCCGGTGGCCGCATGGGCCGCATGCTCGTCGAGGCCATCATCGGCGCCGCTGACGCCCGTCTGAGCGGCGCCATCGACCTGCCCGGCTCGCCCGGCTACGGCCGCGACCCCGGCGAGGCCATCGGCCAGACCACCGGCGTGCAGGTCACCGATGAGCTCGCCACGGCGCTGGCGGGCGCCGATGTGCTCATCGATTTCACCCGCCCGGAAGGCACGCTGCGCCATCTCGCGGCCGCGCAGGCCGGCGGTGTGCGGATGGTGATCGGCACCACCGGGTTCGACGAAGCCGGTCTTGCCAGCCTTCGCGAGGCGGCCACCCGCATCCCCATCGTGGCCGCGCCCAACATGAGCGTGGGGGTCAATGCCACGCTGCGGCTGCTCGAGGTCGCGGCGCGCATGCTGCCCGAGGGCTACGACATCGAGATCATCGAGGCGCACCACCGCCACAAGATCGATGCGCCCTCGGGCACCGCGCTGCGCATGGGCGAGGTGGTCGCGGCCGCGCTCGGCCGCCGGCTCGACGAGGTGGCGGTGCACGGGCGGCACGGGGTCACCGGCGAGCGCGATCCCTCGAGCATCGGTTTCTCGGTGATCCGCGGCGGCGACATCGTCGGGGAGCACACCGTGATGTTCGCCGGCCTGGGCGAGCGCATCGAGATCACCCACAAGTCGGCCAGCCGCCAGGGCTATGCCAGCGGCAGCCTGCGGGCCTGCCGCTTCCTGATGGACCGAGCGCCCGGGCTCTACGACATGCAGGATGTGCTCGGCCTGCGCCCCTGACCCGTCCGCGGCCGCGCCACGCTCGCCGGCCCACTGCTCTCCCGGAGGACCGCCATGAGCCTGCTGCTCGCCCTCGACCAGGGCACCTCCAGTTCGCGCAGCATCGTCTTCGATGCCGCCGGCGCGGTGGTGGCCAGCGCCCAGCGCGAGTTCACCCAGCTCTTTCCCAGCCCCGGCTGGGTCGAACATGACCCGCGCGAGATCTGGTCGAGCCAGCTCGCCACCGCGCGCGAGGCCCTGGCCCGCGCCGGCGTGAGCGCCGCCGACATCGCGGCGGTGGGCATCACGAACCAGCGCGAGACCACCGTGGTCTGGAAGCGCGCCACCGGTGAGCCGATCCACCATGCCATCGTCTGGCAGGACCGCCGCACCGAACCCGACTGCGCGCGGCTGCGCGCCGAAGGCCTCGAGCCACTGGTGCGCAGCCGCACGGGCCTGGTGCTAGACCCCTATTTCTCGGGCACCAAGGTGGCCTGGATCCTCGACCATGTCGCGGGCGCGCGGGCCGCGGCCGAGCGCGGCGAGCTCGCCTTCGGCACCGTCGACAGCTGGCTGGTCTGGCAGCTCACCGGCGGGAGGCTGCATGTCACCGATCCGAGCAACGCCGCCCGCACCCTGCTCTTCGATGTGCAGCGCGGGCAGTGGGACGACGAGCTGCTGGCGGCGCTGCGCGTGCCGCGCGCGATGCTGCCCAGGGTGTGCCCGTCGAGCGCCCTGATCGGCGAGTGTGACCCTGCGGTGCTGGGCGCGCCGGTGCCCATCGGCGGCATCGCCGGCGACCAGCAGGCCGCCCTGTTCGGCCAGGCCTGTTTCAGCGAGGGCATGGCCAAGAACACCTACGGCACCGGCTGCTTCATGCTGATGCACACCGGCGAGCGCTTCCAGAGCTCGGCCAACGGCCTGATCACCACCGCCGCCGCCCGGCCGGGCGACAGCCGCGACTGCGCCCTGGAAGGCAGCGTGTTCATCGGCGGCGCGGTGGTGCAATGGCTGCGCGACGGTCTGGGCGCGATCCGCAGCTCCTCCGATGTCGAGGCCCTGGCCGCGAGCGTGCCCGATGCGGGCGGCGCGATCATGGTGCCGGCCTTCACCGGCCTGGGCGCGCCCTACTGGCGGCCCTCGGCACGCGGCGCCATCCTGGGCCTGTCGCGCGGCACCACCATCGCGCACATCGCGCGCGCGGCGCTCGAATCGATCGCCTTCCAGAGCGCTGCCCTGCTCGAGGCCATGCGGCGCGACGCCACCACCCGGGTGGCCGAGCTGCGGGTCGATGGCGGCGCCTGCGCCAACAACCTGCTGATGCAGTTCCAGGCCGATCTGCTCGGCATCCCGGTGGTGCGTCCGCGCATCATCGAGACCACCGCGCTCGGCGCGGCCTACCTCGCCGGTCTGGCCAGCGGGGTGTGGCCCTCGCGCGAGGCGCTGGCGGCGCAGTGGCAGGCCGAGCGCCGGTTCCATCCCACCATGGAGCGAGGCCGGGCGCAGGAACTCATGGCCGGCTGGGCCCGCGCGGTGGAGCAGGCGGCGCCGGGCTGAGCGGGCGCCGACTGGGCTGATCCGGCTCCGATGGCGCTGAGTTGGCGACGTCGGGCGAGGCAGGCGCTCTCAGCCGCGGGCCGGCGGCGCGCGGAACCGGCCGCGCAAGGCCTCGCAGGGATCGGGGCGGGCGTGCGGCACGGCCAGCACCCGCCAGTCGAATCGTTCATCGGCCTGCGTCAGCAGGCGCGGCTGCGCCTCGCCTTCGGCCTCCAGGAAGCCCACGCAGCGCAGCCGCTCGCGCGGCAAGGCCCCGGCAAGATGGCGGGCCACGCCGAGGTCGCGCCGGGCATGGCCGTTGCCGGTGAGCAGCACCACCGGCAGGCCGTGGCTGGCCTGCGCCGCGCGCATCGCCTGGGCCATGGCGGCGTCGCGCGCGCGCTGGGCCAGCGCCATGGGGGCCAGCGCCGCGGGCGGCAGCACTCCGCAGTGCCCCTCGTCGATCTCGCGCCGCTGCGCGGCCTCGTCGGACTCGGTCCAGTCAGGCGGGGGCGGCAGGGACATCCCGGACCGACCGCGAGCCACGGCCGCGACCTCGACGGCGGGGAGGTTGGCCGCCACCAGCGGCAGACCATGCTGCAACGCGAGTTCGACCACCGGCTGGTAGAGCGGCCAGTCCCAGCCGGCGAAGTCGAGCCCGCCGGCCTCGGCGAGGGCCCGCGCGGTGATCCCGGGCTGGCGCCGGGCGGCGTCGAGCGCGGGCTGACGCGGCGCGTCCATCTGCTCGAAGGCGATCGCAAAGCGCAGGCCCGATGCCGCCCAGGCGCGCAGCCAGGCCAGCCGCGCCTGATGCAGGCGGGCGTGGTCATGGACCTCGCCGAGGATCAGCATCGCCCCCGCCGCCGGCTCGCGCAGCAGCGCGGTCAGCGCCGCGGGGGCAGGCGGGTCGGTGTCCGCGCCGGCTGTGGTGCGGTGTGCGGCGCCCGGGTCACCGGGAGCCGGGACGCCGGCAGGGAACCGCCCCACGCCGGCGCAGCCCGCCAGCAGCAGGCCGCCCGCGGACAGCAGCGTGGCATCGAGCAGGCGACGACGCTTCACAGCGTGAACGAGAGGCGGCTGACCAGCGCGCCCGGTGTGAGACTCAGGCCGAAGCTGCGATGTTCGTAGGTCTGGGTATCGGGCAGACGGGCCGGCGCCTGCGACAGGGCCTCCAGCTCGCTGCCGAGCAGGCGATACAGGGAGTCATCGAAACGCATGACCGCGAGCGGCGCCACCGGTTCGCCGTCCTCCACCCAGAGCGTGGCGAAGCGGGTCATGCCGGTGATGCGCGCGGCGGCACGGTCGGACCAGTTCAGGTACCAGAAGTTGC
Source organism: uncultured bacterium (assembly GCA_903934795.1). Lineage (GTDB taxonomy): Bacteria > Pseudomonadota > Gammaproteobacteria > Burkholderiales > Burkholderiaceae_E > Quisquiliibacterium. Next base: position 13,649 of record CAIZPE010000123.1, on the reverse strand, counting down.
TGACGGCCACGCCGGTGCCCAGCCGGCGCAGCGCATCGGCCTCGGGCAGATCGCCACCGGCCAGGCTCAGCGCCTGCGCAGTCTCCCCGGCATCGGCACCGGTGCCGGCAAGACCGAACTCGCGTGCGCTGCGCGGCGAGACCAGCGATCCGGCCCACGCGCCGGCCTGCACCAGCGGCAGGCGATCGGGGCGGGCGAAGCCCTCGGACTGGAAGCGGGGCAGGCCGCCCGCAGCGAGATCGTCCGCGAGGCTGACCATGGGGCTGAAGCGCTGGCCGCCCTCGGCCAGACGCGTCAGCGGAGACTGGCCGCTGTGCAGCGCCGCCGCGGAAAAGCCACCCCAGTTCAGCATGCCGATCAGCTCGGCCATCGCGGCAGGACTCAGCCAGGCGCGGTAGGCGCCGGGTGGCAGGGTGCGCACCGGTCGGGCGAGGATGGCGGCATCACGACGGGCCCGGGCGATGCCGGCAGCCAGCGCCTGCGCATCCCAGGCCGGCCACGACAGCGTGGACTTCACCGCGCGATCACCGCCCGCCTGCACGCTGTGGTCGAAGAACCAGGGCGAGGCCTCGTGCCAGAGCCGGTGACCCAGGCTGCTGGCAAAGCCGCAGGCCAGCGCGCCGCCGGCATAGAAACCCACCAGGTCGGCGTCGCCGGCGGCGGTGCAGACCGTGTCGCAGAGCGCCTCGCGCGGCGGCAGCGCGGGATCGAGCCGGGTGATCTGCTCGCGGGGCTGCTCGCACAGGCTGAGCCAGGGATCGGGCTGACTGTCGGCAAGCAGGCCACGCAGCTCGGCCAGCGCCGCGCCGAGGCGGTCGGCATCGGTGGCCTCATGACCGGACAGCACGAACTGCAGCGTGGCCTGGCGGGCATCACGCACCAGACGCAGTTCGAGCAGGGCGCGCTCCACGGTGCCGGCCTGCCGCACCCGGCCATGATTGAAGCGCACGAAGTCGGAGGACTCGGCACGCAGCCAGCCGAGCACCACCTCGCCGGGCCGCGCCGCTGAGCCGATCCGATCGAGCAGCGGCAGACCGCGCTCGAGCAGCGGTGCGGATGATGCTGCGCTCATGCCTCGGCCCCGAAGACATCCACCGCGTGGAACAGGCAGGGCGGTGCGGCATGTCCCACCCGCGCCACCTGCCCTGGCTCGCCCTTGCCGCAGTAGGGCGTGCCGAGATGCCGCACCTCGTCGGCGGAACCGACCGCGGCCAGGCTGCGCCAGAAGGTGGCCGACACGCCGCGGTAATTGGGATTGCGCACCACCGGGCCGAGTTCGCCGTCGACGATGAGCCGGCCCCATTCGCAGCCGAACTGGAACTTGTTGCGCGAGTCGTCGATCGACCAGGAGACATTGGTGCGCATCAGCACGCCACGCTCGGTGGCGCGGATCATCTCCGGCAGGCTCGAGCTGCCCGGCTCGACATTGATGTTGCCCATGCGGTCGATCGGCGGGCGATGCCAGCCACTGGCCCGCGCATTGGCCGTGCCCTGCAGCCGGTGGCCGAGTGCAGCCGCCCGCGCCAACGAGAGCGCGCCGCCGAGCGGGCGCATCAGCACGCCGCGCTCGATCAGGCGCACCGGCCGCGCCGGCTCGCCCTCGTCGTCGACGCCATAGCTGGCGTACTGCCCGGGCACGCCCGGGTCGAAGCTGACATCGAGCAGCGGCGAGCCGTAGCGGTAGTGACCGAACATGTCGGGCGTGACGAAGCTGGTGCCCGCGAAGTTGCGCTCGTCGCCCAGGATGCGATCGAGCTCCAGCGGATGGCCGATCGACTCGTGGATCTGCAGCAGCATCTGGTCGGGCTCGAGCAGCAGCGACATCGGCCCGCTCGGGCAGTTGGGCGCCATGAGCAGCTGCAGCGCCTCCTCGCCGATGCGCTCACCGCCGCCGCGCAGACCCGAGCGCGCGATCACCTCGTCGCCACCCTGCATGCAGAACCCGTTGTACTGGCCACCGAGGGTGCGGGTCTGGCTGCGTCCGTCCTGCGCCGCGGTGGCCTCGAGGTTGGGCTCGACGAAGGCGAAGGCCTGGTCGGCCACCGGCTCGCCATCGAAAAACAGGCGCTGGCGGCCCTCGACGCGCCGCAGCGTGGCCGCCCAGTGGACGATGCGCGCATCGCGACGCAACGCGGCAGACTCGGCCACCAGCTCGGCGAGCAGATCGGGTCGGGCGGGCAGCGGGCGCTCGACCAGGCTGCGCCAGGCCACCGCGCGCGCCGAGGGCCGAGGCAGCGTGATGCCGGCGAACAGGCCGAGCCGGCCGACGGTGACGGCCCAGGCAATCGCGCGATCGGCAGCGGCCTGCAGCCCCGCCGCCGAGAGATCGGCGCTGGCCGCGTAGCCCACGCCGCCGGCGTGCCAGGCGGTGACCATGGCACCGGCATCGAGCGACACTGCATCGGGCTGGACCACGCCACGCAGCACCTGCAGCTGGTGATGGCGCTCGGCCACCATGCGCACCGACAGGCTTGCGCCAGGCGGGCAGCGCAGCTCGGGCAGGCGATCGGGCAGGTCAGGCAGCATGACGCGTGTGGCCGGTATGGGCGATAGGACCGGTATGGCCGGTACGGCGGGCGAGGCGGGTGAGGCGGGTGAGGCGGATTCTATCCCTGCGCCCGGACGGGGCCAGCGGGTCGACGCACCGCATCGATCTCGGCGCAGACCGTCGCGAGCAGGGCGGGCAGCCGCGGGCCCGGCCGCGCGAGTGCCGGGTCGGCCGCCACCATCCGCAGCGGACCGGTCGGCGCCAGCACACCCAGCCTCGACCAGGGCTCGGTCTCCTGCCCGCCCTGCACCCGGATCACGACCCGTGGCGCCCGCGCCAGCACCGCCTCCGGCCCGACCGCGACCGACAGTCCGGGCGCGTCGGCGAACACATTGCGCACGCCGCACAGGGCCAGGGCCTGCGCGAGCGGATCGCGATCGGTGATCGTGAAGAGCGGCTGCTGCGCCACCTGGATGAACACCGGCAGCGGGGAGTCCGTGCGGTGCCGCGCCTCGAGCGCGGCCAGCGTCGCACGGAAGGCGCCGAGCACCTGGGCCGCGCGCACGGCGTCACCCGCGACCGGCGCCAGCCGCTGCGCCGACTCGGCCAGTCCGGCCAGGCCGTGCGGCTCGGTCACGAAGGTGGCGATGCCGAGTGCAGCGAGGCGATCGAGCGCGCTGCGGCGCAGGCCCGCGCCCCAGAGCACCACCAGATCGGGGCGCAGCGCCGCGATCGCCTCGACATCGGGTGTCGGGTAGGCGCTCAGCCTCGGCAACCCGCGCAGTACGGGCGGGTAGTCGCTGTGCGGATCGAGTCCGACCAGCCGCGGCGCGGCACCGAATGCGGCCAGCCACTCGGTGGCATGCGGTGCCAGCGACACGATGCGCGCGGGCGGCGCGGGCAGGCTCACCGATCGGCCCCGGTCGTCGGTGAGGGTCAGGCCAGCCGCGCTGAGCGGCCCGGCCAGGACGGCCAGCAGCAGACCTGACACGCGCGCCAGCCAGCGGGCCTGCCACCCGGGGCGCAGCGGCAAGGCCTCGCGCCAGCCAGGATGCAGGCGCAGCGCCAGCCCCGCGCGGCTCAGCGCTCGCTGAAGCGCAGTCCGGCCCACAGCGTCCGACCGGGCATCACGTAACCCGCGGCGGTCTGGTAGTCGCGGTCACCGAGATTGCCGGCTCGCGCGAAGAGCTCCCAGCGGGCGTCGATCCGCCGTGAGACGGTGAGGTCGACGATGCCGTAGCCGGCGAGCTTCTGCCCGAGGGTGTCCACCCGATCGCCCTGCGCGGTCCAGCGGCCATCGACGACCCAGGGCCCCTGTTGCCACTGCGCGCCCAGCACCCCGAACACGCGGGCGCGTCGCGCCAGGCGCTGGCTGGTGCCGACGGCATCATCGCGTTCGCCGCGGGCGTCCTGCACCGTGGCCGAGGCCTGCCAGCGCAGGCCGGCCCAGGGCTGGGTCAGCGAGAGGCTCGCGCCCTGCACCCGCGCCCGGGCGAGATTGCGCGGCAGGTAGCTGCCATCGAGCTCGATCGCATCACGAATGCGGTTCTCGAAGAGCACCAGCGAGGCGCCCGCGCCGCCAGCACCGCGATGCTCGACCGCGATCTCGGCGCCCTGCCCCCGCTCGGGCCGCAGGGACGGATTGGCGCCGAAGGGGCTGTAGAGATCATCGAAGGTAGGCGCCCGGAACGACGAGGCCCATGATGCCCGCAGCCGCCACCCCGGCCGCCACTGCCAGCCCCAGCCGATGGCGGCGGTGGGCTCGGCGCCCACGGTCTCGATGTGATCGTGACGCACCTGCATCCGCAGCCGGTGGTCGCCGGCCACCAGCTCCCAGGCTGCGAATCCCGCGTCGGTGCGGCGGCGGGAGCGGATGTAGGTGCTGCCGCCCACGCTCACGCCGTCACCCGTCATGCGCTGCGCGAGATGCTCCAGGCCGATCTCCAGCCGGCCGGCCGGCAGCGAGAGCGTATTCAGCCAGAGCAGCGAGTCCGACGCGGTGCGCGGCGCGAACGAGAAGGCCTGGTAGGCATAGTCGATGCCGCCCTGGCCGAGCCGCAGCTCGGTGTTCCAGCCAGCCGTGAGCGGACCGCGGGCAGCCAGCCCCAGTGTGGAGGTGCGGTAGCTCAGCTTTGCGGTCTGCGGTGTGGAGAAGGTGTCGTCGTAGGCGGTGCGGCCATCGGTGGCCAGAGCCGAGGCGCTCAGCTGCCAGCCGCCGGCCAGCCGATGCGAGAGTCCGACGCTGGCAGCCACGCGGCGGTGCCCATCGCGATCGGCCTGGTAATCGGGCGATCCGGGTCGGGTGGCCTCGAAACCCCCGGTACGCTCGGCCGATACCGAGGCATTGAGCCGGGTGCGGCCGTCGGCGGTCTCGCGCGCGAAACCAGCCTGGCCCTGGCTGCTGCCCTGCGTGCCCAAGGCCAGCAGCGCCGAGGTCGACGGGCCCGTGCCACCACGGGTGAAGATCTGGATCACCCCGCCGATCGCCGCCGATCCGTACAGCGCCGATGCCGGACCGCGGATGACCTCGACCCGCTCGATCATCGACAACGGCATGTACTCGAGATTGGCGCCGCCGCCGGCGGGATTCTCCATGCGCACACCGTCGACCAGCACCAGGGTCTGGGCGGTCTTGGTGCCACGCAGGAACACGCCCGAGATCGCGCCCGGCCCGCCGTTCTGCGAGATCTCGACGCCGGCGCGGGCGCGCAGCAGTTCGGCGAGCGAGGTCGCGCCCGAGCGGGCGATCTCGGCGGCATCGATCACCACCTGGTCGACCAGGGTCTCCTGGGCGGGACGTTCGGTGCGGGTGGCGGTGACCACCACCTCGGGCAGGGTCTGGGCGCCCAGGGGCGACAGACCGCAGCAAAGAAGGGCCAGGCTCGAGCAGGCCCGGACCGGCAGACATGGGAAACGCATGGAAGGACTCCTCGCGTACCGCCCAGGACAGGGGAAAGGGACGGCACGCAGGATGCGCTGCCCACCGCAGCGCATCGTTGGCGACATGAAGGGAAACCCCTTCTCCCTCTCGGCCGGTATCCGGGCTGGCAGGACCGAGCGATTCGCCTTCCCAGGGCCGGCATGACCGGACCCCAGTGGCATGGAACCGCCCGCGACCGCCATAGCGGCGATCGCGCCTGCTTACCGTTGCGGGGGCAGCACAGGTTGGGCTGACCGGCTGGACGCCGGGCGGACCCTCTGTTTCCCGTTTAACGCCGCCCGACGACTGCGGGCGATGCACCGAAAGCCCAGCCAGTCTAGCACCGGGGTCTGCGCCGCCCGCCGACCCGATCGGGCCGGCATTCCGTTCAGCGCAGGCCGGCCAGCGCCTCGAGCAGCAGCCCCGGGGTGAGGATCTCGGGCAGGATCAGCGGCTGGGCCTGGCCGGGCCGATGCAGCAGATAGAGCGGCACGCCATGGCGGCCATGACGGGCCAGCGCGGCGGTGATCGCCGGATCGTGGCGGGTCCAGTCGGCGCGCAGGCGCAGCACCCCGGCGCGCGCGAAGGCCTCGCGCACCGACTCGCGCTCGAGGGCCAGACGCTTGTTGGCCTGGCAGCTCACACACCAGGCCGCGGTGAAGTCGATGAACACCGGCTGGCCCTGGGCGATGGCCTGGGCAACCCGGGCTTCGCTCCAGGGCTGCCAGTCGGTGGCCGCGGGAGCGCCCGTCGCCGGGGCGGCGGCGCCCGAAGCCTGCGGCGCGCCTGCCCCGGGCGCGGGGGCGCCGCCGCCAGCGGCGGACTCATCACCGGAGGCCGGTCGCCCCTGGGACAGCGGCATCAGGGTGACCCACACGCCGGCAATCGCCGCGCCCAGCGCCAGGGCGACGGAAAACGGGCGACGGGTAGCCGCGGCCGGCTGCGCGAAGCGCCCGACGATCCAGCCCGCCAGCGACAGCAGCACCGCGCCGATCGCCAGCCCGAGCACTGCGTCGATGCCCGCCTGCTGCCCGAGCACCCAGGCCAGCCAGGCCGCGCTGGCCAGCATGGGGAAGGCCATGAACTGACGCAGGCTCTCCATCCAGCGACCCGGCCGCGGCAGGCGGACAATCAGCGCCGGCATGAAGCCCAGCACCAGATACGGCAGCGCCATGCCGGCGGCGATCGCCGCGAAGACCGCCAGCACCACCGGCGCCGGCTCGCCCAGCGTGAAGCCCAGCGCCGAGCCCATGAAGGGCGCGGTGCAGGGCGTGGCCACCAGCACCGCCAGCGCGCCCGAGCCGAAGGCCCCGGGCAGACCGCCGCCGGGGCGTGCAAGCGAGCCGGCGGTGATCGCCGCTTCGACGCCGCCCAGACGGGTGAGGCTCATGCCCACCTCGAACAGGCCGGCGAAATTGAGCGCGATCAGCACGAAGAGCAGCGCGAGCAGCGCCACGAACACCGGCGACTGCAGCTGAAAGCCCCAGCCCACCGCCTGCCCGGCCGCACGCAGCGCCAGCAGCAGTCCGGCCAGCCCGAGGAAGGTGGCAAGCACGCCAAGGGCGAAGGCGATCGCCGCCCGGCGCGCCTGCGCGGGGCCATGCCCCACGAACCCCATCACCTTGAGCCCGACCACCGGGAACACGCAGGGCATGAGGTTGAGGATGAGCCCGCCCAGCGCGCCGAACAGCAAGGCAAGCCACAGCGAACCCGGGCCCGAAACGGCCGACTTTGCGGCAGCCTGCGGGCCGCTCGGCGCGATGAGCCCGCCACCGCCCGCTCGGCCCGCCGCGGGCAGCAGCTGCCGGCCGAGCGCCTCGCTCACCGGTTCGCCAACAGGCATGGGACCGCTCGCGGCCACCGCCACCACCTCGCTCACCCGGTCATCGAGGCGGATGACACCCAGCGCACGGGGCGTGGTCGAGAGGGACAAGGCCTCGCCCTGCACGGGCTCGGCAAGCGCGATGTCGAGCCGGTGGCTGCCATCGGGCAGACGCATGAGCCGCTGGGGCGCCGCCGCCTGCAGCTTGCCTTCCTCGTAAGGGAAAAACTCGGCCCGCCCGAGTGCCGCGGCCGCCAGGCGCAGCGACAGCCGCCCCTCGGCCAGCAGGGCCTGCGCCGGCAGCGGCGACACCGGCAGCGCGGCCAGCGTGGCATCGATGGCCGCGCGGTGCGGCGAGGCGGGCGGCTCGCCCGCGGCCTGCACCGGGAGCGACAGCGACAGGCTGGCCTCGCCAGGGATGCAGACATCGCGGCACATCAGCCAATGGGCCTGAGCCTGCAGGGTGACCTGCCCGGCGGCCTGCGCCGGGACGCTCAGGCTCACCGGCAGCAGGACCTCATCTTCGTAGACAAAGTTGGCGAGCGGGCCGATCAGCACCCGCTGCGGCGCCGGCCAGCGGATCTCGCCGGCCTGCCAGCCCGGCGGCAGACGCCACTCGAGCCGCGTGGGCAGGCCGGAGTCGCCGGGATTGCGCCAGTAGCTGTGCCAGTGCGGATCGTGGCGGATGCGCAGGGCCACCTGCAGCGGCCGCCCGGCCACCGCCGCGGCATCGCGCGCCACCAGCGCCACCTCCACCGCCTCCACCCGCGTACCCTGCGCGGCCGCAGGCAGGGACAGCAGGGCGAGGCCCGCCGCGACCGCCATCACGCACGCAAGGAAGGCGCCGCGCAGCCCGCGGCACAAGAAGCGCTCAACCATCGGGCGATGCTACCGCAGGCCCGCGCTTGACCCCCCTCACCACCCTGCCTACCATCGGCGCATGGACCCCGAACTCGACCGGCTGGAAGGCCAGATCCAGCAGCTGATCGCCGGCAGCCAGCGGCTCGCCGACGAAAACCGCCAGCTGCGCCAGGCGCTCGAGGACGCCCGCCTCGCGCAGCAGACCCTGCGCCAGCGCATGGACGAAGCCAGGGCGCAGGTGCGCAGCGCGCTGGGGCGGCTTCCCGATGCCGCCCCGCAGGAATGACATGGAACAGATCGATGTGCGCATCCTCGACCGCGACTACCGTCTTGCGGTCGGCCCCGACGAAAAGCCCCGCCTGATCGAGGCCGCCGCGCTGGTCGACCAGACCATGCGCACGGTGCGCGACGAGAACCGGCTCACCCACCTCGACCGCATCGCCATCGGCGCGGCACTGCAGCTTGCCGAGCAGCTCATCCTCGCCCGCCAGCCCGCCGCGCCCGGGCCCGACAGCGCGCGACGCCTGCGCGCCGTGAACGAGGCCCTCGAGGCCGAGATCCGCCGCCAGGAGTCGCTCTTCTGACCGGCGGCACGGCGGGCGCCGCATCCGGGGCTACAATGTGTGCTGCCCTGCGGTGTCCGACAAGGCCTTACATTCCTTGAACCAATGTGTCGTACCAGGCCGTGGCGAATGGCGCGTCGCTGTTGAGCTCGTCCCCCGTCGGATGAACCTGATGTGATGCCCGCTGCGGCCGACCTGAGCCTCATGGTTCAGGATGCCGGTCTACCGGCACAGGCGGGGCACCTTCTTCCACCATCACCAGCACACCCGCGTTCACCATGGCCCGCTGGCTGATGAAGTCCGAGCCCTCGGACTGCTCCATCGACGACGCGCTCGCCGCACCCGACGCCACCGTGCCCTGGACCGGCGTGCGCAACCATCAGGCGCGCAACTTCCTGCGCGATGCCATGCAGGTGGGAGACCCGGTGCTCTTCTACCACTCCAGTTGTCCGCAGCCGGGCATCGCCGGCATCGCGCGCATCGCCTCCGAGTGCCGCCCCGATCCCACCCAGTTCGACCCCGCCTCGCCCTGGTATGACCCCACCGCGCAGGTGCACGCGCCGCGCTGGCTGCTGCGTGATGTGCAGGCCCTGCGCCGCACCCGGCTGCTGTCGCTGGCCGAGCTGCGTGCCCACCCCGGACTGGCCGATCTGCTGGTGCTGCGCCGGGGTAACCGGCTGTCGATCACGCCGGTGTCCGATGCCCACTGGCAGCTGATCGAGGCGCTGCTGGCGCAGCCGGCCTGCTGACCCCGCGCGCCAGGATCGGCGGGCGCGATGCGCGGGTGCCAGCGGCTGCTCGCGCGACGATCAGCGGGCAGCGCAAGCCCGCATGCCCGCCGCTGCCGGCGGCGGGTCAGGCCAGGCCGAGCTTGGCCGCCAGGCCGATGCGCTGCAGCTTGCCGGTGGCGCCCTTGGGGATCTCCTCCAGAAACACCACCTTGCGCGGCACCTTGAAGTCGGCCAGCCGCTTGGCGGCAAACTCGCGCAGCTCCTTCTCGGCCAGGGCTGCGCCCTCGCGCAGCACCACCGCGGCGCCCACCTCCTCGCCGAGCTTGTCGTGCGGGATCGCGAAGGTGACCACCTGGGCGACCGCGGGATGGTCCATCAGCACCTCGTCGACCTCGCGCGGCGAGACCTTCTCGCCGCCGCGGTTGATGATCTCCTTGAGACGCCCGGTGATGGTGAAGTAGCCCTCGGCATCCATCACGCCCTGGTCGCCGGTGCGGAACCAGCCGTGGGTGAAGGCCTCGGCATTGGCCTTGGGGTTGCTCTCGTAGCCCAGGGTGACGTTCTCGCCACGGATCACGATCTCGCCGGTCTCGCCCGGGGGCAGCAGGCGGCCGTCCAGATCCATGATCGCCATCTCGGGGCCGGCGGCGATGCCCACCGAGCCGGGCTTGCGCTCGCGCGGAGGCAGCGGGTTGGCTGCCATCTGGTGGGCCGCCTCGGTCATGCCGTAGGACTCGACCAGCGGCGCGCCGAACACCTGCTCGATCTCGCGGATCACCTGCGTGGGCATGGCCGACGACGAGGAGCGGATGAAGCGCAGCGGGTTGGCCTCGATCACCGCGCGGTTGTTCGCCGCGCGGCTGAGGATGGTCTGGTGCATGGTGGGCACGGCGGTGTACCAGGTGGGCCGCGACTCCTCCATCCAGGCGAAGAACTTCAGGGCATTGAAGCCCGGCGTGCAGCACACCTGACCGCCCGCCGACAGCGGCGCGAGGATGCCGGCGATCAGGCCATGGATGTGGAAGAGCGGCATGATGTTCAGGCCGCGGTCTTCGGCGGTGAGCGACAGGAAGCCACGGATGTTGCGTGCCGAGGCGCAGACATTGCGCTGGGTGAGCGGCACGATCTTCGGGCGCGAGGTGGTGCCCGAGGTGTGCAGCACCAGCGCCACATCGTCGGGCTGCGCCATGCCGGGCTGGGCCGGCGTGCCCGCCGGACCGGCCGCGAGCGTGAACGCGCCGGCGCCTGCTTCGCGCCGCGGCTGCAGCTCGATGATGCGCACGCCGAGCTTGCGCGCCACCTCCACCGCGGGCGAGGTGCTGCCGGCCTCCACGATCAGGCCGCGCGCGTTCAGGTCCGAGAGGTAGAACTCGAACTCGTCGGCGCGATACGCCGGATTGAGCGGCGCCGAGGCCGCGCCAGCCGCCACCGAGATGAAGGCGGTGGCCATCTCGGGGCCGTTGTTGAGCACGATCGCCACGCGATCGCCACGGCCGATGCCCATGGCATTGAGCGCGGCCACGGTGTCATGCACCTGGGCGCGCAGCGCCGCGAAGCTCAGACCCGCGACCCCGGGCGCGGTGAGGGCGATGGCATCGTCGGCGCCTGCCGACATCAGTTCCACGAGGGTGCTTGCTTGCGGCATCTGGAAATCCCCGACTAATTGGCCAAACCTTTGATTCTACGGGGAGGCCTTGCCAGTACCATCCGCGACCGACGATACCGATCAACTTCCAGGCAAAGTTTCAAATGCTAAAACAATCAACGCTCTTCCCTGCGGCTGTCTCCCTTGGCCTGCAACGCGCTGCGAGAGGGCTGGCGCTCGCAGCCGGTCTTGCGGTTTCATTGAACGCAACAGCAGCCTGGGAACCCACCAAGCCGGTGGAGTTCGTGGTGCCGGCCGGCACCGGGGGCGGTGCCGACCAGATGGCGCGCTTCCTGCAGGGCGTCATCAGCAAGCACTCCCTCATGAAGCAGCCGCTGGTCGTGGTCAACAAGGCGGGCGGCGCCGGGGCCGAGGGCTTCCTCGAGGTCAAGTCGGCCAAGGGCGATCCGCACAAGATCGTCATCACCCTGTCCAACCTGTTCACCACGCCCCTGGGCACCGGCGTGCCGTTCAACTGGAAGGACATGACCCCGGTGTCGATGCTCGCGCTCGACCAGTTCGTGCTGTGGGTCAATGCCGAGTCGCCCTACAAGACCGCCCGCGAATACCTCGACGCGGTCAAGGCCGCCCCGCCAGCCACCTTCAAGATGGCCGGGACCGGTTCGCGCCAGGAAGACCAGATCATCACGGTCGCGCTCGAGAAGGTCGCCGGCCGCAAGTTCATCTATGTGCCCTTCAAGGGCGGCGGCGATGTGGCGGTGCAGCTGGTGGGCAAGCATGTCAACTCCACCGTGAACAACCCGATCGAGGCAGTGGCCCACTGGCGTGCCGGCAAGCTGCGCCCGTTGTGCGTGCTCGACGACGAGCGCATGCCCTTCAAGGCCAAGGTCACCGACACCCAGTCGTGGAACGACATCGTCTCCTGCAAGGAGGCCGGCGTCGATGTCGATTACCTGATGCTGCGCGGCATCTTCATGCCCCCGGGCGTCACGCCCGAGCAGGTCAACTTCTACATCGACCTGTTCCGCAAGGTGCGCGCCACCCCCGACTGGAAGGAGTTTGTCGAGAAGGGTGCGTTCAAGGACAGTTTCATGACCGGCAAGGAGTTCAACGACTGGCTGGTCAAGGCCGAGGCGCTCCACAAGGGCCTGATGCAGGAAGCCGGCTTCCTGGCCAAGTAGACCCGAGAGCGGAGCGCCACCATGTCCCATCCCACGGGGGATGAAACCCCCTCACGCCTGCGGCACACGCAGGTCGAGCTGATCACCTCGCTGTTCTTCCTGGCGGTTGGGGTGGTGGTCGCGGTGGACAGCCACCGCATCGGCGCGGGCTGGGCCGACGACGGGCCGCAGGCCGGCTACTTCCCTTTCTACATCGGCCTGGCGCTGGCAGCCGCCGCGATGGTCGGCGTGGTCGATGCGCTTCGTGCCGGCATCGGCGCCGGCGAGGCCTTCGCCAGCCGCGAGCAGCTCGGCCGGGTGGCCCAGGTGTTCGTGCCCACGGCGATCTATGTCGCGGCCATCTATGGCGTGGGCATCTATGTCTCCTCGGCGCTGTTCATCGGCTATTTCATGCGCCGCCATGGCCGCTTCGGCTGGCCGCTCACGGGCGCGGTCTCGGTGGGCGTGCCGCTGCTGCTGTTCATGCTCTTCGAGCGCTGGTTCCTGGTGTCCCTGCCCAAGGGCCCGATCGAACGACTGCTGGGGTTCTGAGCCATGGAAGACCTCGGCAACCTGATGCACGGCTTCTCGGTCGCGCTGTCGCTGCAGAACTTCGGATTCATGCTGCTGGGCATCGTGCTGGGCGTGCTGATCGGCGTGCTGCCCGGCCTGGGCGGCGCCAACGGCGTGGCGATCCTGCTGCCGCTCACCTTCACCATGCCGCCGGCCAGCGCGATCATCATGCTCTCGTGCATCTACTGGGGCGCGCTGTTCGGCGGGGCGATCACCTCGATCCTGTTCAACATCCCGGGCGAACCCTGGTCGGTGGCCACCACCTTCGACGGCTATCCGCTTGCCCAGCAGGGCCGCGCCGGCGAGGCGCTGACCGCCGCCTTCACCTCGTCGTTCTTCGGCGCGCTGCTCTCGGTGCTGATGGTCACCTTCCTGGCGCCGGTGGTGGCGAAGTTCGCGCTGAAGTTCGGCCCGGCGGAGTTCTTCGCGGTGCAGTTCCTCACCTTCTGCAGCTTCGTGGGCATGAGCGGCAACAAGGCCTACAAGACCATCGCGGCCATGATGCTCGGCTTCGCGCTGGGTGCGGTGGGCATGGACACCGTCACCGGCCAGTTGCGCCTCACCTTCGGCCAGCAGGAGCTGCTGCGCGGTTTCGACTTCCTGGTGGCGGTGATCGGCCTGTTCGGCGTGGGCGAGATCCTCGTCACCATGGAGGAAGGCCTCGCGTTCAAAGGCGGGCGCTCGGGCATCAACGCGCGGGTGGTTCTCGACACCTGGAAAAAGCTGCCGCGCTACTGGGCCACCGCGATCCGCGGCACCCTGATCGGCTGCTGGATGGGCATCACCCCCGGCGGCGCCACGCCGGCCTCGTTCATGCGCTCCGGCATGGCCACGCGCTTCTCGCCCAATGGCGCGCGCTTCGGAACGGGCGAGTTCTTGGGCGTGGTCGCGCCCGAGACCGCCGCGCACGCGGCCGGCACCAGCG
>CAIZPE010000122.1 GCA_903934795.1 uncultured bacterium | reverse complement strand
TTCGGGAATATGCCGACCACGTCGGATCTTCGCTTGATCTCGCCGTTCAGACGCTCGAGCACGTTCGTGCTGTGGATCTTCACCCGGTGCTCCTTGGGGAAGTCCATGAACGACAGCACTGAATCGCCCCGGGTCGGTTCACTATGGGGCATGATCGAGTTGGTGCTGCAGCCCTTAACGCCCCGTCAAACGCCTGCGCCCGCATCTGCGGATGCAGGCGTTTCGTGCCACTTCAAGAGGCCGCTCGAATGCAGAAGATGACGATGGCCTCTCTTCTGGTCAACGTGGTGGTGCTCATCCCGGTCTGTGTCGGTCTGCTCGTGGATGCTTCCTGGGTCGGCGATGTGTACGGTACCGTCAGTGCGGCAAGAGGCATTCTCTTGTCGGTGTACAGCGCAATACTGGTCGTTTCGCTGGGCTTGCTGTTCACGCGGGAGCCCATGCTCGTAGCGCCCTTGCTGCTGGTTCAGGTGCTCTACAAGTTGACCACTCCATTCACCGTGGGCAGCTTCGTGAACCCGGTGGTGATCAGCAACCTCGTTATCGCAGCGCTGCACCTGACGACCCTGGGCGTGATCCTGAGCGCGCGGCGGCGCTCTGCAGCCCGATCGGATGCCACCGGATGACGAGGCCTCGGCGTTTGCGACGACTGCTGCCCGCAATGCTCGGGCTTCGAGCGCGACAGGTACCAGGACGTGCCCGGTACCTCGGTTGCTCTCAGGGCTTGATGTAGGCCGCGCCTTCCTTCTGCAGTTTCGCGATGCGCACCACGCCCGAGGGCGTGAACTCGGCTTCCTGGATGAACTGTTCCTTCTTCAGGTTGCGGTTACGCAGCGTGATCTCGCAGATCTCGAAGCGCACCCCTCGCGCGCGCAGCGCCGCCACCAGTGGCGCGTACTCGGTACCGCCCGCGTGTTTCTCGCCGTCGATCAGCATGTCCACGCCGTTGGCGTGCGTGACCACGGTGATGCGGGCCGAGGGGTCGGTGTCGACATGGTTGCGCACATTGCGCAAGCCTTTCAGGCCCTGCGTGGCGGCGTCGTCGATGTGGTAGACCACGGCGTCCTGTGCCCAGGCGTGGGGCGTTGAAAGGGCGACTGCCGAGACGAGGGCCGCGGCGGCCAAGGTGCGTAGCGTCATCATTTTCTCCTCGAGCCAGGCCAGTGGGTCGTTCCTTGGATCTCGTCTCAGCGCATCCAGCGGGCTGCGGCCGTCGGCAGGCCCTCTGCCGCCCGACGAAGCCGGCCGAGCGCGGCCATCTTTGCCGCATCAGCGGGATCGACCGAGGCGATCAGCTTGCTGAACCCGTCCAGCCGACACGCCCGTATCCAGGCCCGCAGTCGCGGGTCCTGGTTCCAGCGGCCCTGGTTCATCAGGTTGACGATGGTGGCGCGCGGCACATCGTCCACGCTGTCGGGCAGCGGCACGGGGATGCTCATCGCGTTGCGTGCGGGGTCGTTGTCGCCATGCGCTTCCAGCCATGCCGCCAGCGCGGCGCTGAACGCGGGCTGTGGGATGCGGGTCATCTGAAGCACGATGCGCTGTGGCTGATACACCGGCACCGGCGGGCGGCGGGTCACGGCGCGGGCCGTGCAGTCGATGAAGAGGCTGTCTTTCGGCACCGTGACGCGGGCATCGGCAAACACCAGCGCCTCAGGTTCGATCGCCTTCACCGGCCCGTGTCGCAGCACACGGGTGATCTGCTGCAGCAGCGCGATCTCGCCCGTGGAGATGGTCGCGTAGTGGAACATCGTCGGCCGCACCGCGTGGTCGAGCCGCAGCATCTGGCCGCCTTGCTCGAGCTGGTCGAACCAGCCGTTGGCATCGGTGGCCGACAGCAGGGCTTCCATCTGCAGCGCCTGGCCTGCGATGACTTCCTCCAGGAAGGCCATCAGCGGTTGCGTGCCACGGCGATTGAGCATCCAGCTGTCTCGGGGTCTTACCCACTGGATACGATCGGGCGGTGCGCCGCTCTGCAGCAGGTAGACACCCGCATCCATGGCCGTCTTTCCGGCGCCCAGGAGGATGAAATTCGAGGGCAGGCGGTTCGACTGCTTCCACAACTGCGGCAGGTCGTTGGGCGTGACCAGCCATGCGCCGTCGGCCACCGGGAAGGCGGGCCGATGGGTGGAGGGCACCGTGGTCCCGTAGTAGGTCGCATCCACCAGCCGTCGCCGCACCTGCACGGTGGTCTGCTGACCCGAGAGCAGGGAGCGCAGCCGGTGGCTGCCGCCGTCGGTTCCGGGCTCGAGTTCGGACAGGGGGTAATAGCGAACCCGGCCGCTGGCCAGCAGGCGCTCGCGCATCACCCGCTGGAAATACGCGCTGACCTCGGCGCCCGTAGCCAGTTCCAGGAAGCCGTCGTTCAGGCCACCGGCATCGACCCGGTCTGAGCCCAGCGGCATCGAGGCCACACCATAGAAGGCCGAGGGCTGGTGCAGGGCCACGAACGGATACGCGTCGTTCCAGTGGCCCCCGGGCAGCCCGTGCCGATCGACGATGACGATGTCCGCATCGGTCTCGCTGAGCAGCGTGTCGGCGAAGGCCAGGCCAACGGCCCCGGCGCCCGCGATCAGGTAGTCGGTCTCGATCTTGCTCATGCCGGTGGATTCCCTTCCGATGGTCGGGCCGAGGGCGCGTCTTCCCAGTAAGCCGGCAATCGAGCCGCCAGCCATTTCGCCAGCGCCGCGTTGACCGCGACCGGCTGCTCCTGGGCCATCCAGTGACCGGACCGGACGACGACCTCGGTGAGGTCCGCGCAGTCGCGGCGCATCGGCTCGGCGAGGGCCGATTGCAGCGTCTCGCAGGTGGTGTCATAGGCGCCGTGGAGGAACAGCACCGGCATGCTGAGCTTGCCGCCGTTCTTCGATGTCCGCGCGTAGGCGACATTGGCGGGGCCGTTCATGTACCAGGAGTCGGGTCCGAAGAAGCCGTTGCGCGTCAGCGCCTCGGTGTAGGCATCGAGATCGGCTTCGGTGATGACATCCGGGTCGCGCGGCACATCCGGACAGGCGCCTGCGCCAAACCATCCGCCTGCCTGTCGCACCGACGCCAGCCGGCTCGGCTGGCCGACCGCGTTCGGATCGCCCTTGCGGAACAGCGCCTTCACCACATTCCGGATGTTCGCCTCGAAACCCTTGCGGGCGGTGTCGAAGCTTTCCTCGTAGAAGAGCTGATAGTCCCACTGGCCGACGGGGTAGCGGTTCTCGGGATAGAGCCGGCGATCGACCAGCGGCGCGAGATTGACGACGCTGAATCCGTCGGCGAGGTAGGGCACGCACAGGCTTGCGACACCGACACAGGCCTCCGGATGATGCGAGGCGATGTTCCAGACGACGGGGCCGCCCCAGTCGTGACCGATCCAGACCGCGCGCTCGCGGCCGAGCGATGCCAGCAACTCGAGCATGTCGGTGACGATCAGCGACTGCGCGTAGTCTTCGTGGCGCTGGTAGGTGCTCGATCGGCCATAGCCGCGCATGTCGGGCGCGATGCAGCGAAAGCCCAGGTTGGCGAAGACCGGGAGCTGATGGCGCCACGAGAGCGAAAGCTCGGGCCAGCCGTGCACGAAGATCATCAGTGGCGCGGCTTTGGCGCCGCAGGCGAGATAGGCCGTGGTGTGACGGGACGAGGTGAAGCTGTGCTGGGTGATCGAATGTTTCATGCTCTCGATCCCATCGTCGCATCCACCTCTCGCGCCCCCAGCCGCAGCCGAGGAATCAGCTCCCGCCCGAAATCGGTCACGTCGTTCACCGGATCGAAGCCGCGGATGAGGAAGGAGTGGATCCCCAGGCGGTAGTAGCGCAGCATCGCCTGCGCCACCTGCTCGGGGGTGCCCACCAGGCAGGTGGAGTTGCCGCGGCCGCCGGCGAGCGCTGCCACCGGCATCCACAGGCGCTCGTCGTGCACGTCGCCGCGCGAGGCGATGTCCACCAGCCGCTCGGCCGAGGCATCGAGCGCGCGGGTGGGCAGCGCGCCACCGTCCTTCAGGTCCTGCAGCACCTTCGCGGCCTTGTCCCAGGCCTCGCCCTCGGTGGGCGCGATGATCGGTCGAAACGACATGTTGAAGCCCGGTGCGGGGCGCCCCAGCGCGGCCACGCGGCGGCGGAAGTCGTTCATGCGCTGCTCGGTCTCGGCCAGCGGCTCGCCGTACATCGCGAACACATCGCAGTGCGCCGCGCCCATGACCAGCGCGCCCTCCGACGACCCGCCGAAGAAGAGCGGGGGATAGGGCTTTTGCAGCGGCCGCGCGTCGCTGCGCACATCGGTGAACCGGTAGAAGCGCCCTTCATGGTCGAAGGGCGTCTGCGCGGTCCAGACCTTGCGCATCACGGCGAGGTATTCGGTCGCGCGCTGATAGCGCTCCTCCTTGGGCGTGAAGTCGCCGTCACGCTGCATGTCTTCGTCGGTGACCCCGGCGATGATGTGCAGCGCCAGTCGCCCGCCCCAGAGCGCGTCGAAGGTGGACACCGTGCGCGCGGCCAGCGTGGGCACCAGCACGCCCGGTCGGTGGGCAATCAGAAAGCCCAGCCGCCGGGTGTGCGCTGCCGCATGGGCGGCCACGCCGAAGCCTTCGGCCGAGCTCGAGTAGTAGCCCACCAGCACCAGGTCGAAGCCGGCGTCCTCATGAGCCTGCGCGAACTCGGCCAGAAAGCCCGGCGAGATGCCGCCGGCGATCACATGCAGGGTGTTCCCCTTCGGCGGATCGACGCCGATCATTCCGATGATGCGTACGGGCACGATGGCCTCCTTCAGTCGGCGAGTCTCAGGCTGCGTCCAGGAGGCGTGCGGTCATCCCCTGGCACTTCAATCGCGACCCTTCCCGGACCCGGCCGCTGCCGGCTCGGTGCTGCCTTCGATCTCCAGCCAGATCTCGTTGCGGCGCAGGAACCAGGGGGTGAACGGCGGGTTGTAGCGCGCGAGGGTCGGTTCGCCCACGGGCTGCAGACGAGCCGCACCGAGCGCGGCCCGGAGCCGGGCGAGATGCGTGTCGTGATTGTCCTGGGTCCAGAACCCCGAGTAGCGGATTGCCGCGATCCGTTTCCCGGGCATCTCCCGCAGCTCAACACGGGGGTCGAGCGGTTCGGGCGCCGACGCCAGCGTGACGGTTTTCGGCAGCACGAACTGCACCACGAAACCGCCGGGGGAGGGTGACTGCGTGACCGGGGCTGTCATGTCCATGCGGACGGGGACGGCAGCCTGCGTCACGGGTGCCGTCATCTCGAGCTTGCGGGCACCCTTGTTCCTGCCGAAGATGTAGCCGGCCAGGATGGGGAAGGCCTCGTTGCCGGCGCGCTCGGCCGGGCCCGAGACCCTGACCTGCGCCACCACATAGGCCGCGTACTTCCGCACCTCGGCACCGTCGAGCTGCTGGATGACCTCGTAGTCGGGCTCTTCGATGGCCGCCGCTCCGAACGGAATCAGGGCCAGCAGGAGGGTGCTCAGCAGGGCTCTCATGGTGGCGATCTCCGTGTGGCAGCCAGTGCTGCGGCTCGCTCGCTGCCGGCGCTCAGGTCAGATACCGGATCAGGTACAGGCTGATGCCCGGAAAGAACAGCAGCAGCAGGGTGCGCAGGGTATCGCTGATCAGGAAAGGCGTGATGCCCTTGTAGCTCTCGCTCAGCGGCACGTCCTTGGCCATGCCGTTGACCACATAGACATTCAGGCCCACCGGGGGCGCGAGCATGCCGAAGCCCACCGTCATGAGCACCATGATGCCGAACCAGATTGCGGTGTGTTCCGGGGTCATCCCCAGGTTCAGCTTCATGATGATGGGGAAGAAGATGGGGATGGTGAGCAGCAGCATCGACAGCTCGTCCATCACCGCACCCAGCACCACATAGAGCAGCAGGATGCCGCCCACCACCATGAGCGGCGCCAGATTCAGGCTCACCACCATCTCGGCGAGCTGGGCTGGCACCTGGGTGCGCGCCAGGGCGGCGTTCATCACATCGGCGCCCATGAAGATCATGAAGATCATGGCCGAACTCAGCGCCGTGGCGTGGAAGCATTCCAGGAACTTCGCCTTGTTCAGCTCGCCCTTGAGCAGCGCCGCCAGAAAGGTGGAGGTGGCGCCCACCGCGGCACCCTCGGTCGGCGTGAAGAAGCCGGCATAGATGCCACCGAAGACGACGATGAAGATGGTGGCGATGGGCAGGATGCCCTTGAGCGACTCGAAGGTGAGCTTCTCGACTTCCTCGCGCTCCGGGGCGTGACCCGGCACCAGGCGGACATAGATCGCGATCGCGATCATGTAGCCGGTCATGGCGATGACCCCGGGGAGCATCGCCGCCGCAAACAGCTTCGCGATGTTCTGCTCGGTCAGGATGGCGTAGATCACCAGTGGCACCGAAGGCGGGATCAGGATGCCCAGCGTGCCCCCGGCAGCCAGCGTGCCGGTGGAGAGCCGCCCGGAGTAACCATGGCGCTTCATCTCGGGCAGGGCCACGCCGGTGATCGTGGCGGCCGTGGCCACCGACGAGCCGCAGATTGCGCCGAAGGCCGCGCAGGCCAGCACGGCGCTCATGGCCAGGCCACCCTTGAACCGGCCCATGACCGCGGCGGCGAAGCGGAACAGCGCCTTGCTGATGCCGCCCTGGGTGGCGAAGTGCCCCATCAGGATGAACAGCGGAATCACCGAGAGGTCGTAGTTGGCCAGACGCGCAAAGGCCAGGTTGTTGATGAAGTTGATGAAGGGCGAGAGGCCCGACTGCAGCACGAAGCCGGCCGCGCCGGCGATGAACATGGCGCCTGCGATGGGCACACGCAGCACCATCAGGGCCAGCATCAGGCCGAAGATCAGCAGGGCGAGCTGGACCGGACTCATCGCGCCTCCTGCGTGTCGGCTGCGAGCTGGCCGAGGGCCTGCGTGCCGGCGATCACCCCGGCCAGCGCCAACGGCAGGCACATGCTGGTCAGCACGATCCAGTCCGGGAAGCCGAGCAGCATCGATGCACCCATGTTCTCCTTGGCGCCGAGCGCAGCCACGCCGCAGCGCCAGGCGATCAGCAGGAAGATGACGGCCATCAGCAGATCACCCGCCCGATCGAGCCGGTGACGGGTGAGGTCGCTGCACCGGGTGGTGAAGAAGTCGACGATGATGTTGCCCCGCCGCAGCTGGCACAGCGGCATGAAGAAGGCGATGGCGCTGCCCGATCCGATGGCGGTGAGTTCGAAGTCACCGATCAGCGCCTTTCCGAAGAAATTGCGGCCGATCACGCTGTAGCAGGTCATCAGCATCAGCGCGATCATGATCAGGCCGCCGATGATGCTGCAGAGTCTGGCGAGTCGCTCCAGGGGGGCCGGTGGCATCATGCTGTCGGTGTCTTGGCGAATCGGGTGAGGGGAGGCACTGCGTTTGAACGCGCGGCCAGCCAGTCGCCGGGCGTGCGTCAGGCCGCTGCGCTCGGTCGACTTCGGCGAGGATAGCAGCCTGCCGCGCCCACGCCCCTTTCCGCCCGGTACAAGCCCCTGCGCTGATCCACCACGGCCATGACCCGATTCCTGTTCCTCGCGATGGCGCTGTTCTGCCTGCCCGTGCATGCCCAGTCCGGGGATGCGATCCTGCGCTTCGTCGCGCTTGGCGACCTGCCCTATGGTCCGCCGGAAGTCTCACAGGCGCCGTACCGGGCCCTCATCGATCGGATCAATGCCGTTCAGCCCGGGTTCTCCATCCATGTGGGCGACTTCAAGTCGGGCTCCACGCCCTGCAGCGACGAGGAGTTTTCCCGCCAGCTGGAGAACTTCCAGCGCTTCGCCGGAGCGCTCATCTACACCCCCGGCGACAATGAGTGGACCGACTGCCATCGCCCGAGTGCCGGTGGCTTTGATCCCCTCGAGCGGCTGGCGACGCTGCGCAAGCGCTTCTTCGTGGCGGGTCGCTCGCTGGGCGCCAGGCCCATCATGCTGGAGAACCAGTCGGTCCTGATGCCGGCCTTCGGCGCCTTCATCGAGAACCAGCGCTGGCAGCATGCGGGTGTGACCTTCGCCACGGTTCACATCGTCGGCAGCAACAACAACCGCGATCCGCGCGAGCCGCGGGCCCTGGCCGAGTTCGACGCGCGCGAGGCTGCCAATGCCGCCTGGATCGCGTCCACCTTCGAGGCGGCCCGCCGTGCCCAGTCCGTGGCCGTGGTCGTCGCCTTCCAGGCCGATGTGTTCGAGTCTGCCCGCCCCTGGGACGACTTCCCGCCGGGCTCCGGTTTCATCCGCAGCGTGGCCCAGACCCTGCTGCCGCTGGCCCGGGACTGGAACAGGCCGGTGCTCGTCATCCACGGGGACACCCACCGATTCAGGGTCGACCAGCCGTTCGCCCTCGAGGGCAAGCCGTTGTTGCAGGTCACCCGGCTGATCGTGCCGGGTGCCCGCGATGTCCGTGCGGTCCGGGTGACTGTCCGCGGGGACGGCGGTTTCGGCTTCGAGATCGTTCAGGCCGCTGTGCCCTGACCGCGCCTTGCCGGCAGGTGCAGGCAATCCTGCACTCAGGCAGGTTTTCGAACTGCAGCCACCTGTCGTTTCAGGGCGAGCGGCGCTAGGCTGCGCGCAAGCCCTGAGTGGCAGCCCTGAGCATTCCCGGGGGCGTCACCAGCCCACGAAGGCGTCACCGAAGGAATCCCGATGGATCCGAGCGTCATCCTGCATGGGCTGGTCGCGGGCTGTCTCTACGCGCTGGCCGGCATCAGTCTGAACATCCTCTATCGGCCAACCAACACCTTCAATTTCGCGCAAGGCGACCTGATCATGATCGGCGCGATGGTCTGCGCCGCGCTGCTGGGCACCACCACGCTGCCCTGGTATCTGTGCGCAGCCCTGTCGATGATGCTCACCGCGGGCATCGCGTGGCTTACCTACTTCGTCGCCATCGCGCCCATGGTCAAACGCAAGCATGGGGTGGGCTGGATCATCAGCACGCTGTCGGTGTCGCTGATTCTGCAGGATCTTGCCGGCAAGCTCTTCGGTCCCGATCCCCGGCCGGTGCCGCCGCCGCCGCCGATCACCACCGAATTCCATCAGATCGGGCCGCTGGAGATCAGCGGCTATCAGGTGATGGTTGTGCTGTTCACCGCGGCCATGGTCGCGGCCACCGGCTATTTCTACACCCGGCGCACCGGCAAGGCGGTCAACGCGGTCGCCGAGGACCGCGAGGCGGCGCTGTTGCGCGGCATCGATCCCAACCGCCTGTCGTGGCTCTCCTTCGTCGTGGGTGGCGTGGTCACCGGCATCATCGGCATCCTGGCTGCGCCCATGCTCTATGCCTCGGTGGCGCTCAGTCCCCTGCTGGTGATCAAGGGTTTCGAGGCGGTCGCCGTGGGCGGAGTAGGCAGCATGCGCGGGGCGGTGCTGGCCGGATGTCTGCTGGGCATCGTCGAGGCGGTGAGCGGGGCGCTGCTCGCGCCGGGCTACCAGCATGCCGCCACCTTCGTGGTGGTGCTGGCCATCCTGCTGGTCAAGCCTGCCGGGCTGATCGGCACCACCACCGCGCGGGTGGTCTGACATGGTCGCCTCTGCACTGCAGCGACGCGGCCCGCTGCCCGCCTACCTCGCCTTCGTCGTTTTGGTCGGCACGCTGCCCCTGCTGGTGCGTGGCGAATTCGTGCTCTTCCTGGGCACCCAGATCGCCATCTACTTCCTGGTGGCGCTCGGCCTGAATCTGCTCTCGGGCTATGGCGGGCAGATCTCGCTGGGGCATGGCGCGCTGTTCGCCATCGGCGCCTACGCCGCAGCGATCTGCATGGTCGATCACAAGCTCTCGTTCTGGCTTGCCGCGCCGATCGCCATCGCCCTGACCGCCGGGGCGGGCGCGCTCATGGCCCTGCCGGCCTTTCGCCTGTCCACCTGGTACTTCGCCCTGATCACGCTCGGCTTCGCCAATGTGATCGGCGGGCTGCTGACCGAGCTGCGCGAGCTCACCCACGGCTTTGCGGGCATCGTCGGCGTGCCCAAGCCGGTGGTGTTCGGCCACACCCTCAGCCAGGGCCAGCTCTACTGGTTCCTGCTGGCGGTGTGCCTGCTGGCCTTTCTGGGCGTCCGCAATCTGATCCATTCCCGCTTCGGGCGCGCCCTGCTCGGGCTGCACGACCACTCGGTGCTGGTGCGCGGCGTGGGCGCCTCGCTGGTGCGCCTGAAGATGCAGGCCTTCGTGATCAGCGCCGGTCTGGCCGGTCTGGCCGGCACCTTCATGGCTGTGCACAAGACGGTCATCACACCCGATGATTTCCCCACCGACCTCTCCACCTTCTTCCTGCTGGTGGTCGTGCTGGGCGGGATGGCCCGCCTGCATGGCGCGCTGGTCGGCACCCTGATCTTCTTCATCGTGCCCGAGCTGCTGGCCGAGCTGCACGACTGGCGGCTGCTGATCTACGGCACCTCGCTGCTGCTGCTGATCCTGTTCGCGCCCTCGGGCGTGGCGGGGGGCATCGAGAACCTGGTGCGCAAGCGGCGCGCCGCCCGTGCCGGCCCGGTGACCGACGAGCCGGCAGCCGGCGCCAGCCTGCATGCCATCCAGGGTGCGGCGCTCGAGGTCTCCGCGGTGTCCAAGCGCTTTGGCGGCATCGCGGCGCTCTCCGATGTGTCGCTTTCCCTTCAGCCCGGCAGCGTGCACGCCATCGTCGGGCCCAACGGCTCGGGCAAGACCACCCTGCTCAACCTGATCAGCGGCTACTACCCGATTGATGGCGGCCGGATCACCATCGGTGACCAGGATGTGGCCGGCCGCGACGCCGGGCATATCGCGCGGATCGGGGTGCGCCGCACCTTCCAGACCCCCAAGCTCATCCACGACCTCGATGTGCTCGAGAATGTGATGCTCGGCGCGTTCTCCGACGAGAAGAGCAGCCTCGCGAGCATCGCCTGCGGGCTGCCCGGGGCCCGACGCGAGGCGGCGGCGCGGCAGGCCGAGGCGATGCGCTACCTGCAGTTCGTGGGCCTGCACAAGCGGGCGCATGACCCCGCGGGTGAGGTGCCTCACGGCCAGCAGCGTCTGGTGGAGATCGCCAGGGCGCTGGTCGGGCGGCCCAGCCTGCTGCTGCTCGATGAACCGGCGGCCGGGCTGTCGCTGGACGAGCTCGACGGCCTGGCCCGGCTGGTGCACGAGATCGCCAGCCTGGGCACCACGGTGATCATCGTCGAACACCACCTCGAACTGGTGGCGAATCTCGCGCGCAGCGTCACGGTGCTCGATGGTGGCCGCATCCTTGCCACCGGCACGCCGGAGGCGGTCTTCAATGACGAAAGCGTGATGGCGGCCTACATGGGCAAGCGCGCGCTCGACGGGGGCAAGTCATGAGCGCCGCCACGCAGCCATCTGCCGCTCCGCTGCTCGAGGTCACTGACCTCGTCAGTGGCTACGGCCATGTGCGGGTCCTCGAAGGCGTCTCCATCGCCGTGCACGATCGCCAGATCGTCACCATCCTTGGCGGCAATGGCGCAGGTAAGAGCACCTTGCTCAAGACCCTTTCCGGCCTGCTGCCGGTAGAGGCCGGCAGCATCCGGTTCGAGGGGCGCAGCCTGGTCGGACGTCCGCCGGGGCAGATCGTCGATGCCGGCCTGAGCCATGTGGCCGAGGGCCGACGGCTGTTTCGCACGCAGAGCGTGATGTCCAACCTCGAGCTCGGCCTGTATGGCACGCGCCTGAGCCGCGCCGAGGAGAAGCGCCGGCTCGACGAGGTCCTGGCCACCTTTCCGATGCTCGCCGA
The DNA here is from genome assembly GCA_903934795.1 of uncultured bacterium. Taxonomy (GTDB): domain Bacteria; phylum Pseudomonadota; class Gammaproteobacteria; order Burkholderiales; family Burkholderiaceae_E; genus Quisquiliibacterium. The sequence continues at coordinate 33,534 of CAIZPE010000122.1, read as the reverse complement.
GCGACCGAACATCGCCGCGGGCGCACTCTCGGGCGGGCAGCAGCAGATGCTTGCCATCGCGCAGGCGCTGCTGCGCACGCCAAAGCTGCTGATGCTCGACGAGCCCTCGCTCGGGCTGGCACCGATCATCGTCGATCAGGTGATGGAAGTGATCCTGAAGCTGCGCAGCCAGGGCGTGGCGATCGTGCTGGTCGAGCAGCTGGTCGAGCGCGCGCTCGAGGTGGCCGATGTCGCCTATGTGCTGCGCAGCGGCCGCATCCTGGGCAGCGGCCGGCCCGAGGAACTGCAGGGCGGCGACCTGATCAAGCACGCCTATCTCGGGGTCTAGCGCCCCTCGGCGCCGGAGCCCGCTTCACGTCAAACCATCAAGAGGAGACCACCATGAAGAAGAGTCCGCATCTGCCTTTCGGCATCCAGCCCGATGGCAGCCTTGATCGTCGCGCGTTCCTGCTGAGTGCCGGCCAGCTCGGCGTGGGCATGATGGGCATGGGCGCTGCGCCCCTGCTGATGGCGCAGCAGCAGAACTTCACCGTGGGCTGGGTGCGGCCCAGCACCGGACGCCTGGCCTCCAGCTTTGCGCCGCTCTATGTGGGTGGCCTGATCGCCATCGAGGAGATCAATGCGGCGGGGGGTATCCTGGGTCGGCCGATCGTGCGCAAGGAGGAAGACGACGAGGCCTCGCCCGCCAAGCAGCCTACCGTCATGAAGAAGATCTCCGACGCCGGCGTGGGCGCCCTGGTGGGGCCCACCGGCAGCTCGCAGACCCTCGCCTCGCTGGCCTTCACCACGCCGGCGAAGATCATCCAGTCCACCTACGCGTTCGCGGCCGACCTCGGCGATGGCCGCAAGTACCCGTACCACTACCAGTGCTCGTACAACACCGATCACCAGGCCGAGGCGGCTACCCGTCACCTGGTCGATGTGCTCAAGCTGAAGAAGATCGCCATCCTGCAGGAGAGCACCGCCTTCGGCGAGCAGGTGGGCAATGCCTGCGTGGCGGCGCTCAAGAAGCGCGGACTGACCGCGGTGGCACGCGAGGTCTACCCGATCAGCGCGCCCGATCTCAACTCCTATGTGGGCAACCTTCGCAAGGCCGGTGCCGACGGCGTGCTCGCCTGGATCGCCAACACGCCCAATGCGGCCATGGCCTTCAACGCCATGCACACGCAGAAGTACTACCCGCAGGTGGCCGGCCACAACGGCCTGTTCTTCGAGCGTCTGCTCGATCTGGTGCCCATGGACGCGATCCGGGGCGCCACCGGCACGCATTACAAGGCGCTCACCTGGACCGACAAGCAGGGCATCGGCGCGCGCCAGCTGGCCTTCGCGAAGAAGCTCGAGAAGTACCCCGAGGTCAAGGGCATGGAAACTGCGGTGGTGATGAGCCCCTACTACGACTTCCTGCACCTGCTCAAGCATGTGATCGAGCAGGAGAAGAGCTTCGAGCCCGACAAGCTCAAGCGGGCGCTGGACAATGTGAAGGGCTATGACGCGCTGGTCGGCAAGATCTCGTTCACGCCCGACAATCACACCGGTCTGGGCCCCGACGAGCTGGCGATGGGCACCTTGATCTCGGTGAAGCGCCAGCAGTCGATGGGGGTGTTCAGGGAGCGTGCCTGAGCCGCGTGGCGGCTTCTCGCGGGGCCGGCCTGCCCGAGCGGCGCAGATTCGCGCGGGCGGATCTGCGTCGTACCATACGGCGCTTCGCAACTCTCAATCCCATTCGGTATAGCGCCATGTCAGACGCCCGACTTTCCGCCGAGCCTCCGGGGGCCGACACCTTCTCCCCCGACCCGCAGGCGATCGCCCAGATGCGCAGCTCGCGTCCGCCCTCACGCGGTTCGGTCACCGCCTACGACTGGCTGCGACATCACAGCGCCAACCGCGGTGGCAAGGAGGCGGTCCGCGAACTGAGCACCGGCCGGCGCTTCAGCTATGGCGATCTCGACAGGCGCGCCGACGCGCTCGCTGCGCACCTCGATTCCCTGGGCATCGGCCGCGGCGAGCGCGTGGCGCTGCTCGCGCACAACGGCGTCGAGTATTTCGATCTGCAGTTCGCCTGCGGCCGCACAGGCGCCATTGCCGTGCTGCTCAACTGGCGGCTGACCGTCGCCGAGCTCGAGTACATCCTCAATGACAGCTCGCCCGCGCTGCTGATCCACGACATCGCCTTCGCCGAGACTGCCGCCGAACTGCAGCGCCGCTGCGGTATCCGCTCGCTGCTGTGCGTCGACAGCGCGGCGGCCACGCCGGCCGCCAACCCCTACGAGGCCGCGCTCGCTGCCGCGGGTGGCAGAGCCGTCGCGCCGGTGGCCCTCACCCACGACGATGTGGTGACCATCATGTACACCTCGGGAACCACCGGTCACCCGAAGGGCGCGATGATCACCCACGGGATGAACTTCTGGAACTGCGTCAATCTCGGCATTCCCTGCGCTGTCGGGCTCGATACCGTGCACCTCTCGGTGCTCCCGCTGTTCCACACCGGCGGGCTGAACTGCTACTCCAATCCGGTGCTGCACGCCGGCGGCACGGTGGTGATCATGCGGGCGTTCGACCCCGGGCGCGCGCTGGAGGTGATTGGTGATCCTGCACAGGGCATCACGCACTTCTTCGGCGTGCCGGCCCCCTACCAGTTCATGGTCCAGCACCCCGACTTCGCCACCACCGACCTGTCGCGCCTGCGCATGGCCGGGGTGGGTGGCGCACCCTGCGCGCTGAGCATCCTGCAGGCCTGGGCGGCACGCGGGGTGGCGCTCATGCAGGGCTTCGGCATGACCGAGACCAGCCCGGCCTGCATCTTCCTGGACCCGGCCGATGCCATCCGCAAGCTCGGCTCCACCGGCAAGGCGCTGATGCACACCGAGATGCGCATCGTCGATGACGAAGGCAACGACTGCCCGCCCAATGCGGTGGGCGAACTCTGGGTGGCCGGGCCGAACATCACGCCCGGCTACTGGAACCGGCCCGACGCCACCGCCGCGGCCTTCTCCGGCCGCTGGCTCAAGACCGGCGACGCCGCGCGTGCCGATGACGAAGGCTTCGTCTACATCGTCGACCGCTGGAAGGACATGTACATCTCCGGTGGTGAGAACGTCTACCCGGCCGAGGTCGAGAACGCGCTCTACCAGCTGCCGCAGGTTGCCGAGGCCGCCGTGATCGGCGTGCCCAGCGAGAAGTGGGGCGAGGTGGGGCTGGCAGTGCTGGTGCTCAAGCCCGGCCAGAGCCTGGACAAGGCGACGGTGGTGGGCTGGTGCAGCGAACGACTGGCGCGCTTCAAGGTGCCCGCCGACATCGCGATCATCGACGCCCTCCCGCGCAACGCCACCGGCAAGGTGCTCAAGCGCGAGCTGCGCACCCGCTTCGTGGGCAGCAACGCCCCCGCGATCACCTGAGCGCCGGCCCGCCCATGCACCTCGCCAAGCCGCACATGGATGTGGGTCTGTTCACCCGGCAGCGCGAGCCCCAGCTCGCCTTCTGGCAGAACACCGTCGGCCTTGCCTTCGACCATATCGGCAAGCTCGGTGGCGGCATGCAGCAGCTGCGCCACCATGCCAACGGCTCCATCATCAAGGTCAACCATGCGCGTGATCCGCTGCCGGTGGCCGCGCCTGGCGGTATCGCGGGCGTGCGCATTGCCCGCGCAGGGCTGGCGCAGCGCCAGGTGCTTGCCGATCCGGATGGCAATCGGGTGTGCCTCGTGCCGCCGGGCGAGGCCGGTGTGGTCGGCATCGCCATCGAGCTGGCGGTGACTGATCGCCGCGCCCATCGGCATTTCTGGTGCGAGGTGATGCAGTTCGATTCGCCCGCGCCCGATGTTTACCGTTGCGGCGACACGCTGCTGATCGTGGTCGACGAGCGACCGGTGGTTCGCAGCGCCGACTGGCGCGCGCCCGGCTGGCGCTATCTCACGGTGCAGGTGCGCGACTGTGTGGCCGAGCACGCCGGCATCCTCGCCCGTGGCGGCGAAGAAGGCGCGCCGCCGCGTCTGCTCGGCGAGACCGTGCGCTTCTCCTTCGTGCGCGACCCCGACGGCAATCACATCGAGGTCTCGCAGCGCGCCTCGCTGGTGGGCAGCCTCGACTGACTCAGGCGTCTCGGGCCAGACCGGCGATGGCCTGATCGAGCACCACGAGCGCGCGGGCGATGGTGCGTTGCTGCCACGCGGCATCGTCCAGGAAGAACGCGTCGCGGACCTGTCGACGAATCCGGGCGCCCAGGGCCGAGTGCGGATCGCCGCGCTGATGCAGCCAGTTGTCGGCGGCGAGCGCGGTCAGCACCTCGGGCATGGGCAGTGTGCCCACCTCGAGCGCGATCGCCACCACCGCGCGCGCTGCCGGGCACCAGGCGTGCACCGCCTCGCGCAGGTTGCCGCCCAGCACTTCGGAGGCTGATTCCCCCGAGGCCGGGGAGGTCACGTCCTCGCCCCACCAGGCTCTGGCCAGCCCGAGCTCGTGCGAGCCCGGCGGGTGGCGGCAGATCAGCTCGGTGTGTCCGCTCGGCCCCAGGCCGGTGTGATGGTCGAGCACGCATACCGCACGGGCATGCGCGAGGTGGCGGGCAGCGAGCGCGCGGATGGTCTGCTGCGACCAGCAGGGCGCTTGCCCGCCGAAAAAGAGCCCGTCGGGATGGGTGTACTGGCCACCGCTGATCGCCCGGGCCACCGCGCGCCCACCGAGCCTTGCTTGCGCGCTGGTGATGCTCGCCCCGAGCAGCGCCACGCTGGCCGCGCTCCAGTCCGACGGCAGCAGCGCATCATGGAATTGCGCGTAGTCGGGATTCGCTGGAGGTGCGGCGAAGTCGACGAAGTTGCGGTTGACATCGATGTTCTCGTGATCGACCCGTCGCTGCCAGGAGAAGCCCCAGGGATTCACGGCGTGCACGAAGGCGATCGCGGTACCCGGCGGCAGGCGCGCGGCCTCGGGCCGTGTCAGCGCGGCGAGCTGGCAGGCGCTGCCATGCAGGCCCTCGACGCCATGCGTACCCGACAGGCTGAGCACCACCCTGGGGGCATCGATCGGGCCGAGCCAGGCGAGGTCCATGGCCAGGGCCTCGCCCTGCAGGCCGGACTGCGGATGGGCAAGCGAGTCGAGTCGCGCCCCGAGTGCCTCTGCGGCAGCCAGGAAGGCCACACGCGCGGCCCGGTAGTCGTTCGTCACCGCGGACTATCGGCTGCCGCCGATGTAGCCGCTGCAGTTGATCTCGATGCGGTGCGGCGGATACACCTTGGGCGAACCCACCCGTTGCGCCTGGATCAGCGTGGAGCACGGGAAGTCGCCGGTGAAGAACTCGCGGCGCGCGCGCCAGACCTCGGTGTTCTCGTCAAGGTTGGTCACGAAGATCTGCATGGTCATGATGTCGTCCATGCAGCCACCGGCCGCCTCGATCAGCCGGCGGATGGTGGTGAAGGTGTTGCGCGCCTGTTCGTACATGCTGTCCCCGCTGGCGGCGATGCCGGCGACATGAAAATGCCCGTTACTGTGCAGCTTGATGTTCGACCAGGTCTGCGGCGGCGCGGGCGCGACATCGGCGGGGCTGAAGGTCTGGTAGGGCATGGTCTCCTCCGGGTTGAACCGCCATGGTAGTGCCTGCCGCACGCGGGTGGCTCGCCGGCACACCCGAATGGATCAGGCGCGCGCCAGGTTTCAGAACAGGCTGCCCTGGAGCCCTTCCGCCGGGTCATGGCCGGCGGGCGCGGCTGCGGTGTTCTCGCCGGAACGGCTGCGGCGCTTGCGTTGCGCGCTCGGCGGCAGTCCGCTGCGACGCGAGCCATGCCGCTGCTGGATCGCATCGGCCTCGTCACGGGCGAGGTCGGTCCGGCGCAGACCGTAGAGCGCCTGCTTGGCGCAGGCGAGCGCGCTGCGTTCGTCGATGATCGGTGCCGGATAGGCCGCCGTGCCGAACTCGGGCACCCACTGCCGGATGAACTCGCCTTGCGGGTCGTGATCCTGGGCCTGCCGCGCCGGCGAGTAGATGCGCAGGGTGTTGATGCCGGTGGTGCCGGACTGCATCTGCATCTGGCTCCAGTGGATGCCGGGCTCGAAGTCGAGGAATTGCCGGGCGAGGAAGAGCCCCGGCTCGCGCCAGTGCAGCCACAGGTGGTAGGACGCGAAACTCACCAGCATCGCGCGCATCCGGAAGTTCAGCCAGCCGGTGGCCACCAGCGAGCGCATGCAGGCGTCGACCATCGGAAAGCCGGTGCGGCCCTCGCACCAGGCCTGCAGCTTCGCCTGGTCAAGGGCGCCGAGCGGGCTGCCATCGCCGGGGCGCAGCCCGTCGGTGCTGCGCGCGAAGTTGCGCCACTCGATGTCGGGCTCGTCCTCGAGTTTCTGCATGAAGTGGCAATGCCAGCGCAGGCGGCTGGCGAAGCCGCGCAGGCCGTAGGCGAGTTCGCGCTCCGGTGTGGCGCGGATCGCGGCCTCGGTGGCCTGATGCACCGCCCGCATCGACAGCGTGCCAAAGGCAAGATGCGGCGAAAGCCGGCCGCAGCCGGTCTGCGCGCTGAGCGGACTGGACAGATTGCGCCGATAGCCCAGAGCGCGGCCGGCGAGAAAGCTCGCCAGCACCGCCTGCCCGGCTTGCTCACCGGCGGCCGGCGTGTCGGGCGCCGGCGAGACGCCCAGTGCAGCCAGCGTGGGCAGCGCCCGGGTTGCGTCGCCGGGCGCCAAGCCTGGCGCGGCCCGGAACCGATCCGGTGCCGGCAGGCAGGGCTCGCCCATGCGGGCCTGCCAGCGGCCGGCCCAGCCGCGGCGATCCTTCAGGCGACGCACCACGCCGGTCTGCGCGGATTCAGTCCAGCGCACGCCCTGCGCGGCGCACCAGCGTGCCACCGCCTTGTCGCGCTCATAGGACCAGCCCGGGCCGGTCTCCTCGTGGCTGAGCAGCTGCTCGTAGGCGAAGCGCTGCCGCAGGTCGGCCAGCACCGCCACCGCCTCGCCCACCCGCACCAGCAGCGGCAGGCCGCGCGCCGCGAGCGCGTCGCGCAGGGGCGCCAGACTCTGCAGCAGCCAGCTCACATGGCGTGGATGGCACTCCGGGCTGGCGAGCCATGCCGGCTCGATGATGAACACCGCGAGCGCGGCATCGCACCGGGCCGCTGCGGCGAGCGGCGCATGGTCGCTCACCCGCAGATCGCGTTTGAACCAGACGAGGGCGGTGCTCATGCGCTCAGGCTGCCGCGCGGGGGGCTCGGGTCTGCATCAGTCCTCGAAGGGCAGACCCACATAGTTCTCGGCAAGCGCCGTCGAGGCGGCTCGCGAGCCGACCAGGTAGCCGAGTTCGGCCTCCTGGATGCGCTGGCCGAACTCGCTGCTTTCCGGGAAGCGGTGCATCAGTGTGGTCATCCACCAGGAGAATCGCACCGTCTTCCAGACCCGGCGCAGGCACTTCGCGGAGTAGTCGTCGAGCTCGGTCTCGCTGCCGGCGCGATAGCGCGCGAGCAGGGCGCGCGCGAGTGTGCGGACGTCGGCCACCGCGAGGTTCAGGCCCTTCGCGCCGGTAGGCGGCACGATATGGGCAGCGTCGCCGGCAAGGCACAGGCGGCCGAAGCGCATGGGTTCAGCCACGAAGCTGCGCAGCGGCGCGATGCTCTTCTCGATGGAAGGGCCGGTGATCAGGCGTTCGGCCGCCGGCGCATCGAGCCGGCGCCGCAGTTCCTCGAAGAAGCGCTCGTCGGACCAGTCTTCCACCCGCTCGGTCAGATCGCACTGCAGGTAGTAGCGGCTGCGGGTGCGCGAGCGCATGCTGCACAGCGCGAAGCCGCGGGGATGGTTGGCGTAGATCAGTTCCTCGGCTACCGGCGGGGTGTCGCACAGCACGCCCAGCCAGCCAAAGGGATAGACCCGCTCGAACAGGCGCAGCGCACTTGCCGGCACGCTGGCCCGCGACACGCCATGAAAACCGTCGCAGCCCGCGATGTAGTCGCAGCGCAGTTCATGGACGCGTCCTTTCATGCGCCAGCGGACCCGTGGCGCGGTCCCGTCGAAGTCATGCAGGCTCACCTCGCTCGCCTGATAGATCGAGGTCAGACCAGCCGCGGCGCGTGCGTCCATCAGGTCACGGGTGACCTCGGTCTGGCCGTAGACCGTGACCTGCCGGCCGGTGAGACCGGCCAGGTCGATGCGATGGCGCTGGCCGTCGAAGGCGAGCTCGAAACCCTCGTGCGGAAGGCCCTTCGCCTTCAGCCGCTCGCCCACACCGGCCTCCTGCAGCACATCGACCGTGCCCTGCTCGAGCACGCCGGCGCGTATCCGGCCAAGCACATGGCTGCGGCTGTGGCGCTCGAGGATGACCGTGTCGATGCCGCCGAGCGCGAGCAGCTGCCCGAGCAGCAGGCCGGCCGGGCCCGCGCCGATGATCGCGACCTGGGTACGCATCGGGCTTGTCTCCTGGGGGCTTGGGATCAGAGGTCGAAGAACACGGTCTCGGCCTCGCCCTGCATGCGGATGTCGAAGCGATAGACCAGTCCGCCCGCGGTGTTGTCGCGCCGCGCGATCAGGGTGTGACGACGGGCTTCGGGAACCGTGACGAGCACCGGATCCTGCGCATTGGCTGCCGGCTCGTCGTCGAAGCACAGGCGGGTGAAGGCATGGTTGAGCAGCCCGCGCATCGTCAGGATGAGATTGATGTGCGGCGCCTGACCGTCGGCCGTGACCCCTGGCTTGATGGTGCGAAACGCGAACTCGTGGCCCGGCAGGGTGCCGGTGCCAGCGCGTCCGAAGCCGCGAAAACCCGTGGTCGCGACCTCGGCCGGGCTGGCCGGGTAGCGGCCCTGGGCATCGGCATGCAGGATCTCGACCATGGCATCACCGACGGCCTCGCCCTGGCCATCGAGTACCCGGCCGCGCAGTTCGATCGGCGTGCCCGGGGTGCGCGCCTCGGCGAGCACCGGACCGAAGAGGCTGTTGAAGGCATAGCCGTACTGGGCGGGCACCAGCCCGTAGGCGAAGAACGGGCCCACGGTCTGCGACGGGGTCTGGCCCAGGCTTGCGGGCTGGCTCATCGCGGCATCTCCATCGGGGTTTCGAGCGGCCCGCGCAGCACGATGTCGAAGACATAGCCGAGCGCGAAGCCCGGCTCGGTTACGCCGATGTCAAAGCGCGAGACCAGCCGCTCGCGCACCCCTTCGCCGGTGCTCTGGTAGATCGGGTCGAGCGCCAGCAGCGGATCGCCGGGGAAGTACATCTGCGTGACCAGTCGACTGGCGAAGTGCTCGCCGAAGAGCGAGAGGTGGATGTGCGCGGGCCTCCAGGCATTCGGATGGTTGCCCCAGGGATAAGCGCCAGGCTTGATGGTGAGGAATCGGTAGCGGCCTTCCGCATCGGTGAGCGTACGCCCGGCGCCGAGAAAGTTCGGGTCGAGCGGCGCATCGTGCTGATCGATCCGGTGCACATAGCGGCCGGCGGCATTGCACTGCCAGAGTTCGACCAGGGTGTGGCGCACCGGCCGGCCGCGTTCGTCGACAACCCGGCCGGTGAGGATGATCCGCTCGCCCAGAGGGGCGCCATTGCTCACCGCATTGCGGGTCAGGTCGTGGTCGAGTGCGGCGACATGCTCGTGGCCATAGACCGGCTGGGTGAGCGTCGACAGCGACTGGGCCATCGGCAGCAGCGGCCGGGTCGGCGCGCGCAGTGCGGTCGATCGGTAGGGGGCATGCAGCCAGGGCGGCTGGCTGGACCAGTCGCGTGGGGCGATGCGGGGCGCAACGGGGGGCATGGGCGATCTCCGGCGCGGATGGCGCGCAGGGCGCCAGTGTAAGACGATCGCAGGGCGCTCAAGCTCAGGTCTGCGTGGCAGGCCGGGCATCGCGCCACTCGCGCAGCACATGGTCGATCATCGACCCCGCGTCGCCGAGCTGAGCGACCGGATCGAAAAGACCCGCGCGTACCGCGGGCGGCAGTGCGTCCGCCAGCCCGGGGTCATGACGCACCGCTTCCTCGAGCGCCTGGGCAAGCGGGCAGCCCCGCGCGATGGCTTGCGTGCACAGCCGCTCCATCAGGGCCTTGGCCGCGGGCCGGCCCAGGGCTTCGGCCAGTGCGATCGTGGCGGCCTCGGCGAAGACGAAGCCGCCACCGCGTTCCAGGTTGGCGGCCATCGCCTCGGGAGCCAGGCGAAGGCCGGTCAGCGCCTCGGCCATGGACTGGCTGGCGCTGCCCGCGCACTCGAACAGCGCGCCCAGCGTCCACCAGTCGGACTGCCAGGTGCCCAGCCCGCGCTCATGCTCGCCGGCCTGCGAGGCCAGCAGGGTGGCTGCCAGACCCGGGGCGCGCAGGCCTGCCTGCAGCGCCAGCATGGCCGCCACCGGATTGCGCTTGTGCGGCATCGCCGATGAGCCGCCGCGGCCTTCGGCGGCGGGCTCGAAGGCCTCGCCGATCTCGGTCTGCATGAGCAGCGCGAGGTCGCGCCCGATGCGCGCCATGCCGCCCGCCATCAGCGCGAGCTCGGCGCCGAGTCGGGCGATCCGATCGCGGCTGCCGTGCCAGCTGATGCCCGGATCGGTCAGGCCGAGACGAGTCGCCATCACCGCGGCGACCGCATCGCCGCGCCCGCCAAGGGCGCCGCGCACCCCGCTCGCACCGCCGAACTGGAGCACCCTGGCCTGTTCCAGGGCGCCGGCAAGCCCGCGGGCGTTGCGCGCCAGCGGCGACAGCCAGCAGGCGGCCTTCCAGCCGAAGGACACCGGGGTGGACTGCTGCAGCAGGGTGCGGCCGGCCATCGGCAGGGCGCGGTGCGCATCGGCCAGCGCGGCCAGCGCGTCGCCGATGCAGGCGGTCTGCGCGAGCAGGGCCTTCCCGGCAGGCCCGATGGCCAGCACGAGCGCGGTGTCGATCACATCCTGGCTGGTGGCGCCGAAGTGCACCCAGCGTGCCGCCTCGGGCGCCTGGGCAGCGACCTGCTCGGTCAGCGCCTTCACGAACGGGATGGCCAGCGTCCCTGCGCGGCGCGCGGCGACGGCGAGGCGATCGGGTCGGAACAGGCTGTCCGAGCGGGTCGCGTCCTGCGGCAGATGCGCACAGACCCGGGCGATCGCCTGCGCGGCGGTCGAGGGCACGAGGCCGGTGTCGGCCTGCGCCAGCGCGAGTGCGGCCTCGAAGCGGGCCATGGCCGCGATCAGCGCAGCGTCGCTGAAGTGGCGCGAGACCGGCTCGCTCGCAAACTGGCTCGACAGGGTCTCGGAAGCGGGGATGCTCAATTCGGACGGACTCCGGGCGAGGGCGGTGGGCGCTTTCCCCGAGCATAGTGCAAGCGGCAGGCGCGGCCCAGACGCGAACTCGGTCGCCACAGATGGCACCGCTCGCGGTAATCTCCGCGCACAACCCTCCGAGGAGACACCCCGATGAAGACCCTGCTCGCGATCACCGCCCTGGGCGCGGCCCTGGCCAGCGGCGCTGCCGGCGCCCAGACCATCACGCTGAAGGTCCATCACTTCCTGGGCCCACAGTCGATCCAGCACACCACCATGCTGCAGACCTGGTGCAACAACATCGCCAGGGACTCGGGCAACCGCCTGAACTGCCAGATCTACCCCGCCATGCAGCTTGGCGGCTCGCCGCCGCAGCTCTTCGACCAGGCCAAGGACGGCGTGGCCGATGTGGTCTGGACGGTGGCGGGCTACACCGCCAACCGCTTCGTGCGCAGCCAGGTGTTCGAGCTCCCGTTCATGATGACCAACGCCGGTGCCACCAGCCGCGCCGCCTGGGACTGGGTGCAGAAGCACGCGATGGACGAGTACAAGGACATCAAGCTGCTGGCGGTGCATGTGCACGGCCCGGGCGTGATCTTCACCAAGAACAAACCCATCAACCGGATCGAGGATCTGCGCGGGCTCAAGATGCGCGGCCCCACGGCCACCGTCACCAAGATGCTGGCCAACATGGGCGCCACGCCGGTGGGCATGCCGGTGCCGCAGGTGCCCGAGGCCCTCTCCAAGGGCGTGATCGATGGCGCGGTGATCCCCTACGAGGTCGCCCCCGGTCTGAAGGTCAACGAGCTCACGAAGTTCGCCTCCGAGACGCCCAGGGGCGCGCCGGCGCTCTACACCACCTTCTTCGTGGTGCCGATGAACAAGGCCCGCTACGACTCCCTGCCGCCCGATCTCAAGGCGGTCATCGACAAGAACTCCGGTCGCGAACTCTCGGCCTTCCTGGGCAGCACCCAGGAGGGCAATGACGTGCCCGGCCGCAAGGTGTTTGCCGAGACCGCGGGCTACACCATCACCCAGATCCCTGCTGCCGAGGTGGAGCGCTGGAAGAAGGCCACCGACAATCTCGATGACGAGTGGGTCGCCGAGATGAACAAGCGCGGCCTGAACGGGCGGGCCATGCTCGAGGACGCCCAGTCGCTGGTGAAGAACTACAGCCGCTGATGGCGGACTGCCGGGTCGCTGCGGATGCCCTTCGCATCCGCCGCCCCGAGGTCGGTCCGGTTGCGGGCTGACCCCGGCTGGCTCAGACCAGGCTGATGTGCCGGATGGCCAGCATGAACGGTCCGGCCTGCCGCTCGGCGATCATCAGTCCGACCTGGCGGATGGCCGCCGGATCGAGTGGCGGGGCGTTTGTCACCTCGCGCCCCCGGAAGCTCGCCCGGAAGTCCGTCAGGGGCAGGCGCTGCGTCTCCCAGCCCTGGGTGGGAGCCTGGAAGCCGATCTGGTAGTTCACGCTGTCGAAGCGATCGTCGGTGAGCAGGTTCAGCCGGAAACGCTGCCCGCTGCCTCTCACCTCGATCACGCACAGGGTGGCGCCGCGCAGGCCGCGATCGCCCGGGGTGCATCGCACGGAGGCGAAGCCGCCATTGCGTTCGAGTGATACCTCGCCCTCGAACACCGCGTGACCGCCCGGGTCGGTGCGCAGACGGCTGCGTGACACCCCGCCCATCACCCGATCGTCGATGGCCTGCCAGGCATCGACCGCGCGCGGATCGGAAAAGTCGAACAGCAGCCTGTGCATGGCCTGCCCTCCGTCCGGGTCAGGCGCCACCGAGATAGGCGTCGCGCACCCGCGCGTCGTCTCGCAGCTCGGCGCCAGGGCCTTCCAGCACGATGCGCCCGCCTTCCATGACATAGCCGTAATCGGCCACCTTGAGCGCCTGGCGGACATTCTGCTCGACCAGCAGGATGGCGGTGCCGGCCGCGCGGATGCTGGTCACCAGCTCGAAGATCTGGCGCACGATCTTCGGTGCCAGGCCGAGCGAGGGTTCATCCAGCAGCAGCAGCCTGGGCCGGCTCATCAGTGCCCGGCCGATGCACAGCATCTGCTGCTCGCCACCCGAGAGCGAACCGGCCTGCTGCCCGAGCCGCTGGCGCAGCACCGGGAATCGGTCGAGCACCTGCGCGAAGGTGGCGTCGAAGTCTTCACGGCCGAGCATCGCGCCGCCAAGCAGCAGGTTCTCGCGCACGCTCATCGAGGCGAACACCTGGCGCCCCTCGGGCGCCTGGGCCAGGCCCAGCGCGACGATGCGGTGCGAGGCTTGCGCGGTGATGTCCTGGCCATGGAAGACCACGCGACCGCTGCTCGCCCGGTAGACCCCCGAGACGGTGCGCATCAGGGTGGTCTTGCCCACGCCATTGGCACCCAGCACGGTAACGATGCCGCGTTCGGGCACGGTCACGCTCACCTCATGCAGGATCTGCTGCGCACCCATGCTGACCACCAGGCGCTCGACGCTCAGGGCACTTCCCGGCGCGTTCATTTATCGTCTCCGGTGCCGAGATAGGCATCGAGCACGGCCGGATCGGCCCGCACCACGGAAGGCGCGGCGTCGGCGATCTTGCGCCCGAAGGCGAGCACGATCACGCGGCTGCAGATGCGCATCACCAGGCCCATGTCGTGTTCCACCAGCAGGATGGTCAGCCCCTCGGCGCGCAGCTGCTCGATGAATCGGGAGAGCTCCAGGGTCTCGCTGTCATTCAGGCCTGCGGCGGGCTCGTCGAGGATGAGCAGCTTCGGACGGCCGGCCAGCGCCCGAGCGATCTCGAGCATCTTGCGCTTGCCGTAGGAGAGATTGGCGGCCAGCTCATCGGCCTGTCCGAGCAGTCCGACCTTGGCGAGCATCTCGCGCGAGACCTCGCCGATCTGGCGCAGATGTGCGGGGCTGCCGGGGCGCAGCGCATCGCGCAGCCCCGAGTCGCGGATCGCGCCAACCGAGACATTGTCGAACACCGTCATGTTCGGGAAGACGCGCAGGTTCTGGAAGGTGCGCCCGATGCCCAGCCTGGCGACCTGGAACGGACGCAGCCCGGCCAGCGGCTTTCCCTCGAACATGACCGTGCCGGCCGATGGGACCGTGACCCCGCTGATGAGATTGAACAGCGTGGTCTTGCCGGCGCCGTTGGGGCCGATCAGGCCAACCAGCTCGCCGCGGTGGATGTCGGCATCGACATCCTGCACGGCGATCAGGCCACCGAAGCGGCGGGTGAGCCCGCGCAGCGCAAGCAGGGGAGGGTTGTCGCTCACCATGCGCCAGCCTCCGGGCGCCGTTGCTGGCGCTGGCGAATCTGGCGCCGGATGAGATCGAGCGCGGACACCTCACCCACCAGCCCTCGCGGCAGGAACAGGATCGACAGGAACAGCACCACACCTACTGCGATCATGCGGTAGCTGCCGAGGTCGCGCAGCAGTTCGGGCAGCACCGAAAGGATCACCGCACCGATGATGCTGCCGTAAAGGCTGCCCAGGCCGCCCACCACGATCATCGAGAGCACCAGGATCGATTCCCCGAAGCGGAAGCTGTCAGGGCTGATGTAGCCGGTGGTGTGCGCGAAGAGGGCGCCGGCGGCGCCCGCCATGGCGCAGGCCACCCCGAAGCTCTGCAGTTTCAGTCGCCCGGTGTCGATGCCCATGGCATCCGCGCAGGCGTCGTCCTCGCGAAGCGCGCGCAGCGAGTTCCCGTAGTAGGAGTGCACCAGCCGGTGCACCAGCCATAGCACGCCGAGCATGACGGCGGCCGTCACCACCAGCTGGCACTCGATGCCCTTCCAGCCGAAGAGCTCGATGCTCGGGATCGATCGGATCCCCATCGGTCCGCGGGTGAGACCCACCCAGTTGAGCAGGGTGACGTAGATCATCTCGCCGATGCCCAGGGTGGCCACCGAGAAGTAGATGCTGGTCAGGCGCATGGTGGGAATCGCCACCACCGCCCCCACCAGCGCGGCGGCCACGGCCGCGGCCGGCAGGGTGGCCCAGAACGACCAGCCGTAGCGGGTGGCGAGCAGCGCGGCCACGTAGGCACCCACCCCGAAGAAGGCGGCGTGCCCCAGGCTGAGCAGGCCCGCCGAGCCGGTGATGAGGTTGAGGCTGGCCGCGAGGATCACGAAGATCATCGTCGTGATGGCGATCTGCACGAAGTAGCCCGAACCCGATGCGATCAGTCCGACCACCAGAGCGGCCAGTGCCAGCCCCAGCCAGAGATTGAGCCGGGCGCTCACATCTTCTCCTTCTGGGTGCCGAAGATGCCGTTGGGGAAGAACCAGAGCGTGAGCAGCAGGAAGGAGTAGGAGACCAGCGCCTTCCAGCCATCGCTGAAGAACTGGGTGGCCACCGACTCCGAGACGCCGAGCAGCAGCGCGCAGGCTACTGCGCCCGGAATGCTGGAGAGCCCGCCCATCACCATGGCCACGAAGGCCTTCACGCCCGGCTCGAACCCCATGTGCGGGAAGATGGCGCCCTGATAGAGGCCGACCATGATCCCGGCGATGGCACCAAGCACCGAGCCCACCACGAAGGTGGCGACGATCGCCCGGGTGGTGTCGATGCCCACGAACTGCGCGCCGAGCACGTTGCTGGACACCGCGCGGATCCCCATGCCGATGCGGGTGCGATAGAGCACGAACTGCAGCGCGAGCAGCGACAGCGCCGACAGCCCGAAGATGATCAGGTTGCCGTCGGTGATGGTGACCGGCCCGAACTGGATCGGCGTCTGCAGCAGGTAGCGCTGCGCGATGGTCTGCATCTCGCCCGAAAATCGCAGCTCGAGCGCCTCGCGCACGATGATCGACACCGCCAGCGACGACAGCAGCGTGGCCTCGCGCATGGCCTTGCTCTTGAGTGATGCCTCGTCGCGGAAGCGCCGGAAGGGCCGGAATGCCATGCGCTCGAGCAGCCAGCCCGCCAGCCCGCCGCCGGCCAGCACCACCAGCAGCACCACCCACAGCGGCGGTGCCAGCCAGGTGATCACCAGCAGACCGATGAACGCACCCACGGTGTAGATCTCGCCGTGGGCGAAGTTGACGACATTCAGCACGCCGAAGATCAGCGTGAAGCCGATCGCCATCAGCGCATAGACCAGGCCGATCGACAGCCCGTTGACGAGCTGCTGCAGCCAGACGCTTGCGTCCATCGGTGAGCCGGCCTTACTGGGCGCTGACGAACCTGCCGTCCTTGATCTGCAGCTTGGACAGCGTCTTGTTCGGCTCGCGGGTTGCCTTGTCGAAGGTGGTGCTGCCGGTCACCCCCGGATAGTTCGCGGTGGCCGCCAGCGCATCGCGGATCTGGGCGCGCGTGGCACCGGGGCCCGTGCGCTTGAGGGCGTCGAGCATGATGCCGACCGCGTCGAAGGCCTGGGCGGCGAACTGGTTGGGGTCGCTGCCGAAGCGTCGCTTGTATTCGTCGACGAAGGCCTTGACTGCCGGCGAGGGGCTCTCGGCCACAAAGGTGGTGGACAGCAGCACGCCCTCGGCTGCCGGGCCGGCAAGCTCGATCAGCTTGGGTGCGTAAAAGGGCGATGCCGAGTAGAGACGCGCGTTGACATTGAGCTGCCTGACCTGCTGCAGGATGAGTGCGCCCTCCTCGTAGAACATCGCGAAGTAGATCGCCTCGGGCTTGCCCTGCGAGACCTTGGTGAGGATGGCCTTGAAGTCGCGCGCGCCCGGGTTGAACAGCTCGGTGCTGGTGACCTTGCCGCCGAGCGCCTCGAAGGCCTTGGTGAATTCCCCGGTGGCCGACAGGCCCCAGTCGTTCTGCAGGCCGATCACCGCCACGGTCTTCACGCCGCTGTCGCGCAGCCACTTCGCATTGAAGGGGCCTTCCTGCGCCTGGGTGGTGATGTTGCGGAACTGCCAGTTCGACACCTTGAGAAAGTCCGGATGCGAGGCGGTCTGGCTCAGCTGGGGCATGCCTGCCTTGCCATAGACCTCGCCGGCTGCCATCGAGGGGCCGCTGGCGAAGTCGCCGAGCACGGCGATGATGCGCTTGTCGTCGACGAACTTGCGGGCGATGTTCACCGCCTCCTTGGGATCGGACTTGGAGTCTTCGTAGACGATCTGGACCTTGCGCCCGCCCACGCCACCGGCGGCGTTGAACTTCTCGAGCTGCAGGGTGGCGGCATTGCGGAAGACCTCGCCGTATTGCGATTGCGTGCCGGTGAGGGGCAACTGATAGCCGACGAAAAGATCCTGCGCGAAGGCGCTGACGCTGGCCGCGGCGAGTGCTGCGGCCGCGAACAGGGATCGAAGCAGTGTCATGACGATGCTCCCGGGAAGATGAACGGATGGGCCCGACCGCGGTGGGTGCGCCGGATGCTGCCGGGCGACGGTGATGCGCCTGCCGTGGGCGTGTCGGGGTCTTGTGGAATATAGCACCGGCCCTCGCGTGCCGGATGGGGCGCGCGTATGCAGGAAACGAACTTGCTTATGCGCGGTCTGATGACACCTGAATAGAATGATCGTGCGGCAACCATTTCCCTTTTTCTCCAGCGCCAGCCGGCCTGGGTTCGGAGCCTGACATGCTGAATGGCAAGGTGGTGATCGTCACTGGTGCGGCACGCGGCATCGGGCGCCAGTATGTGATCGATGTGGTCGAGCAGGGCGGCTTTGCGGTCGCCGCCGACCGGGCCTCCTGCGAGGAGACGCTTGCGGCACTCGGCGCCCGTCGCGAGCGCGCCATCGCGGCCACGGTCGATGTCGCTGACCGCGCCTCGGTGGACGCGATGGCTGCCGCCGCGCTGGCGGCCTTCGGACGCATCGACGGGCTGGTGAACAATGCCGCGCTCTACGCCACCCTCAAGGGCGGGCGCTTCGATCAGATCGACGAGGGCGAGTGGGACGCCGCCATGACGGTGAATGTCAAAGGCATCTGGAACTGCTGCCGGGCCGTCTATGCCGGCATGCGTGATGCCGGCGGGGGCAGCATCGTGAACATCAGTTCACTGGCGGCGCTCTACGGTCTGCCCTATGCGCTGCACTACACCACTTCGAAGGCGGCGGTGATCGGCCTGACCCGGGGTCTTGCCCGCGAACTCGGCCGCGCCAACATCCGCGTCAATGCGATCGCGCCCTCGGCGGTGAAGACCGAGGGCACCCGCGAGTTCTTTGGCGAAAAGCACGAGACCGCGCTCAAGACCATCGCCGCCGGCCAGGCGATCACCCGCAATCTGGAGAGTGCCGATGTGGCCGGCACCGTGCGCTGGCTGCTCTCGGATGACTCGCGCTTCGTGACCGGCCAGACCATTGCGGTGGACGGCGGTACGGTCATGAACTGAGCCGGGTCGCGGGGCCGGTGAGGCTGCGCGATGGCGAGGGTCCTGGCCTGGTCAGAGCTTGCGCCAGGCGTGCCGCTCGCCGGTGGACCCCCGGTTCACACCCACCAGATTGCGCATGGCCGGGTTGCCGCCGATCCGGTCATCGAGCCGCGCGCCACCCGCAAGCAGACCACCGTCGACCACGATGTTTTCGCCGGTGATGAACTCCGCACCGTCACCGGCGAGAAATTCCATCACCCGGGCGATGTGGTCGGGCTCCCCGGTGCCAGGCCAGGGCTGGAAGCCCGCCATGGCGGCGCCCACGTCCTGCTTGCCGGACTCGGACAGCGGCGTGCGGATCACCCCCGGTGAGACGCTGTTCACCCGGATGCGCCGCGGCGCCAGTTCGAGCGCGGTGGCGCGGGTGAAGTTCAGCACCGCCGCCTTCGCGGCCGAGTAGGTCTGCGGGCCGCTGCCGCCGCTGATGCCGGCGATCGAGCCGGTGTTGATGATGCAGCCGCCATCGCCCTGGGCCTTGAACACGCGGACCGCGTGCTTGGTGCCGAGAAACACGCCGCGCATGAGCACCGCGAAGGTGTAGTCGAAATCGGCCACCGAGATCTCGTCGATGGGTCCGAACGCGCCACCGACGCCGGCATTGTTGATGACGCAGTCGAGCCGGCCGCCGAGCTCCCGGGCAGCCGCCACCGCGGCCTCGACATCGGCTTCCAGGCTGACATCGGCGCGCACGAAGCGGATCCGGGGCCTGCCATCGGTGGCGGGAAACGCCGACGACCACTCCCGGGCGAGCGCCTCGCCGGCACTGGCGTTGTAGTCGGCCGCCACCACCCGCCAACCCGCGCTCAGGAAGCGCTCGCAGGCGGCGCGGCCGATGCCGCTGGCCGAGCCGGTGATCAGGACAGAGCGATCTTGCAAGGCAGACTCCTTCGGATGGGCGTGGCTCAGGGCTTGGGCACCGGGCCGACCCGGACCCACTGCCGACCCTGCACCTTGTAGAGGACCGATGCGCGCGAGGTGTAGTGCTGCTCGGCGCCGAGGCTCTGTTCCGGACCGCCGAAGCCGTCCTGGTAGCTGCGCACCTGCTCGAGAGCGTTGACCAGCGAACGCGTGGTCAGATCCTTGCCGGCCTTCTGCAGCGCCTGCGCGACGATGTCCATCATGGTGAATCCCAGCGCCGCCTGGATGGTGGGCTCGAGGTTGAAGCGCTCGCGATAGCGCTTCATCCAGGCTGCCGCCGCCGGCGAGGCGGTTTTCTCGGAGGGCACATCGAAGAAGCCCACGGTCATGTAGCCGTCAGTGGCGCCGCCCTCCACCGAGGAGATCGCGAGGTCATACGACGCCGAGGTACCGACGAAATCGACCGTGTTCCAGCCGATCTTGCGGGCGGTCGTGTAGGGGATGATCGTGTCGCGCACGATCGTGCCCATCGCGATCAGATCGCACTTGGCGTCGCGCAGCTTGTTGATCGCCACCGTGAAGTCGGTCTCGGTGGGGCGGTGCGAGGTGGCCGCCACCAGATCCATGTTCATGAACTTCAGCTGTGCGATGGTCGCGTGATAGATCTCGCGGCCGAAGTCGGTGTCCTGGTACATCGCGCAGACGGCCTTCTTGCCGTTCTTCTCGACCATGTGCTTGACCGCACCCCGGATCTGGTCGGGGTACGAGGTGTAGATGCCGAATTTCAGCGGATGGACCGGTTCCCCCATGCCGCGAGCCCAGCTGATCGGGAACAGGTTGGGCACACCCGCCTTGAGCTGCGCAGGCAGCACCGCGTTGTTCATCGGCGTGCCGGCCGCCCCGATGATCGCGAACACCTTGTCGGAATTGATCAGCTTGTTGGCCACCTGCACCGCGCGTGGCACCTGGTACTGGTTGTCCTCGACCACCAGGCGGATCTTGCGGCCATGGATGCCGCCTGCGGCGTTGATCTCGTCCACCCGCATCCGGATGGCGTTGGAGGAGGGCACGCCGAATGTGGCGGCCACGCTGGACAGATCGGTATGGATGCCCAGGACGATCTCGTCCTTGGTCACCCCCTGCGTCTTCCAGACCACCTCCTGGGCCTGCGCGCCCGGGGCCAGCCCGATCAGGGCCGCTGCGAGGATTGAAGCACTGCGGTAGGCACCCATGAGTTTCTCCTGGTGTGTCGATGATCGGGCGGTTATGGCCCGTGGGTTGATGGAGCGCTGGGAAAGGTGTTCAGCGCACGCCGTCCGCGGACGGTCGCTGCGCGCGGTTTCAGTACATGTCCTCGATCAGATCGGCGTACCGGGTGTTCACGAAGGAACGCTTGAGCTTCATGGTGGGGGTGAGTTCCTCGTCCTCGGCGGTGAGCAGCCGGTCGATCAGCCGGAAGTCCTTGATCGACTCGACGCGGGCGACCGCGCGATTGACCTTCTCGATCTCCCCGGCGATGAGCGCCCGCACCTCCGTGGTCGCGCACAGCGAGGCATAGTTGGTGAAGGGGACGCTGCGGTCCTGCGCGTACTGCGCGACATTCTCGTGGTCGATCATCACCAGGCAGGTAAGGTACTTGCGCCGGTCGCCGATCACCACGGCATCGGAGATGTAGGGCGAGAACTTCAGCTGGTTCTCGATCTCCGAGGGCGTGATGTTCTTGCCGCCCGCAGTGATGATGATGTCCTTCAGGCGGTCGGTGATCTTCACATAGCCCTCGGTGTCGATCTCGCCGACATCGCCGGTGTGAAGCCAGCCGTCAATCACGGTTTCGGCGGTCTTCTGCGGCTGGTTGAGGTAGCCCTTGAAGACATGCGGCCCCCGGATCAGGATCTCGCCCCGCTCCGAGATGCGAACTTCGGTGCCCGGCAGCGCGCGGCCCACGGTGCCCAGCTTCTTGTGCTCGGGCATCACCGTGGCCAGGCCGCAGCACTCCGTCTGGCCGTAGATCTCGCGCATCTCGAGCCCCAGGGCGAGATACCAGCGGATCAGCTCCGGCGACACCGGCGCGGCACCGGTGCCCATCAGCCGGGTACGGTCGAGCCCCAGCCAGATCTTGATGTTGCGCAGGACCAGCCGGTCGGCGATGCGGAAGGCGAGCTTCAGGCCCGCGCCCACCGGTTGGCCGGCGAGCTTGCGATCGGCGATGCGGTAGCCCAGGGACAGCGCCAGCGAGTAGGCCCAGCGTCCGATCCCTATCGCATCAGCCATCCGGATCGAGATCTCGGAGTAGAACTTCTCCCAGACCCGGGGCACCGCGAAAAAGAACGTGGGTGCCACTTCGCGGATGTTCTCGGGCACGGTGTCGGGCTGCTCGGCGAAGTTGATGGTCGCGCCGGTCTTGATCGCGTACATCACGCTGAACTTGCGCTCGGCGATGTGGCATAGCGGCAGGAACGAGAGCAGCTGATCCTGCGGGGTGAGCGTGCAGAAGCTGTCGCTCACCGAGAGCTGAAACATCATGTTCCGATGTGACATCAGCGCACCCTTGGGCGGGCCGGTGGTGCCCGAGGTGTAGATCAGGATGGCGCCGTCGTCGGGGCGCGCCAGGCTGACCTGCTCCTCCCACAGCGCCTCGTCGCCCTCGCCCATGGCCAGCAGCGCCTCGAAGCTCATCACGCCGGGGTCGCGGAAATCCTCCAGGCCTTCGGTGTCGTAGATGATGATCTTCAGCAGGCTGGGGCAGCGTTCGCGCACCTCGAGGATCTTGTCGAGCTGCTCCTCGTTCTCGGCAAAGAAGAAGCGGCTGCGGCTGTCGTTGACCAGGTACTCCACCTGGCGGGCGGAGTCGGTGGTGTAGACGCCGCTGGTGATGCCGCCCATGCCGATGACGCCGAGGTCGGTGTACAGCCACTCGGGGTTGTTTTCCGACAGGATGGACACGACATCACCGCGCTGCAGCCCTAACCGGTGCAGGGCGATGCCCACCCGGCGCGCGCGCTCGCCGAACTGCGACCAGCTCACCGACTGCCATATGCCGAAGTCCTTCTCGCGCATGGCAGTGGCCGAACCACGCGCCAGGCACTGCTTCCAGAAGAGCGTGGGGATGGTGTCGCATCCCTCGACGGTCGGGTCGCTCATCGCCAGGTCTTCCGTTTCTTCCAGCGGCGCTTGCCACGCACCCCGGCATCCTTCAGGCCGAGATAGAACTCCCGCACATCCTCCTTCTGCGACAGCGCGGCCGTGGTGTCGGACATGACGATACGGCCCATCTCGAGGACATGCCCGATGCGGGCCGACTGCAGCGCAATGCTGGCGTTCTGCTCGACCACGAGCAGCGTGAGTCCGCGTTCGCGGTTGATGCGCTTGAGGATCTCGAAGATCTCGCTCACCAGTCGCGGTGAAAGGCCGAGCGAGGGCTCGTCGAGCAGCATGACCCGAGGGCGGGCCATCAGCGCCCGGCCGATCGCGAGCATCTGCTGTTCGCCGCCCGACAGGCTCATGGCGGCGCGGCGGGTGGCCTTGCGCAGCGACGGGAAGTAGTCGAACACCTGCTCGATGTCTGCGGCGATGCCGTCGGCGTCGCGGCGGTTGTAGGCGCCCATCTTCAGGTTGTCGATCACGCTGAGGAAGGGGAAGACCTCGCGGCCCTCGGGGACCAGGCTGATGCCCATTCTGGCGATCGCATCGGGATCCTTGCCGTGGATAGCTTCGCCGCGGAAGTGGACACTGCCCTTTTGCGGATCGACCACGCCGCAGATGGTCTTCAGGATGGTGCTCTTGCCCGCGCCGTTGGCGCCCAGGATGGTGACGAACTCGCCCTCCGGCACATCGAAGCTCACGCCGCGAATGGCCAGGATGGGGCCGTAGTAGGTCTCGAGATTGGCCACCGCCAGCATGGGCGCTGCCGCGGCTTCGCCGCCGGGTGCCAAGGTGTCAGGATCCGAGGTAGGCACGGATCACTTCCGGATGGTTGAGGACTTCGGCGGGGGTGCCCTGGGCGAGCATGCGTCCTGAATTGATGGCCAGCACCCGGTCGGAGACATCGCTCACCAGGCGCATGTCGTGCTCCACCAGCAGCACCGTGATGCCGCGCAGGTTGCGGATGTCGTGGATCCAGAAGGCGAGGTCTTCGGTTTCCTCGGGGTTCAGGCCCGAGGAGGGCTCGTCAAGCAGGATGAGGCTCGGTTCCATGCACAGGGCGCGCGCGATCTCGGTGATTTTGCGCACGCCATAGGGCAGGTCGCGGATCGGCTTGTCGCGGTAGCGCTGCAGGTCGAGGAAATCGATGACATCCTCGACCCGCTCGCGGTGCCGAAGTTCGTCGCGCTTCACGCGGGGCGTGAACAGTCCGTCGGTGATCAGGTTGCCGCGGGTGTGCACATGGCGGCCGACCAGCAGGTTGCGCAGCAGCGTGGCGTTCTCGAAGAGCTCGATGTTCTGGAAGGTGCGCGCGATACCCAGCCGGGCCACCTGATGGGCCGGCATGGCGGTGATGTCCTGGTCGCGAAAGACGATGCGCCCGTCGGTGGGGTTGTAGATGCGGCTGATCAGATTGAAGATGGTGGTCTTGCCCGCGCCGTTGGGGCCGATCAGGGCGAAGACCTCGCCCTGCGCCACCTCGATGTCAACGCCGTCGACCACCCGGTTGCCGCCGAAGCGCATCCCCAGCCCCTGCGCTGCGAAGTAGGTCACCGCAGGCGCTCCGTCTTCATGAACGCCTTCTGGCGGATGAAGGTGGCCTTCTTGTACATGGGGAACACCGCGAAGAAGTACTTGATCTTCTGCCAGCGCCCGTTGATGCCGGTGGGCTCGTAGAGCACGCACAACGCAAGCAGCAGGCCGTAGAGGCCCACCTCGAGCGAGGGCTGGCGTGCAATCGACTCGGGCAGCCAGGTCTTCATGAATGACAGCCCGGTGGGCAGCATCACGATGAACAGCGCGCCGAAGACGGCGCCATGCAGTGACCCCATGCCGCCGATCAGCACCAGCATGAGCAGCTGGATGGAGAGCATGGGCGAGAACGCGTCAGGCGCCAGAAAGCCGACCTTGTGCGCGAACAGCGCGCCCATCACGCCGCAGTAGAAGGCGCTCACGGCGAAGGCGCTCACCTTCGCCGACGACACATGGATGCCCATGCTCTGGGCGGCAATCTCGCTGTCACGCACCGCGATCCAGCTGCGGCCGGTGGGCGAGCGCAGGAGGTTGACCGCATAGGCCATCAGCAGGAAGGTGATCACCAGGCACAGGTAGTAGAACGAGCTCGGCCCGTCGAACTCGAAGCCGAACATGGCGGGCGGCGGCATGGAGAACCCGCTGAAGCCGCCGGTCACCGATTCCCACCGGATGAAGATCTGCTCGACGATTGCAGCCATCGAGAGCGTGGCGATCGCCAGGTACATGCCATGCAGCCGCAGCGCCGGTATGCCGACCATCACGCCCACCAGCGCCGCCACGCTGCCCCCCGCCGCGATCGACAGCGGCAGCGGCAGGCCGGTCTTGAGGAACCAGGCATGGGCGTAGGCGCCGATCCCGACGAAGGCCGCGTGGCCGAGCGAGACCTGACCCGTGAAGCCGGCCAGCAGCATCATGCCCAGGCCCCCGACCACCCAGATCAGGACCAGCGAGAGTTCGCCGACGATGAAGTCGGACAGGACCAGTGGCGCAAGAAGCAGCGCGCCGATCAGGGCTGCATAGCACAGGGCGACGAAGCGGTCCTCGTACCAGCGGATGTCGACGTCGTAGTCGGTCTTGAACAGGATGCGCACGGCTCAGACCTTCTTGCGGCCGACCGCGCCGAACAGACCCTGGGGGCGCAGCACCAGCACCAGGAGCAGGATGACATGGGGCACGATGTCGCGCAGCTTCTCGTCGACCCAGGCGGCCGCGAAGAGCTCGGCGATGCCCACGATGGCGCCACCCACCAGCGCACCCGGAATGGAGCCGAAGCCGCCGAGCACGGCGCCGGCCAGTGCCCGCAGGGCGATGTGGCCCATGTTGGGGTCGATGAGGCTCACCGGGGCCACCAGCACGCCGGCGATGGTGGACACCGCGGCTGCCAGCGCCCAGATGGCCGACAGCAGGGTCTTGACCGGCATGCCCATGAAGTAGGCCGCAAGCTGGTTCTGCGAGGCCGCCTGCATGGCCACGCCAACCCGGGTGTAGCGGAAGAAGGCGAACAGCAGGACGCAGAGCAGCACCGTGCCGCCGATGATCGACAGGTAGGTGCTGGAGACCGGCACACCCGCCACCGAGACCATGCCGGTGCTGAAGGGCGTGGCCAGCGACCGGGTATCGGGGCCCCAGGCAATCGACGCGACGCTGCGCAGCACCATGCCGATGCCGATGGTGAGCATCACGGTGGAGAACTGCGGCTGGCCGATCACCTGCCGGATGACCACGGCATCGAGCAGCCAGCCCACCACCGCCATGGCGAGCACCGCGCAGAGAGTGCCCAGCCAGAAGCCGAGCTCGAGGGTGCTGATGAAGGTCAGTGCCAGGAAGGCGCCGAGCATGAGCAGATCGCCCTGCGCGAAGTTGACCACCTCGGCAGCCTTGTAGATGAGCACGAAACCCAGGGCGACGAGGCCGTACACACAGCCGGTTGCCAGGCCCGACACGAGCAGTTGCAGGACTTCCGTCATGGGGTGCCGCCGGGATTCGCGCGGGCGCGGCCGGTGGCTCCGGCTCGTCAGGTGAAAGCGCGAATCGCCTGTCTCCTGTTGCTGACAGTATCGATCGCTGAATCGGGCGTCAACTTTTTGGCGAGCCGGCGCGGCGGCGGCATTCCGCGTTGCCGCGTTCCTGCAGGTGGGCCGGTCCGGCAGGCCGGGCAAGCATCCGCGGGCGGGCCCCGCCTGCTCAGGACTCTGGCAGGTAGAGGCCGCGGATCAGCTTCATGTAGGCGCGGGCGACCCAGCGCGGCATCGGGCGTCCGCTGCCGCCATGGCGCTCATGGCGCATGCTGAGATAGTGACGGGCGCCCATGAGCATGAAGACCACGGATTCGATCTCGCGGCGATTGAAGGCCGGGACCTCGCCACGGTCGCGGGCCCGCATCAGCACCCGCGCATAGTTGCGCGCAATCATGTCGACATGGTCGCGATAGGCCTTGGGTGCAAAGGTCTCGGCCTCGTAAAGGATGCGATAGAAGCCGGGCGTGCGCGCCAGGAAGTCGAAGTAGGCTTCCAGGCTTGCCTCCTCGCGCTGGGCGTCGGTGCGCGCGTGCGCGGCGGCGGCCTTGATGTGATCGAACATCCGGCTGGAGAGCTCGGGCAGCAACCGATCGAACAGGTCCTCGCGCGACTCGAAATGGTTGTAGAAACTGCCCTGCGCCACGCCCGCGCGCCGGGTGATCGCGGTGATGGTCGCGCCGGTGTAGCCCTGTTCGCCCACCACCTGGGTGGCGCCATCGATCAGCGCGCGCCGGGTGGCCTCACGCTGCTCGGCCCGGGTGCGGCGGGGTGCGGCACCGGTGCGGGCGCTGGCGGCTGGCGGTACGGAAGGCTTCGCAGCGGCAGGGCGTTTCGAGGTGGCGATGCGCTTCAACAGTCCGGCTTTCGGAATGGCGTGCGGCAGATGCTCCCGAAAGGCTGGTGCGGCTGTCAAGCCGCGGGACGCCGGCCACGCCGCAAGAAGTTGACGCTGCGTTCAGTGAAAGCTATCGTCGGCCGACCACGGTCCGATGGGCAGGCCTGCGCGGGCCGGTGCCGGCCCGCGGGCCACCGGGGGATACACCAGCCATGGATCGTGAACTGCAGTGCTCGTTGATGCGCCGCTCGCTTGCCCATCTGGCCACGGGTGCCACCGATCTGGCCACCGGAATTCACCGACAGCCGGTCTCCACCTGGACCAGCCCTGAGCAGGCCCGGCGCGAGTGGGACATGCTCTTCAGCCGCTACCCGTTGCTGATGGGCATGGGGTGCCAGATTCCGCGCGCCGGTGATTTCTTCACCGAGGAACGATGCGGGGTGCCGATCCTGGTGGTTCGTGGCGAGGACGGCGTGGTGCGCGCCTTTCGCAATGCCTGCCGGCATCGTGGCGCGCGGGTGGCCGAGGGACAGGGCTGCCGCAACCGCTTCGTGTGTCCGTACCACGGCTGGGCCTATGCCGCCGATGGCCGTCTGGTGGGGGTTCCCGACAAGGTTTCGTTCGGCCCGATCGACCAGGCTTCCCATGGTCTGATCGCACTGCCCTGCGAGGAGCGGCACGGGATGATCTGGGTGTCGGTCACCCCGCGGCAGGATGGCGCCACCGCGCTCGATGTCGCCGGGCATCTCGGCCCGCTCGATGCCGAACTCGCCGGTTATCGCATGGCTGACCACCACCACTTCGAGACCCGTGTCATCCAGCGCAAGATGAACTGGAAGATGGTGATCGACACCTTCCTCGAGCCCTATCACTTCGCGGTGCTGCACCGGACCACGGTGGCTCCGCTGCTCGTGCCGAACATGTGCCTGTTCGAGCCGATCGGCATGCACCTGCGCGAGGTGCTGCCGCGGCGCTCCCTGGAGACGCAGAAGGACCTGCCTGAAGCGGATTGGGATTTCTTCAAGCACCACACCCTGGTCTATGTGCTCTTTCCGAACACCGTGTTCGTCTGCCAGACCGGGCACATCGAGACCTGGCGGGTGTTTCCCATTCCGGGCAAGGTCGATGAGTGCGTGATGTACCTGGACTTCTACACGCCCGACCCGGTCGAGACCGAGAAGGCGAGGCTTCACTGGGAGCGCAACCTCGACCTCACCATCCGCACGGTCGACGAAGAGGATTTCCCGGCGAGCGAGGGGATGCTGCGCAACTTCCTCGCCGGTGCTCCGCAGGAGGCGGTGTTCGGTCGCAACGAGCCGGCCCTGGCGCATTTCGAGCGCACGATCACCGAGCGGCTGGCGCTCTAGTCCCGATCGGGTCGGGTGGTCGTGTCTTGCTGAAGGACGGCGGGATGCCGCCGCTCGCCAAGGCATGACGACCGCTGCGCGGATCGCACTCGCGCTCACGCAACCCGCTGGCGCATCGTCGGGGTTTATCCCGCCGAAATCCCAGTCCTTTGCGCGCGATGTCACCGGGCTTGTCAGCCATTCCGATTCGCCTTGTCCGCCGGGGGGCGGTGTGCCTCTTCGGCGCGCTCATGACGTCGATGGCTGCCGCGAGCGAATCCGGCCGAGGCCTGGCCGAACTCCAGTCCTTCGGCGCGGTTGCCGCCAGGGCGCTCGAGCAACACCCCGAGATTGGTCAGCGGCGTGCCGTGCTCGAGGCCCAGGTTCGCGCCGTCGAGGCGGCACGATCCGGCTGGCGTCCTCGTCTCGACCTGGCCGGTCAATCGGGGCGTGAGCGGGTCAATGCTTTCACCGGCGGCGCCGCGGTCGAACTGGGTGGGGTGAGCCGGCGGGCAACGCTGGTGGCCCGGCAGGTGCTCTACGATGGTGGTGAGATCAGCGGCGAGGCCGAGCGCCAGGCCCGGATCGGCAACCAGCGCTACTTCGAGCTGCGCGATGCCGAGGATCAACTGCTGCAGGACCTTGCACGGGCCTGGATTGATGTGCAGAGGCATCGTGCGCTGATCGGGATCGCCCGGCGCAGCCTGGATGATCTGGAGGGGCTCGCTGCCCTGGTGCGATCGCGTGTCGAGGCCGGCCTGTCGCGGGGCGTCGATCTCGAGCAGGCACTGGCCAGGGTGGCGTCCGCCCAGCTCGCGCTCGCTGTCGATGAGGCGAACCTTCGGGAGGCGCAGGTGCGTTTCGAGCGGACCGCGCTCACCTCGGCCCCCAGGACGCTGCCTTCGCTCGATCCTGATGAGCGACTGCTGCCGGCAGACCTTCGGCGCATGGTTTC
This sequence comes from uncultured bacterium, assembly GCA_903934795.1. Lineage (GTDB taxonomy): Bacteria > Pseudomonadota > Gammaproteobacteria > Burkholderiales > Burkholderiaceae_E > Quisquiliibacterium. The sequence goes on along the minus strand of CAIZPE010000122.1, from coordinate 4,335 downwards.
GCTCGCGGTGGCCTACGCCCCCGGCCTGCGCGCGGCTGCCGAGTCGGTGGCTGTGGTGGATGCAGAACTGCGCATCCGGCGCTCCGCGTTTCATCCAAAGACGGCGCTCGAATTGCGACATGACCTCGAGGCGCGCTCGGCAGTGCTTCCCAATGCCGCGAGCTCCAGCCTGCTGGTCACGGTCAACCTCAACCTGTTCTCGGGCGGCGGAGACCAGCTGCGTGCCCGTGACACGGCTACCCGCCTCGATGCGGCACGGCTGGCGCAGCAGGATCGCAGCGCTGCGGTCGAGCAGACGGTGCGGGTGGCCTGGTCGGACTGGCAGCGCCAGCTCGCGACCGCCGAGAGCGCCGGCCGTTATGCCGACGCGGTCGAGCGCGCCAGGGCGCTCTACCAGGTCCAGTACGAGATCGGTCAGCGCTCGCTGCTCGACCTGCTCAATGCCGAGAACGAACTCGCGCAAAGCCGACGCCTTCGGGCCGGCGCCGCCCACGACCTCATGACGGCCCGTGTCCGGCTGCTCGGGCTGAGCGGTGCGCTCGTCCCGGCAGCGGGGGTCGGGCGTACGCCGGCCGATCCGATCGTCGCCCCGGCTGATGGACAGGAGGTTGATCTTCCGGTCCCCGAAGCCTTGCCGCACCTGAAAGCCGCGCATGCTCGCCTCTGACGAAGTAGACCACCCGGCGCCCCCTTCGGTGACGGATGATGGCCGCGCGCCCAAGCGCAGGCCGTCACGCCATCCGGACGGCGGAGCGCCTCCCGGTTCGGATGGGCCGCTGGAATCGTCCCGGAAGACGGGCGCCTGGCGGATCGACCCCGCCGATGTCGTCGATGATCCGCTGCTGATGTGCCTGTACGAGGCCACCCGCGTGCTGGGCCGGCCGATGTCGCGCGAGGCGCTGGTGGCCGGCCTGCCGATCGATACCCAGGGCATGTCGCCGCGGATGTGCGTGCGGGCGGCCAATCGGGCCGGCTTCGTCGCCAGAGTCAGCCGCGCAGCGATCGACGCGCGTCTCGTGCCGCTTTGCCCGGTGATCGCGCTGCTGGCCGATGAACAGGCGGTGCTGGTGGTGGATGTGGATCGCGACGCCGCCACGGCGCGGGTGATGTACCCGCAGGCGCCCGGCGAGCTGGTGTCGGTCGGTCTGGGCGAGCTGAATCTGCAGTCAGCCGGCTTCGTGATCTCGGTGAGGAACCGGTTCGCGCTCGATGACAGGGCGCCGCAGCGGCGCTTCCTTTCGGAGACCCACTGGTTCTGGGGTGAATTGATCAAACCCTGGCGGACCTACCGGGATGTGCTGGTCGCCTCCCTGCTGATCAATCTCTTTGCGCTGGCCATGCCGCTGTTCACGATGACGGTCTATGACCGGGTCATCCCGAACAACGCCTTCGAGACCCTGTGGACCTTCGCGATCGGGGTGAGTGCGGTGCTGGGCTTCGATCTGGCGATGAAGCTGCTGCGTGCACGCTTCATCGATGTGGCCGGCAAGCAGGTCGACCTGGAGGTGTCCGGGCGGGTGATGGCCAAGGCACTGAACCTCCGGCTGGAGAGCCGGCCCAGCTCGGTTGGCGCCTTCGCGTCCAACATGCGCGCCTTCGAGAGCGTGCGGGAGTTCCTCACCTCGGCATCGCTCGGGCTGCTGATCGATCTTCCTTTTGCGCTGCTGTTTCTGGCCGCAACGGCTCTGATCGGCGGCTGGCTGGCGCTGCCCACCGCCGTCGCATTCGTCCTGGTGGTGCTCATCTCGCTGCTCGCGCAGCGCCGCCTGAAGCCGCTGACCGATGCCAGTCAGAGGGCTTCGCAGCAGCGGCAGGCCACGCTCATCGAGACCCTCATCGGCCTGGAGACGGTCAAGGCCATGAATGTGGAAGGGCGGATGCAGGCGCGCTGGGAGGAGAGCGGGCGGATGCTGGCCCAGGAGGGAGCCCGGATCAAGTTCCTCAACACCGCGACCACCCAGACCACGGCCTGGATCACCCAGATGGTGACCGTGACCACGGTTTTGCTCGGGGTGTACCTGATTGCCGACAGCGCGCTGTCGATGGGGGCGCTGATCGCCTGCACGCAGCTCACCAGCCGGGCACTGGCGCCGCTGGCGCAACTGGCCGCCTTGCTGGTTCAGATGGATGGCACCCGCAGCGCCTATGAGAGCGTGAACGGGATGATGTCCCTGCCCCAGGAGCGTGATGACCAGGGGCGCTATGTGATGCGCAATCGCCCCAAGGGCGACATCGAGTTCGACTCGGTCAGCTTTGCCTACCCCGGCAATGCCAGGCCGGCACTCGACAAAGTGAGCTTCCGTATCGCCCAGGGCGAGCGGGTGGCGCTGATCGGACGGATCGGCTCCGGCAAGTCCACGATTGAAAAGCTCGTCCTGGGCCTGTACCGACCCACCGCGGGCACCATCCGCTTCGACGGCATCGACAGCAGGCAGATCGATCCGGCCGAGATCCGTGCCTCGATCGGCTACCTCGGGCAGGAGCCCACGCTCTTTTACGGCACCCTGCGTGACAACATCGCGATCGCGGCGCCCCACGCCGATGACAGCTCGGTGCTTCGGGCCGCCGAGATCGCCGGGCTGCGCGGATTCATCGAGCGCCATCCCCTGGGCATTCATATGCCGGTGAGCGAGCGCGGCGAGTCGCTCTCGGGTGGTCAACGGCAGGCAGTGGCGCTGGCACGCGCAGTGATCAACGAGCCGCCGGTGCTGCTTCTCGACGAGCCTACTTCGGCGATGGACAGTGAGAGCGAGGCGCGGGTGGTGAGTCAGCTCAAGCAGGCCTGCGCCAACCGTTCGCTGATCCTGGTGACTCACCGCACCACGCTGCTGGAACTGGTCGACCGGATCATCGTTGTCGACGATGCCCGGATCGTGCTCGACGGCCCCCGGCAGAAGGTGCTGGCGGCTCTTCGCGGTTGATGCTCATGAACATGTCTCCGAACGACACCGATACTCGCCAGCCTGCCACCGCGTCGCGCGATCCGGGCAGGGGCGATCCAGTCCAGAGCCCGCATCGCGGCGCGGGCCAGGGCTTTGCCAGGGATGCTCAGATCGCCCTCGAAGAACAGGCGCCTCGCGGCGGCACGCTTATCATCTATCTGGCCCTGCTGCTGATCGTGGGCTTCGGCGTCTGGGCAAGTGTCACCCAGATCGATGAGGTCGCCCGCGGCGAAGGTCGGATCGTGCCGGCCGGCAGTGTCCATGTGGTCCACAGCATGGATGGCGGCGTGGTCGAGAAGATCCTGGTCAAGGAGGGCGAGCGGGTGGTCCAGGGCCAGCCGCTGGTGCATATCGAGGCCGTGCGGGCCGATGCGGCCTTGGGCGAAACCCGCTCTCGCCGGGGCACCATGACGGCCCGCTTCGAGCGCCTGCGCGCCGAGGCCTCCGGGCAGGCGGCACCCCGCTTTGGCGAGACCGGGGGTGCGTCCGACCCGTTGGCGGTCTCGCGCGAGAAGCAGATCTTCGAGGCGCGACGCCAGGAGCTTTCGGCGCAGTTGCAGGTGGTCGACGGCCAGATCGAACAGCGGCGCGCCGAGGCGGAAGAGACCTCCCGCCGGCGGGACGCCACGATCGCGGCCCTGGCCCTGTTGCAGCGGGAATACGATGTCAGCAAGCCGCTGTCGCGCACCGGCGCGGTGTCGGAATTCGACATGGTACGCCTGGAGCGCGAGATCGTCAGAACCCGGGGCGAGATCGCGAGCGCCGCCGCAGCCCTGGAGCGTCTGGCGGGGGCCCGCAGCGAGGCCCTGGCCCGCCGTCAGGAGCTGGAGCAGGCCTTTCTGTCACGAGCCCGTCAGGAGCTCGCTGAAGTGGCTGCCGAACTCGATCGCACCCGGGAGAACGCCCGCGGTCTGGATGACCGGGTGAGCAAGACGGTGCTCAAGGCGCCAGTGGCCGGCATCGTGAAGGTGCTTCATGCGCGCACGCCCGGCGGTGTGGTCCAGCCTGGCAAGGAAGTGCTGGAGATCGTCCCCTCCGAGGATACCTTGCTGGTTGAGGCGAGAATCGCGCCGAAGGACATTGCGCGGCTGCGTACCGGCATGCCCGCCACCGTGCGGCTCAGCGCCTATGACTACGCCGTGTTCGGTGGCCTGCCGGCAACGCTGGAGCATGTCGGACCCGACACGCTGGCCGACGACAAGGGGAATCCCTACTACCTGGTCCGGGTGCGTACCCGGCGTGATTCGGGCGCTGCCGCGAGCGCCTGGGATCGCCACCCCATCCTGCCAGGGATGATGGCCACGGTCGATGTGATGACCGGCCAGCGCACGGTGGCCACCTATCTGCTCAAGCCCATTCTGCGCGCACGACAGCTCGCATTCACCGAGAGCTG
>CAIZPE010000121.1 GCA_903934795.1 uncultured bacterium | reverse complement strand
TGGGCAGCGAAGCGAGGGTGATGGCCGCCAGCGACCACATCGCGCCCATCCAGCCCACCGCCACGATCAGAGCCTGGGCCACCGGCGCGAACACGAACTGCCCGAGCGAGCTGCCGGCGTTGATCACGCCCGAGGCGGTGCCGCGGCTGCTGGCAGGCACATACTGCGAGACCGCGCCGATCAGCACCGAAAAGCTGCAGGCGCCCGCCCCGGCGGCCACCAGCACACCCAGGACGACCGTCATGCCGAAGGCGCTGGTCATGAAGGGCGTGAGCGCGGTGCCCGCGGCCAGCAGCACAATGCCGCCGGCCAGCACGCGACCCGGCCCGTAGCGGTCGGCAATGGCGCCGGTGATCGGCTGCACCGCGCCCCACACGAACTGGCCCACCGCCAGCGCGAAGCTGAGCGTGACCACGCCCAGGCCGGTGTCGGTGTTGATGGGCGACAGGAACAGGCCCATCGACTGCCGGCTGCCCATGGTGACCATGAGCAGCGCGGCGGCGAACAGGGTGATCGGCCACCAGGATCGGGCCATCGGAGAAGGACTTGCGGCAGGTGCGTTCATCGGGGTGCGACCGGGTGGGGTCGGTGTGGGTCCAGGCGGGTGGAGGCGGGTAGGGTGGGCGCGCAGCAGCAGGCCGCTCAGGCCGCCGTGAAGTCGACGGTGCAGCTCATGGCCACGCCGCCGGTGGGCGGGCAGGTCCAGAGCGCGTACTGCCCGGCGCCGCGGGTGGCGCCACGCACCACCACCTTGCCGGCGCAGTAGTGCGGCGCCTGCGCGCGGAAGGCGATGCGGGTGAGGCGCACGCCCGGGTGCCACTGCCGGAAGGTCTCGGCCAGCAGGATGGCCTGCAGCGGCCCGTGCACCACCAGCCCGGGATAGCCGCCCACCTGGGTGGTGTAGCGCAGGTCGTAGTGGATGCGGTGCGAATTGAAGGTGAGCGCCGAGAAGCGGAAGAGCACCGACTCGTCGACCAGCCACTCCCGCTCGCGCTCGCCCTGAGGCTCGGGCGGCGGGGCCGCGGCCGCCGAAGGGCTGGCCGCGCCGAGGAACACCGCGCGGGTGCGCTCGACCACCGCCAGCTCGCCATCCTGCCGCACCTCGTGTTCGTGGGTGAGGAACACCATCGGCCCGCGCGAGCCCTCGCGCGGGGTCATGTCGCTGATGCGCGAGATCTTTTCCGCGGGCTGATCCAGGCGCAGCGGCCGGTGGAACTCGGTCTCGGCCCCGGCCCACATGATCTGGGGCAGGTCGATCGGCGGCAGCAGGGTGCGCGAACGCGGCGAGCCATCTTCGCCGAGCTGGGCGCTGGGCGTGCGGTCGAGGAAGTGCAGCCAGTGCCACAGCGGCGGCAGCTCGGCCTGCGGGCGCCGTTCGGCGGGCAGATCGAGGGTGGCGGCCAGCAGCTGGGCAGGCACCGGGCTGAGGGTCTCGCGCGAGTGCTCGCGCCGCTCGAGCCAGGGCAGGTAGGGTTGGATGTCGGGTGCGCTCATGGTCGGGCTATGCTACCCGCTTGCCCTGCACGCCATGCGCTCCCTCACCCTGCTCGATTCGATTTCCGCGGTCGGCCCTGCCGAAGCCGGCCATGTCGTGGTCACCGGCTCGCATGGCGGCCTGGCCGCGGCGCGCTTCGTGCTGGCCCAGGCCAGCCCGCCGCACGCGGTGATCTTCAACGACGCGGGCGTGGGCAAGGACGCGGCCGGCATCGTCGGCCTGAGCCTGCTGCAGGAAATCGGCGTGATCGCCGCGGCCTGCTCGCATCAGAGCGCGCGCATCGGCGAGGCCGCCGAGACCCTGGACAGCGGCGTGCTCTCGCACCTGAACCCGCTGGCCCGGGCAGCCGGTCTGCGCGACGGCATGCCCGTGAGGGCGGCCGTGGCCGCGCTGGGCGCCACTCCCCTGGCCGGCGATGCGCCGGCCGACACCCCGCGGGCCGCGGCCCGCCCCCGGAGCTGACATGCAAGAGAACCGCCCCTTCGACCTGGTCGTCTACGGCGCCAGCGGCTTCACCGGACAGCTGGTGGCCGAATACCTCGCGGCGCGCAGCGCCGCCGAGCCCGGCCTGCGCTGGGCCCTGGCCGGGCGTCAGACCGCGCGTCTGGCCGCGGTGCGCGACGCGATCGGCGCCAGCCCGCAACTGCCCCTGCTGCAGGCCGATGCCGCCGACCCGGCCTCGCTTCAGGCGCTCGCCGCGCAGACGAAGCTGGTGCTCACCACCGTGGGGCCGTATCAGCTCTACGGGTCAGACCTCGTGGCGGCCTGCGCCGCCGCCGGCACCGACTATGTCGACCTCTGCGGCGAGCCGGCCTGGATGCGCGAGATGATCGACGCCCACCACGAGACCGCGCGGGCGAGCGGCGCGCGCATCGTGTTCTCGTGCGGTTTCGACTCCATCCCCTTCGATCTCGGGGTGTGGTTCGTGCAGCAGGAAGCCATGCGTCGCTTCGGCGCCTGCGCGCCGCGGGTCAAGGGCCGGGTGCGGCGCAGCAAGGGCGGCTTCTCGGGCGGCACCGCGGCCAGCCTGCGGGCAACCCTGGCCGCGGCCGCGCGCGACCCGCAGGTGCTGGCCCGGCTGCGCGACCCCTTCGCGCTCACGCCCGGCTTCAGCGGCCCGCCGCAGCCCCGGGGCGACAAGCCGATGATCGACCCCGCCCTCGACGCCTGGGTGGCGCCCTTCGTGATGGCCCCGATCAACACCCGCAATGTGCACCGCTCCAACTTCCTGCTCGGCCATCCCTGGGGACGCGACTTCGTCTACGACGAGATGATCGTGACCGGGCCCGGCGAGAAGGGGCAGGCGCGGGCCGAGGCAGTGGCCGCCGACCGCTCCATGACGCAGGGCGGCGGCCCGCAGCCCGGCGAAGGCCCGAGTCGCGAGGAGCGCGAGGCCGGCTTCTTCGACCTGCTGTTCGTGGCCGAGATGCCCGACGGCCGCAGCGTGCGCGCTGCGGTGGGCGGCAACCGCGACCCGGGCTACGGCTGTACCTCGCGGATGATCGCCGAGAGCGCGCTTTGTCTGCTGCGCGATCCGGTGCCGCGCGGCGGCGGGGTGCTCACGGCCGCGCCGGCGATGGGCGGCGCACTCGCGGCGCGGCTGCAGGCGCACGCCGGCATGCGCTTCGCGATCGAGGATTAGGTCATCGGGAGGAGTTCAAGCGACGGAACCTGAAGTAAACTCCCAATACTGTCTCTTCATACAGCACTATGCGCGTCGTCGGATTGTTCGCGGGAATCGGAGGACTGGAACTCGGGCTCAGCGCCTTTGGGCATGAGGCTATTCTCCTGTGTGACATCCTTCCTCAGTCTCAAGCCGTACTGAATGCCCGGTTTCCGGATGCCGACTACAAGAGTGATGTCACAAAGCTTAGAGATCTGCCGGCAGATACAGAGATCGTCACGGCAGGCTTCCCTTGTCAGGATCTTAGCCAAGCAGGCAAGACCGCAGGAATCGAAGGAGCGCGAAGCGGACTAATTTCGGAAGTATTCAGACTTCTCGAAAGACGCAAGAACTCAAGTAGAAAACTTCCTACGCTGCTAATAGAGAATGTTCCGTTCATGCTCCAACTTAACGGTGGACGTGCGATGCGCGCCATCACGGATAAACTTGAAAGCCTCGGCTATCTCTGGGCGTATCGCATAGTAGATACTTGGGGATTCGGACTACCGCAAAGACGCGAACGTGTTTGCCTAGTCGCAAGCATCAATACTGATCCGTCATCGGTGCTGTTTGCTGATGAAAATCGCCTCGACCGTCCCAAGACTGACATTGGGAGGATCGCGCATGGTTTCTACTGGACAGAAGGACACACCGGACTCGGATGGGCGGTAGATGCAGTACCCACCTTGAAGAATGGATCTACAATAGGCATTGCCTCGCCCCCTGCGATCGTAATGCCTGGGCCAGATCGACTTATTGTCAAACCAAGCATTGAAGATGCAGAAGCCCTTCAAGGATTTCCACGCGGCTGGACACAACCAGCCGAACGCGTAGCACGGCCGTCAATGCGTTGGGGTCTAGTTGGCTCGGCGGTCTCTGTCCCTGTGGCCCGGTGGCTTGGTAAACGTCTGAGCCAACCGGGGGAGTACCGCGCTCAAGAGTCCGATCGAAACAACGAATTCCCAACTAGCGGAAAGGCGCCGCGCGCTGCGAGATATGACGGAAATCGTCGATACACGGTAAACATATCTGCAGACCCGTTGGGTATCCGGCCGCCACCACTTGTCGAATTCCTAATCGGTCCGCTAGAGCCGCTCTCACTAAAAGCAACGAAGGGCTTTTATTCCAGAACCCGTCGAGCCAAGTTGCGCTTCGATGCAGCCTTCATAGAGGCCGTTCAAGAGCATCTTGTGCGGATGGGGGGAGAATTCGAATTACTTAGTCACGAGCCGACGCTTGAGGCCCTTGCGTAGCCTCATCAAGATATCGTACCTCAAGTGAAATCGTATGCTTGAGCGATCAGCGCTCTAAAACTCTAGATAGATCG
>CAIZPE010000120.1 GCA_903934795.1 uncultured bacterium | reverse complement strand
TGTTCATACCTCTGGGGACAGGCTCTGCCGTTATTGCGAACGGCAAGACTCTGAGCTAGGGTGACGCTACAGATTCCGCTTCGCTGGGGCAGTTGCATGACCACCGATTTCGATGCCGACACTCGCTTGCGACAAGCTGCCTTTCTTCATATACGCAGACTGACTGAACGACACATCGTTCTCACAAAAACCGAGATCAGCCCGGGGTTTCAGTTCGAAGGCCAGAGAATTCCGTTGGTGAATCCTCAGCGAGGGATCTTCAAGCCGCACCAGATGAAGTATCTTCTCTCGATCAAGACCGTTTTTCCACGCCCGGGAACACGGATCTGGTATGACGATCAAACTCGCGTGCATCAGCAAATCTACGACGGGGATGAATCCGTCAACTACGCTTTCATGGGTACAAACCCTGACCACGCGGACAATCGCTGGCTCCGGGAGGCTTGCGAAAACAGAATCCCGATCATCTACTTCCTGGGCATTGCACCAGGCCGGTATCAGGCAATAATCCCGGCGTACATCACCGGCTGGGATGCCAAAGCGCTCAGCGCTCAGGTTGGATTTGGAATAGAAAGTCCGCTCCGGGCAGCAGAGCCGGAAACCGCAATCGAGCGAAGATATGCTCTTCGCACGGTCAAGCAACGTCTCCATCAAGCCTCTTTCCGAGAGGCAGTTATTACCGCCTACCGGGGGCGGTGCGCGCTCTCAGGCCTGCCTGAACCTTCGCTACTGGACGCCGCTCACATCATGGAAGACGGCAACGAAAAGCTCGGCCAGCCCGTCGTGACCAACGGAATTCCGCTTTCGAAGATTCATCATGCGGCATTCGATGCGCACCTTATCGGCATCGATCCAGACTATCGACTGCATGTATCCAAGAGACTTCTCTCGCAAAATGACGGGCCCATGCTGGAGGCGCTCAAGAAACTGAATGGCGAGAAGCTTCGCGATCCGCTCCGAGAGAAAGATCGCCCCGACAGAGACCGATTGGCTGCCCGCTTCGAACGCTTCAAGTTGGCTGCATGAGACCCCAGGCAGACGACTAACGGATACCGAGAGCGAGCGAATGCGAAACCCGGACTGCGAATCGCCCAGCCCTACCCCAGCTCCCTCCCCAGATACTCGAACACCGCCCTGACCCGCTGATTCGTCCTGATCTCCCGGTGCACCACCAGCCATAGCGGCAGCGGCGGTATCCGCAGCCCCGGCAGCACCGGCACCAGATCCGGGTCGGCCTTCGCGAGTATTTCCGTCAGGAAGCCGATCCCGACCCCGGCGCGCACCGCGCCCCAGTAGGCGATGCGGTCGTCGGTGCGCAGCACGAACTGCTCGCGGCGCACCGGCGAGCCGGCCGCGGCAAAGCCCTTCAGCATGGCATCGGCCCGGTCCTCGCCCACGAGGTCGTGGTTCAGCAGGTCGGCGGGCGTGCGCGGGGTGCCGCGCCGGCGCAGGTAGTCCCGATGCGCATAGGCGCCCACAGCCACCTTGCCGATGCGCCGCGCAATCAGGCTGGCCTGCCTGGGCGCCACCATGCGCAGCGCGATGTCGGCCTCGCGGCGCAGCAGGTTGGCCACCGCATCGCTGGACACCAGCTCCACCTGAACCTCGGGCAGCGCCTGGCGCATGCGTGCGAGCACCGGCGGCAGCAGCACGCAGGCCACCGTCTGGCTGGCGCTGATGCGCACCGTGCCCTGCAGCGCTGACTGCGCGCCCGACACCCGTCTGGCCAGCTGCAGCGCGCCAGCCTCCATGGCCCGGGCCGAGTCGGCCATGCCGAGCGCGGCCTCGGTGGGCAGCAGGCCGCGGCCGGTGCGCTCGAAGAGCACCACGCCCAGCTGCGCCTCCAGCTCGGCGATGTGCCGCCCCAGCGTGGGCTGGCTCAGACCCAGCGCCCGCGCCCCGGCCAGCAGGCTGCCGTGCTCCAGCGCCGCAAGAAACGAACGCACCAGCGTCCAGTCAAAGCCGGCGGGCGATGCGGCAGAAGCGGCCTTGGGCATGCTATGCAATCCTGAATAGCTGGTGGTTAGGTATCGCTAATTGTGCATGGCGCTGGGGCTTCCCACAATGGAGTCATGCCCAACCCACCCCTGCACCCGGAGCCCGCCATGCAGCGCAGAGCCTTCATCCGCATCACCGGCGGCGGCATCGTCCTTGCCGCCACCGCCACCGGCCTTTCGGGCTGCAGCAGCGAACTCCCCGCCGAGGCGCTTGCCGCCTGGCAGCAGGCCGGCACCCAGACCGCTGACCCGCGGCGCTGGCTGCTCGGCTACGCCATCCTGGCGCCGCACGCCCACAACCTGCAGTCCTGGCAGGTTGATCTTTCCGAGCCCGACACCATCACGCTCTACTACGACCGCGAGCGCCTGCTGCCCGAGACCGATCCGCTGTCTCGCCAGATGATGATGAGCCAGGGCACCTTCCTTGAGCTGCTCGACATCGCCGCCCGCGAGCGCGGCCTGCGCGCCGACATCACGCTCTTTCCGAAGGGCGCGTACGAGGGCGCCCAGCCCGACGCCCGCCCCACCGCCCGCATCCGCCTGATTGCCGACGCATCCCTGCGGCCCGACCCGCTCTTTGCGCAGATCGTGCGTCGACGCACCAACCGCGAGGCCTACCTTCCGCAGGAGCCCGCGCCGGCCGCTCTGCAGGCGATCGCCGCCAGCGTGGCCCCCGCCGCCACGCCCTTCATGGCGGGCGTGCCGCTGCGGGCAGGGTTCGTGGGCGCGGCGCAACCGCAGCTGCTGGCCCGGCACCGGGCCATTGCGAGGGACGCCTTCCGCATTGAGCTGCGCACCACCCGCACCATCATGGAGACCTACCGCTGGCTGCGGGTGGGGCCCACCGAGATCGCCCGTCACCGCGACGGCCTGTCCATCAACACGCCCCTGGTGCGCGCGCTGGCCGCCACGGGTCTGTTCGATCGCAGCAAGCCGCCCGCCGCCGACGATGCCGCCATCGGCCAGCAGATCAGCGAGTTCAACGACAAGATCGCCACCACCCCGGCCTTCTTCTGGCTGATCACCGAGGGCAATGACCGCCGCACCCAGATCAACGCCGGCCGCGCCTGGGCACGCGCCCAGCTGGCCGCCACCGCGCAGGGCCTGGCCATGCAGCCGCTCTCGCAGGCCCTGCAGGAATACCCCGAGGTGGCCGAGCCCTACACGCAGATTCACGCCCTGCTGCAGGCGCCCCGGCCGCAGGCCACCGTGCAGATGTGGGCCCGCCTGGGGCACGCCCCGGCGGTGGGGCCCTCACCGCGCCGGGGGGTGCAGGC
>CAIZPE010000119.1 GCA_903934795.1 uncultured bacterium | reverse complement strand
TCAGCCCCTGCACATCGGCCGGCGCGCCCGCGACCGCCGGATTCAGCTCGTGCCAGCGTCCGGTGCGTGCTCGAGGTTGTTGATGCAGCCGACGTAGCGGTCGGTGGGGGGCTCAAGGCCGTCTGTAGCCCCGAGGAAGGGTTTGCCGCCCCGTCCGGCCGGCGATCAGACCAGCGCGGCTTGCCCCTGCGCTGCGGTGTCCCTCTGCGCCCTCATCGCATGCGGGGCTTCGGGCTCGTGCATTTCATCGGAGAACTGCCGGGCGATCGCGCGGAATTCCTCTTCGGCAGCCAAGAACGCAGCCACCACCGCCGGGTCGAAGTGGCTGCCCGCGCCCTCGCGTACTGTCTGCGCAGCCCGCTCATGCGACCACGCGGGCTTGTAGACGCGCCTGGTGATCAGCGCATCGTAGACATCGGCCAGCGCCATCAGGCGGCCTGAAACCGGGATCGCCTCGCCGACCAGCCCCGCCGGGTAGCCGCTGCCGTCCCACTTTTCGTGATGGGTCAGCGCGATCTCGCGGGCATAGCGCAGGAAAGAGTTGCTGCCGAGTGCGTCTTCAGCGCTCCGCAGCGCCGATGCGCCGAGCTGGGGGTGGGTTCGCATCACGCCCCATTCCTCATCGGTGAGTTTGCCCGGCTTCAGAAGGATGGCGTCAGGAATGCCCACCTTGCCCACATCATGGAGCGGCGCTGACTTGTAGATGAGTTCGATCGCCTCGTCGCTGAGATGGTTGCGAAAACGCGGGTGATCGCGCAACTGCATGGCCAGCGCGCGGACATAGCGCTGGGTGCGCAGGATGTGCGCACCGGTTTCGTTGTCGCGGGTTTCGGCCAGCGAGGCCAGGGTCAGGATCGTGACATCCTGGGTTCGTTGCAGCAGCGTGGTGCGCTCATCGAGGCTGGCGACCATCTGGTTGGTGTATTGCGCCATGACGCCGAAATCGTCGTTGCTGCTGACCGGAACACGGCCGTCGAGCCGGCCGCCGGTGGCGGCCGCCAGGACCCCGTTCTGGTTCTGGAAGAACTGCCTCAGGTTCCGGGCGTACGAGACGGTCGCATTGAGCAGGTGGCCCAGCATCACCAGCGCCACGAACAGGAATTCGATCAGGATGGCGCGTTGCGCCTCCCCGGTCCGCAGATCCTGCGCGGAGCGGGTCAGCCAGTCGAGATCCTTGCTCATCACAAGAAACAGCACCGTGACCGTGAAGGTAACCGTCAGCGTCGTGAACAGCCCCAGCTTGGTGGAAACCGGCAGATGGCTCTGACCCAGCGCCATCTGCTCGCCGGTGCGGCGGAATCGCTCGATCATCCCGCGTTCGCGTTCCAGCGACAGATCGACCGCGCCGAAAAAACCCAGCGTGACGAGGCCGAGGGACAGTTTCAGGCCGCTGCCGGCCGGAAAGCCATGGACGACGCTGTTGAAGGCGGTCAGCACGAGGCCTGCACTGACGAAGATCCCCCAGTCGAGCGCGAAGGCAAGACGGGACTGATCGGCGGGCGCGGCCGGGTCGATGAATCGGGTGTGCAGGGGCTGCCGCAACAGGCAGGCCGCTGCCAGGACCGCAGCGATCGGTGCGCCCAACTGGACCGGAGACAGACTCTCCAGGAAGGGGCAGATCTGCGTCCCGTAGATCGACAGGAATACGAAGGTACTGAGAAAGTGCGCGGCAGCACGCGGCGACATGACAGGAGCCCCATCGGAGTGGTGACCGAGGCTAGCAGCGGGCATGCGGGGCGGGGCTACCGCCCGGCGGACCGGAAGCGCCGTCCTGCCGGGTCGGCGCGAAACGCCTCCGCCGCCAGAACGCACCGACAGGATTCCGATCCTCGGCCCTCGGGCCGATTGGGCAATGCCATGCAGAATGGCGATGTCACATCCTGGAGACCCGCCATGGCATCCCTCCGGTTCCCCTCCCGCCCGGTCGCCCGCGCAACGCTTGCCTTCCTTGCCTGCGTCGCGGCGCTTGCCCTCGCACCCCGCGCCATGGCTCAGGAGTACCCGAACAAGCCGATCCGCTTCGTGGTGGCCTCGGCCGCGGGCGGCGTGGTCGACATCCGCGCCCGGCGCTTCGGCGCCCGACTGGCCGAACTGCTCAAACAGCCGATCGTGGTCGAGAACCGGCCCGGCGCCTCCACCACCATTGGCGCCGAATTCGTCGCGCGCTCCGCACCCGACGGTTACACCGCACTCTTCGGCGGCAACACCGAGGTGGTCACGGTACCCGCGCTCGGCATGCCGATCCGCTACGACCCGGTCAAGGACTTCATCCCGGTGGCGCAGTTCACCCTCGGGTATCCGGTGCTGGTGGTCCATGCCGGCCTGGGCATCCGTACCCTGCCCGCCCTGATCGAGTGGGCCCGCGCACGCCCGGGGCAGCTGCTGTGCGGCACCTCGGGCCATGGCAGCGGCCAGCACTTCGTGTGCGAGCTGCTCGCGCGCAGCGCGAAGATCCAGCTGCGCACCGTGCCTTACAAGGGTACCGGCCCGATGCTGATGGACACCGCCGCGGGTCAGGTGCACATCTCGATCGGCTTTCTCGCCGAGGTCGACAAGCAGTACATCGTGCCGGGCAAGGTGATTCCGCTCGGCGTGCTGGCCCCGCGGCGCATCGCGCGTTTCCCGGAGCTGCCCACCATGCAGGAGCAGGGCCACGCCGGCTTCGACATGATGTCCTGGACCGGTCTGTTCGTGCCCGCCGGCACGCCCCGCGCGGCAGTGAACCGGCTCAACGCCGAGATCACGCGCGTGGTGCGCGAGCCCGAGTTCGCCGCCTGGCTTGCCGACACCGGCAGCGAGGTGGTCACGCCCACTCCGGAGCAGTTCCGCGACTTCACCCGCAGCGAGCTGGAGCGGTGGAAGAAGATGTCGGACGAGTTCGGCATCAAATGGGAGCAGCAGTAGCCGACACGCCGTGCAGCGTATCGCCGGGCACCGTCCGATCCGTCCCTCAGGAGCCTGAAACATGATCACCGCCATGCCGCGTCTGGCGATCGCCACCACCGACTTCGACGGCATCGTTCGCGCCTTTCAGCACGGCCTCGGCATGCCGGTCATCGATCTCTCGGAGCGCACGGTGCCGCAACTCGGCGCGCGCATTGCGATGTGCGTTCCCGAAGGCGGCAGCAACATCGAACTGATGAGCCCGGCCGTGCCCGAGGCGCCACTCAGCCAGAGCCTGCAGCGCTTTCTCGACCGTCGCGGGCAGGGTCTGTTCGCGCTCATGCTGGAGGCACCCGACCCCGATCAGGCCGCGATCACGCTGGCGCAACGCGGCCTGGCGGTGCTGCCGCTGATGACCGGTGCGGGCGGGCGTGACATCCACCCCAGCGCCACCCATGGGGTGCTGATCCGCGTCTACCCTGATCATTCCTTCACCGGGCAGGCGCCGGCGGGCTGGACGGGTCGGGGCATCTCCGGCGTGCAGCGGGCCGTGATCGCGGTCAAGGACATCGACGCGGCGATTGACACCTACGGCCGCAAGCTCGGGCTGGCGGCGCAGCCGATCGTTCGGGACGCGCAGCGCGGCATCGCGAGTGCGCTGGTGCGGCCACCGGCCGGGGGAATGATCGAGCTGGTTGCGGTGCACGATCCGGCAAAGTCCGCTGGCGCAACGCTCGCAAGACATCTCGCCACGCATCCCACCGGTCTGCATGCCCTGGTGCTGCATGCTGCCGATCCCGTCTCGTTGCTGCCGGAGCTGAACGCGGCTGGGCTGCCAGCCAGTCACAGCCCGGACATCCCGGGCGCCATCGAGATCGCGCCGACCGCAAGCTTCGGCGCGCTCGTGCGGATCGTGCCGCAGTGGGCGGCCTCCAAGCCCTCGGCTGTCGGATCAGCGCCATGACGCGCCCGCGTGGCGATGAGGAGGTCGAATCATTCGTCAACCTCCTGCAGCAGGGCTCGCCTTCCGGGCTCGCCCAGTTCGAGAGCCTGACCACCGCGCATCAATACGGCGGCCTGTACGGGCTGGTGAGGCGCCATGTCATGCCGGGTGCACAGGTTCTGGACTGGGGCGCTGGCAATGGTCACTTCACCTTCTACCTGGCGCAGTTGCCGATCCATGTCACGGCGTTCTCCTTCGGCCCTGCCCCCGGGATCCTGAGCCGTCTTACCGCGGAGCAGGCGCACAGGGTCAGACATGTCCAGGGGGCGCCGAACGAGGCGGTGAAGCTGCCCTTCGCGGACCACAGCTTCGATCAGGTGTTCAGCGTGGGCGTGCTGGAACATGTCCGGGAACACGGCGGCGCCGAGGATCAGAGTCTGGCCGAGATCAGACGCGTTCTGCGCCCCGATGGCCTCTTCATCTGCTACCACCTCCCCAATCGTCACAGCTGGATCGAAGCCGTGGCCAGAACGCTGCAACTCGGCAGGGTGCCGCCCGAGCCGCCGGACTGGCCGGGTTATCACCGCCATCGTTTCGATCGCGCGCAGATCGAGGCGCTGTTCCGGGGAGCAGGCCTGTCGCTGATCGAACTGCACGCCTACGGCGCTCTGCCGCGCCAGCCATTCACCAGCCTTCCGAAGGCACTGCGCCATGCGCGATGGCTGGCCAACCTGGTGAACCGCTGCGACCGGGTGCTCGAAGGCCCCCTGGCTGCGCTGGTTCAGAACTGGGCCGTCGTTGCACGGGCCGAGCGCCGCGCGTGACGCCGGGACTGGCCTCATCGCCAGTCGGGTCGACATCGGCTTGGATGCCATCATCGACCCGACAGGAATCGAAGGCTCGCCTCAACCGTACAGGTTACGGCTGATCCTGAGCTTGTCGAGGCTCGGTAGGCGTGGTTGACTGCGGGTAACCGGATCCGGCAGAGATCCGGCACCCAAAACACTGGAGACAGACCATGGATCGTCGCCGCCTGCTTGCCGCCGGTGCTGCCGGCACTGCCGCAATCGCCTTTTCCGCCGCCAGAGCCCAGGGCCGTTATCCGACCCGATCGGTCACCATCTACGGTGCACTGCCCGCTGCAGGCGTGATGGACCAACATCTGAGAGCGCTGGGCGAGCGGGTGCAGAAAACACTCGGGCAACCGATCGTGATCGAGGCCAAACCGGGCGCCGGTGCCACACTCGCGCCCCAGCTCATCCAGTCCGCCCCGCCGGACGGTCATCTGCTGGCGGCAATGACCGTGAATTCGCTGCGCTATCCCTACTATCAGAAGACCCCGTACGACCCACTCCGGGATTTCACCTACATCATCGGCTTGTCCAACTTCACCTTCGGCATTGTCGTCACCGCGGACTCGCCTTACCGGACGATCGAGGATCTGATCGCGGCAGGAAAGGCCAATCCGGGCAAGCTCTCGAGCGGCTCGACCGGTCAGGGTGGCACCGGTCACCTCATCCTGCTCGACATCGAGAAGGCAACAGGCGCCCGATTCACGCAGGTCCCCTTCAAGGGCGGCCCTGACGGAATCCAGGCGCTGCTCGGCAAGCACATCGACTTCGTGACCGACGGCGCGCAGTGGGGACCCATGGTCGAGGATGGTCGACTGCGGCTGCTGGCGCTGGCCACCGAGCAGCGGGTAGCCCGCTTCAAGGATGCACCCACCCTGCGCGAGCGCGGAATCGATGCGGTGGGCTGGAGCCCCTACGGGCTGGTGGGCCCCCGAGGCATGAACCCCGAAGTGGTTCGCACCCTGCACGACGCGTTCAAAAGCGCCATGGAGGATCCGGCGATCGACACCCTTCTCGAGAAGTTCATCCAGGTGCGCTGGTACAAGAATGCCGCCGACTACCGCGCCTGGGCCGAGAAGTATTTTGTCGATATCAAGCCGACCCTCGTACGCGCTGGGCTGGTCCAGGGCTGACTCGGCTGCCGCGACGTCAGTCGCTGCCACTACCCAGGGAGACACCAGATGACCACCCCATCGCCGGCCGCGCCGCGACCCCCATTCCCGGAGCACGGCCGTCCGCTCGCCGACATCCTCCAGGAGCTCGAGGCGCGCAAGGCCGGCGGTACCGATTGGCAGGCGGGCCGCTCGCCGGCCTTCGTCTTCAAGGCCGAGGATTCGGTCGACCGCATCGGGCGCGACGCCTTCATGAGCTACTTTGCCGAGAACGCGCTGGGCGGCGGCAGTGCCTTCCCGAGCGTCAAGGGCATGGAGCAGGCGGTGATCGACATGGCACTGTCGCTGTTCCAGGCACCGGAAGGTGCGGCGGGCTTCATGTCGACGGGCGGATCCGAGAGCATCCTGCTGGCGGTTCACACCGCCCGGCGCGTCGCTCGCGAGCAGCGCGGCCAAGCCCGTCATCACGGCAACCTGGTCGCGCCGGAAACGCTGCACCCGGCATTCGACAAGGCTTCCGACCTGATGTACCTGGAGATCCGGAGGGTGCCGGTCCGGGCCGACCTGCGCGCCGATGTCGCAGTCCTGGCTGCGGCCAAGGACGCCGACACGGCGATGC
>CAIZPE010000118.1 GCA_903934795.1 uncultured bacterium | reverse complement strand
GTAGGCGTAGTCGAGGTTGGACAGGCCCTCGCCGGTCTCGGCATCGGGCAGGAAGAAGTTCCACAGGCCCTGACGCTTGGCCTCGTTCTTGGCCTCTTCGAGCAGCTCGAGCTGGCCCGGCACATAGCTCCAGCGGTCGGCCCGGCCTTCGCCGAGCGCGTGGAACTTCTCGGACATGGGATCGACCACCTCGCTCACGAAGCGACGAACCTGCTCGAGCAGGGGCATCGACTTGTCGCTCATGCGCAGGTCGTTGAGGTCATCCTGGGGGGTGGTTCCGAAACCGGAACCGGCGTTGGCGGCTTTCTGCTGCATGATCGGTCTTTCTCCATCGACTGGCGGGTTGGCCGGGTGGCCCCATTGTCCACAAGACCGGCCGTCGCGCCATGCCAGCGAACCGGGGAATGGAAGTGTCCGTCCCGCCGACCGAGCGCCCCCTTTCAGGAGACCCGTTTCATGCAAGCCCAGACCATCGACACCGGCACCCAGGACCTGCTCGCCTCGCTGGAGGCGGGGGTGCTCACCCTCACCCTGAACCGGCCCGAGGCGCGCAACGCGATGTCGCGCGAGATGACCGAGGCGCTCTCGCAGCAGCTCGCCCGCGCCGAGCTCGACAATGCGGTGAAGTGCGTCGTGCTCACCGGCGCCGGCAAGGGCTTCTGCGCCGGGGGCGATGTCAAGGGCATGGCCGCGCGCGGTGACGGCACCGTGGGCAACAACACCATCGATGGCGCCATCCACCGCCAGCGGGTGAACCAGCGGGCCACCGCGGGCAAGCTGTTCAAGATGCCCAAGCCGACCCTCGCGGCGCTGCCGGGCGCGGCGGCCGGCGCCGGCCTGTCGCTTGCCCTGGCCTGCGACCTGCGGGTGATGGCCAGCACGGCCATCATGACCACCGCCTTCGCCAAGGTGGGCTTCTCGGGTGACTACGGTGGCACCTACTTCCTCACCCAGCTGGTCGGCTCGGCCAAGGCCCGCGAGCTCTATTTCCTGTCGGACCGCATCGGCGCCGACGAGGCGCTGCGGCTCGGGCTTGCCAACTGGGTGTGCCCGCCGGAGGAGCTCGCCGCGCGCACCCGCGAGATCGCCCTGCGCCTGGCCAGCGGTCCGACGGTGGCCTACCGGTACATGAAGGAGAACCTGAACCGCGCCATGGCCGGCGAGGTGGATGACTGCCTCGATCTGGAAGCCACCCACCATGTGCACTGCGGCCAGACCGAAGACCACCGCGAGGCCACCAAGGCCTTCGTGGACAAGCGCGAGCCGGTGTTCAACGGCCGCTGAGCCGGCTCAGCCCGCGAGCAGCAGCGCGGCCACGCCGGCCACCACCAGGGCGATGCCCAGCGCCTCGGCGGCGCTGGCACGCTGCGCGAACAGCTGCCGCGAGATCGCCTGGGCGAAGAGGATCTCGACCAGGGCGAGCGTGCGCACCGCCGCGGCGCTCTGCAGTGCGAAGGCGGTGAACCAGCACAGGGATGCGAACGAGCCGAGCGCGCCGGCCGCGAGCGAAGGCCGCCAGGCGCGCAGGATCTCGCCCATGGTGCCGGGCGAGCGTAACCGCAGCCAGGTGGTGAGCAGCGCGCTCTGCACCGCCAGCCCGATCACCAGGGTGATGGCGGCACGCACATGAAAGGGGTCATCGCCGAGCGCAACGATCGCGCCGCGAAAACCCACCGCCGACAGCGCGAAGATGGCGCCGGCCGCGATGCCCAGGAGCGCCGCCCGCAGTCGCGTGCCGGGCTGGGCCTGCGCGCCCGAGGTGGACATCAGCAGCACCCCGGCGGTGGCCACCAGGATGGCCAGGATGGCCAGCGCCCCGAGCCGGTCGCCCAGAAAGACGAAGCCCAGCACCGCCACCAGCACCGGCTCGGACTTCACGTAGGCGGTGGCCACGGTGAACGAGCGCAGCTGCATGGCCGCGAGCATGAGCGCGGTGGCGATGATCTGGCTGACCCCGGCGACCACCACCCAGGCCCAGAACAGACGGTCGAAGCGCGGCTCGCGCAGTGGCGGCGCGGTGGCCAGGATGAGGACCACGAAGACGCAGGCGAAGGGCAGCCCGAAAAGGAAGCGCACATGGGTGGCGCCCACCGTGCCCAGCCGCGCGGTGAGGCTGCGCTGCATGGCGTTGCGGAAGGTCTGCGAGCAGGCCGCCACCAGGGTGAAGACCACCCACAGCCAGACGGGCGGCTCGGCGAGGCTCATCGGAGCAGCCGCCAGCCAAACGCTGCGGCTGCCAGGCAGCCCAGGAGATGGACCGCGCTGTGCAGGACCGCGGCGCCAAGCTCGCCGCGCTGCACCAGCGCCAGCGACTCGGCCGAGAAGGTGGAGAAGGTGGTGAGCGCCCCCAGAAAGCCGGTGACGGCGAACAGGCGCCAGGCGGGCGACAGGTCGGGGTGGGACTCGAACCAGGCCAGCGCCATGCCCACCAGGAGCCCACCGGCGAGATTGGCGGCGAGCGTGCCCAGTGGCAGGGCGGTGCCCGGGCGGTTGAGCCAGAGCCCGAGCAGCCAGCGGCTCCAGGCGCCGAGCACCGCGCCCGCGGCGACCGCCAGCGCGCCCGACAGGCTCACGCTGATGCTCCGGCGCGAGAGACCCCCTGCGCCCACGCCCCGCTCACGAGGCCGACCACCGACGGGCCGCCTGCTCGTCGCTGTCGCGGGCCTCGACCCAGCGCTCGCCCTGCGGGGTGGCCTCCTTCTTCCAGAAGGGCGCGCGGGTCTTGAGGTAGTCCATGACGAACTCGCAGGCGGCGAAGGCCTCGCCGCGATGGGCCGAGGTGACCGCCACCAGCACGATCTGGTCGGTGGGCGCGAGCGGACCGACCCGATGAACGATCAGCAGGTCTTCCAGACGCCAGCGTTCACGGGCCTGATCGCAGATGGTCTGCAGGGACTTCTCGGTCATGCCGGGATAGTGCTCGAGGGTGAGCGTGGCCACGCCCTGCCCGTCGTTGAGGTCGCGCACGGTGCCGATGAAGGCGGCCACCGCGCCGACCCGCGGGTTGCCCGCGCGCAACCGGGCGATCTCGGCGCCGACATCGAAATCCTCGGTCTGGACCCTGACGGTCATGGCGCGCTCCGGGCTCAGCCGCCGGTGACCGGCGGAAAGAACGCCACCTCGGCGCCCGCCGGGATGGGGGTGTCGGCCTGCGCCATCACCTGGTTGACCGCGATGCGCACCGCGCGCTCGGGGCCCAGGGCCTGCGCCCATTGCGGACCGCGCGCACGCAGCTGCTCGCGCAGCTGGCCGGCGGTGAGACCGGGCGCCGGCGCCTCGATGAGCTCGCGCCCGGTGCCCAGCGCCTCGCGCAGGCTGGCGAAGAACAGCACGGTGAGGGTCATGAGAGGAGATCGGTGAAGGCGAGGAAGCGGACGGTGTCGCCACGGGCGATGGCGCTGGCTGCGGGCGTGTCGACCAGGCCGTCGCCCCAGACCGTGGAGGTGAGCACCGCCGAACTCTGGTTGGGGAAGAGATCGAGCCCACCTTGCGGATTGATTCTAGCCCGCAGGAACTCGCGCCGGCGATCGGGTCGGGGCCAATCGAAATCGGCACGCATCGCCCGTGACGGGGCGGCCACCGCGCTCATGCCCTGCAGCCTGAGCACGAAGGGCCGCACCAGCAGCAGGAAGGTGACGAAGCTGGACACCGGATTGCCGGGCAGGCCGATGAAGTGGGCGTGATCGCCCACGGCGCGCCGCAGCCGGCCGTAGGCGAGCGGCTTGCCCGGCTTGATGGCGATCTGCCACTGATGGAGCTCGCCTTCGGCCAGCACCGCCGGGCGGACATGATCCTCCTCGCCCACCGACATGCCACCGGAGGTGATGACCAGATCGCAGCGGGCGGCAGCCTCGCGCAGCGCGGTCCGGGTGGCCGGCAGGCTGTCGGGCACGATGCCCAGATCGGTGACCTCGCAGCCCAGGGCGCGCAGCAGCGACACCAGCACGAAGCGGTTGCTGTTGTAGATGGCGCCCGGCGGCAGCGGCTCGCCGGGCATGACGAGCTCGTCGCCGGTGAAGAAGCACCCCACCCGCACCCGCCGGCGCACCGGGATGGCGGCCAGACCCACCGAGGCCGCCAGGCCCACCGCCTGCGGGCTGAGCCGGTCGCCGGCGCGCAGGATCACCGATCCGCTGAGGATGTCTTCGCCCCGGCGCCGCACCCACTCGCCGGACTGCGGGGCATGGCGGATCACCACCGCCTCGCCGTCGGCCTCGCACTGCTCCTGCATGATCACCGCGTCGGCGCCCGGCGGGATGAAGGCGCCGGTGAAGATGCGCGCCGCCGTGCCCGGGGCGAGCGGTTCGCCGACATGGCCGGCCGGGATGCGCTGCGAGACCGGCAGCCGCGCGCCGGGGGCAGGCACATCGGCCGCGCGAACCGCATAGCCGTCCATCTGGGTGTTGTCGGCCGAGGGGACATCAATGCCGGAGCGCAGGTCGGCGGCCAGCACGCGGGCGGCCGCCTCGAGCGTGGGCAGCGACTCGGAATCGGGAACCGGCTCGGCCCGCGCCAGCAGGTCTTCAAGGGCCTCGTCGAGAGGGCGCAGCGGTGGCGGCATGATGGGATGCGAAGTGGGAGCGGATGAAAGCGGCGATGGCATCCGGGCTGGCAAGATCGAGACAGGGCAGCGGGCAGGCCATGGGGATGTCGGATGCCACCGCGACGATATGCGGGTCGGCGGGGTACAGCAAGGGATGACCGAGGGCGGGCCGGTGGACCTCCAGACGGGGGATGGCCGCGCGCTTGTAGCCCTCCACCAGCACCAGCTCGCACGGGCCAAGGCGCGCCAGGTGCTCCTCGAGCCCCGGCTCGGGCTGGTCGTGGAGCTCCTGCATGAGCGCCCAGCGCCGCGGCGAGCCGAGCAGCACCTGGTGGGCGCCGGCCTCGCGCAGCCGGTGCGAGTCCTTGCCGGGGCGGTCGAGGTCGAAGCCGTGGTGGGCATGCTTGATCAGCGACACCCGCCAGCCGCCGGCCGAGAGGCGCGGAATCAGGGCCTCGATCAGGGTGGTCTTGCCCGACCCCGACCAGCCGGCGATGCCGAAGACCTGCATGGGCCGCGCGGCGCCGCCGCTCAGTCGCAGTGGCTGGCGATGAACCGCTTGAGCCCGTCGGTGTCGACCGCCATGCGCGTGGCGCGCTGCGGCAGGTCTTCGATGCCCTGGAAGGCGGCCGGCCGCTGCGGCTCGATGCCGATCGCCTCGCGGATGGTCTCGGCGAACTTCACCGGCAGCGCGGTCTCGAGGCAGACCATGGGCACGCCCGGCTCGCGCCACTGCTGGGCCACGAACAGGCCGTCGGCGGTGTGCGGATCGACGACCACGCCGTGCTCGCGATGCACCTGGGCGATGGTGGCCAGGCGATCGGCATGACGGCTGCGGCCCGAGGCGAAGCCGAACTCGGCGATGCGCGCGAAGGCGGGGTCTTCGGCCAGGCTGAAGCCGCCGGTGGTCTCGAGCTCGCGCCACAGTGCGGCCACCCGGGCGCCGTCGCGCCCGAGCAGATCGAACACGAAGCGCTCGAAGTTGGAGGCCTTGGAGATGTCCATGGACGGACTGCTGGTCTGGCGGGTCTCGGCGGTGGCGCGGGCCCGGTAGACGCCGGTGCGGAAGAACTCGTCGAGCACATCGTTCTCGTTGGTGGCCACCACCAGCCGCCGGATGGGCAGACCCATCATGCGCGCGATGTGACCGGCGAGCACATTGCCGAAGTTGCCAGAGGGCACGCAGAAGGACACCGGCTGCCCGACCTCTTCGGCCACCGCGAAGTAGCCGCGGAAGTAGTACACCACCTGGGCCACCACCCG
>CAIZPE010000117.1 GCA_903934795.1 uncultured bacterium | reverse complement strand
GGCAAGGTGGCCAGCCCGGTGCACATGCCCGGAGGCGCGGCCAATGCCGCACTCATGCTCGTGACCGCCGGCATGGCCAGCGCCTACGCCGGCAAGGGCATTCGGGTGAACGCGGTCAATCCTGGCCTGACCCTCACCGAGCGGCTCAAGGAAGGCATGCAGGCCGACGCCCGCATGCAGGGCATCAGCCCCGAGGAGGCGCTCACCCGCGCCAAGGCTCGCCTGCCGCTTGGCCGCATTGCCACCCCCGAGGAGATCGCCAACGCGGTGCTGTTCCTGGCCTCCGACAAGGCGAGCTATGTGTCGGGCGCCATCCTGTCGATGGACGGCGCGGTCAATCCGATCGTGGTCTGATCGGGCCGCCCTCGGGGCGCGTCGATCAGCTCTTGACCGCCCCTGCGGTGAGCCCCGAGACCATGTAGCGCTTGAAGGCGTAGTAGATCGCCGCCGGCGGCAGCGCGTAGAGCACGCCGGTGGCCATCAGCAGCTCCCAGGGCGAGTCATCGGCCGACAGGAACAGGCCCAGCGCCACCGCCACGGTGATGTGCTTCTCGTCCGAGAGCAGCAGGAAGGCGTAGAGGTACTCGTTCCAGGCCAGCAGCACCGCGTACACGCCGATGGCCACCAGCGAGGGCGTCATCAGCGGCAGGTAGACCAGCCGGAAGAGCTGCCCGGCGCTGGCGCCGTCGACGATCGCGGCTTCGTCGAGCTCCACCGGCAGCTTGTCGGAGGCCTGCTTGAGCACCCAGATCGCGTAGGGCGCGGCGAGCGTGACCATGGCCAGGATCATTGACCAGCGGTTGTTCAGCAGGCCGTACAGGCCCATGGTCTTGTACATGGGGACCGCAAGGAAGGCCGCCGGGATGAAGTAGGTGAACAGCGCCGCGTTCATCACCCAGCGCCCGCCGCGCACCCGCAGCCGGCTGATGGCAAAGGCCGCCATGGTGGCCACCACCAGCGTCAGCACACCGGTGACCGCCGCGATCAGCACGCTGGAGGCGATCTGCGACCAGAAGTTGCCCAGGTAATGGTGCTGCTGGGTGAGCACCAGCTCGACATTGCGCAGCGTGGGCGTCTCGGGCCACAGGCGGCCCGAGAAGGCGCTGTCCTTGGTCGACAGCGCGAACAGCAGCATGTGGTAGATGGGCAGCATCGTCCACAGCAGCACCGGGATGCCCACCAGCCACAGGCCGGCCTCATTGAGCAGCTTGCGCATCGCCGGGCCTAGTCGTCGTGCGGGCCGCGCGACAGCCGCTTCATCATGAAGAACACCAGCGGCAGCACCAGCGGCATGGCTGCCACGATGCTGGCCATGGCCATGTCGACCTGATCGAGCCGCAGGTAGCGGATGCCCAGCGTGGCCAGCACATGGGTGAGGTCCGACGGCCCGCCTCCGGTGAGCAGGTACACGCTGTTGAAGTCGCCCAGCGTCCAGATCATCGAGAGCAGGGTGCAGGTGATGTAGAGCGTGCGGATCGAGGGCCAGGTGATGTGGATGAACTGCTGGCGCCGGGTGGCGCCATCGACCGAAGCTGCTTCGTAGAGATCCTTGCTGATGGCCAGCCGGCCGGTGACGAGGATCAGCGTCCAGAAGGGCAGGGACTTCCAGATGTGCACCATGCCGGCCATCGTGAAGGCGATCCAGCGGTCATTGAGCCAGTTGGGGCCGTCCAGGCCGGTGAGCCGGAAGTAGACGCTGTTGATCACGCCCCACTCGGGGTTGAGCATGAAGCGGAAGGACAGGATGGTGGGGATGGACGGCACCGCCCAGGGCAGGATGAACAGCACCGCCAGGATGCGGATCCACCAGCGCTCGTGCACGAAGAAACCCGAGAGGAACAGCGCCAGCACGAACTTGATGTTCACCACCACCAGCAGGAACAGCGCCGAGTTGATCACCGCGTTGGCGAAGACCGGGTCCTGCCACAGGCGCAGGTAGCTGTCGGGGTTGCGCGCCAGCCAGAACCCGTAGAGCACCGGGTAGAGCACGAACAGGAGGAACACCAGCACGTAGGGCGTGATCATCAGCAGCCCCACGGTGTTCCACGATGCCGGGCGCAGCGGGCCGACCCCCGAGGGCCGGCCCGTCAGCACGGTGCCTGCTGCCGCCACTGTCAGCTGCCGGCGACCTGCATGGCGCGCGCGATCAGCTCATCGGCGGCGCGCTCGGGCGTCCACTTGTCGTTGACCACCCGGCTCATCGCCTTGGCCCACACATTCTCGTTGTTGAGGATGGTGAACTTCCAGTTGCGGGTGAACGGGAAGGTGCCGGTGCCGGCACGGAACTGGTCGGAGACCGCCTTGCGATGCTTGTCTTCCTTGGTCCAGAAGTCACGGTCGGCGGCTGCCTTGGTGACCGGGTACCAGCGGCCCAGCGCGCCCTCGGTGTAGGGCGTGAGGTTGGCCTCCTCCATCATGAAGGCGAGGAATTCGCGCGCGCGCTTCTCGTTCTTCGCGCCGGCGAAGGCCACCGCCAGCTTGATCGCCGCCAGGTAGTTGGCCGGCTTGCCGTCGGGCTTGTTCGGCCACTGCGCGGTGGCGATCAGCTCCTCGTAGTTGCGCTTGGCCTGCGCGCGCTGCTCGGCATTGAGCGTGGCATTGTTCATGTCGTCGAGCCACTTGGCCGCGATCGAGATCGTGGCGTTGTGGGTCATCAGCGTGGTCTTGTTGTGGAAGGCGACATTGTTGTCGGGATCCTTCCAGCTGATCGACGAGGGCGGCGTGCAGCCCTTGGCCATGATGTCGGTGTAGTCCTTCAGCGCCGCGATCAGCCCGGCGCGGTTCTTCGCCTCGCCCAGCGTGACCTTGCCGTTGTCATCGACCACCTGGACATTGTGGGCCAGCATGAACTGGTGGAAGCTGAAGAACGAGTCGGTGCCATCCACGCCCATCGGGTGGCCGATGGCGAAGGTGCGCTTGCCGGTCTTCTGGCGATGCGCCGGCTGGACCTTGTCGCACCAGAAACTCCAGTAGTCCTTCCAGCCCTTCGGGATGTCCTCGGGCTTGAAGCCCGCCTCGGCGAGCATGTCGGTCCAGTACTGGATGTGCATGGTCTGCTGGTAGACCGGCACCGCGTAGTAGGCCTTCTTGCCGCCCGGGCCGGGCAGCAGCGCGGTGGACAGCGTGTTGGGCAGGAACTTGTCCTTCATCGGGTTGAGCACCGACGACAGGTCGAGCAGCTTGCCTTCGCTTGCCCACTTGCCGGCCACCTGGAAGTCGAAGGTCAGGCCGAAGGCGACATCCGGCGGCGAGCGGGAATCGAGTGCTGCCACGGTCTTGGGGATGACGTCCTGCACCGGGTAGAGCGAGAGCTCGACCTTCACGCCGGTCTTCTGCTCGAACCGGTAGATCATGGTGTCGAGGGCCCGGTCTTCGGCCGGATAGAAGCCCTTGGTGAACCAGACGACCAGCTTTTCCTGGGCGGCGGCCGGGCTGCCGGCAAGGGCGAGTGCGGATGCGGCGAGTGCGCCGGCGAGTGCTTTCCTGAGCATGTCTCCTCCTTGGATGGGGGCCCGGTCTGCGCCGGGCGTGTCGCGCAGTGTGTGCGGGCGAACGCGGCGAGTCAATCGGCCGCGTGCCCGCGCCGGCCCTCAGGCCGGGCTGCCGTCGAGCAGGGGGTAGTCGGTGTAGCCGGCCGGGCCGCGGCTGTAGAAGGTGGCGCGGTCGTAGGGGGTGAGCGCCGCGCCTTCGCGGATGCGCCGCGGCAGGTCGGGGTTCGAGATGTACAGCCGACCGAACGCGATCGCATCGGCCTCGCCCGCGGCGACCATCGCCGCGGCGCTGTCGCCCCGGAAGTTGCCGGCGGCGATCAGCACGCCGCGCCAGGCCGGGCGGAACAGCCTGGCCGCCGAGGGCACATTCTGGTGATCGACCTCGGCCTGGCCGGCGCCGCTGGCCCGCGGCTCGATCAGGTGCAGGTAGGCCAGGCCCAGGCGGTCGAGCTCGCCGATCAGGTGGCTGTAGAGCGGCATGGGCTCGTCTTCGCCGCTGTCATTGGCCACCCCGAAGGGCGACAGGCGGATGCCCACCCGGTCGGCGCCCCAGACCTTCGCCACCGCCTCGGTGACCGCGAGGCTCAGCCGGCAGCGGTTGGCGATCGAGCCGCCCCAGGCGTCGGTGCGCCGGTTGGTGCGCGACTGCAGGAACTGTTCGAGCAGGTAGCCGTTGGCCGAGTGAATCTCCACACCGTCGAAACCGGCCTGCTTGGCATTGCGCGCGGCCTGCGCATAGCTCTCGATCAGCGCCGGGATCTCGTCGGTCTCGAGCGCGCGCGGTACCGGGAAGGGCTCGCGGGTGAACTGGGCGGTGGTGCACTGGCCCTTCGCGGCAATCGCCGAGGGGGCCACCGGCAGCCCGCCGCCGGGCTGGTGCGACGGGTGCGAGAGCCGGCCCATGTGCCACAGCTGCAGGAACACCTTGCCGCCCTTGGCGTGGATGGCCTGGGTGATGCCGGCCCAGCCGGCGATCTGCGCCTCGGTGTGGATGCCGGGGGTGGTGGGCGCGCCCTTGCCCTGCTGCGACACCTGCGAGGCCTCGGCGATGATCAGCCCGCCGTCGGTGGCGCGCTGGCCGTAGTAGACCGCGTTCATCGGCACCGGGGCATTGGTCTGCGGATCGGCGCGCATGCGGGTGAGCGGCGCCATCACCACGCGGTGGGCGAGTTGCAGCGGGCCGACGGCAAGGGGCTTGAACAGCGATGCGGTGGACATGGTCAGGATTTCCTTTCGGCCTGGCGCACCAGGGCCAGTTGTCGGGCTTGCGCCACCAGACGCCCTGTGCTGTCCCACAGGGCGCCGTCCTCGATGATGCGGCCGTCGCTGAAGTCGAGCGTGCGGAACTGCCCGAGCATCCAGCCCGGCGCCGGTCGGTGCCGCACCTGCACGGTGAGCTCCACCGTGGGCACCCAGCCGACATTGCCGAGCAGTCCCATCACCGAGGGCGGGAAGGTGTCGGCAAACAGCAGGCAGGCCATCGGGTCGGGCTCGCGCCCGTCGCGAAAGCGGATCCAGCCGGTGACCTGCGGGCGGCCGGCCTTGCCCGG
>CAIZPE010000116.1 GCA_903934795.1 uncultured bacterium | reverse complement strand
TGGCGGCGATGTACGACGGCACCGGTCCGATCGCGACCAACCCGCGGCCGGTGACCGGCCAGCGCGACCTTCTGGAGATCATCGCGCTGGCCGCCTGAGCGTCAGGTGCGCCTCGTGAGGGGCGGCGCCCCCCGGTGCATGGCCGGCCGGGCGCCGCAGACCGGAATCAGCGATTGCCGGAGATCGGCTCGCCGAAGTTGACCCACTTCTGACCGTCGAAGCGCGACATCACCACGGTCGACAGCGGGCCGTAGTCGTTGGGCTGGGTGCTGATCAGCAGTCCCGGCAGCGGGCCATCGACCTTCAGGTCCTTCAGGTTGGCCGCGATCTTCAGCAGGTTCTCGCGGGTGAGGTTGTCGCCGGCCTGGCGCAGCACATGCGCCATGGTCTGCGCGGCCGCATAGGCCTGCAGGTTCAGCGGATCGCCGATGTCGCCGTTCGGGTAGTACTTGCGCATGAAGGCCTTGTAGTTGACGAGCGCTGGATCGGCGTCCCACTGCTTGTCGGTCGGATCCTTCATGTACTGGGTGGTGATCAGGCCGGTGGCCCGGTCAAGCCCCGCCGGTTGCAGCACGGAACCGATGGTGGTGGACACCGTGGTGATGTACTGGATCGGCTTCCAGCCGGATTCGGCCACGCGCCGGATGGCCTGCGCCGCGAACTTCGGTGAGGCGGCGTTGATCAGCACATCGGCGCCGGAGGCCTTCAGGCTGAGCACCTGGGTGTCGACGGTGGCGTCGGTCACCTCATAGGAGATCTCGGCGACGATCATCGCCTTGGCCTTGTCGCCGAGCCGCTCGCGCAAGCCGCGGACATAGTCCTTGCCGAAGTCGTCGTTCTGGAAAAGGATGCCGATCTTCGCATTCGGCTTCGTGCGCAGGATGTGTTCGGCGAACACCCGGCCCTCGAGCGGATAGGTGGGGGCCCAGCCCATGGTCCAGGGGAAGTTCTTCGGGTCGTTCCACTTGCCGGCACCGGTATTGATGAACAGGTGCGGCACTTTCTTCTGGTTGAGGTAGCCGTGGATGGCCGAGTTGGTGGGCGTGCCCACGCTGCCGGTGATCAGCAGCACCTCTTCCTGCTCGACGAGCCGGCGGGTGGACTCGAGGGTCTTGGCCGGGCTGTAGCCATCGTCGAGGCTGATGACGTTGATCTTGCGGCCGTTGATCCCGCCGTTGTCGTTGAGCATCTTGAAGTACGCGACCTGCGTGCGGCCGAGGGACCCGTAGGCCGACGCGGGACCGCTGTAGGGCATGGTCTGGCCGATGCGGATCTCGGTGTCGCTGGCCCCGGTGTCGTACTTCTTCTGGGCCAGGGCCGACCCCGCCAGAGCAAGGCTGACGCTGGCGGCCAGCGTGGTGAGCAATCGTTTCATGGTGTCTCCTGAGGAAATGCCGGATAGGCCACGGGGGCCTGGATGTCGCGCGCCAGCCGGGCCGGGCAGCACGCAGGCGCGATCATGGCAACAATCGCTCGTGGCTGTCGGCGGCCACCGGAAATTTCGGAGCAGTGTCTTCGCGACCCCGAGCTCGGGCATCATCGCGGCGATGAGCGAATCCCAGTCAATGCCGGTGCCGGGGTCCTTCCTGGCCCTCTACGAGCGACCAGGCCGCGGCCTCAGCGCGCCCATGCGCGAGATCGCGGAGCGCCATGAATTCTGCGAGGACCTCGCCGGCATGATGCGCGAGCCCGCCCGCACCCTGCTGCTCGAGCTGGGCATCACCGAGGAGGATGTGCTCGAGCGCTGCCATCGGGGGCTGTGTGAGCCCGACGCCGGTCTGTCGGTCGCTGAAGCCGAGTGGGTGGTGAGACGGCTGGCCGAGCTGCTCGCCTGATCAGGGTCGACTCCCCGCCCATCGCGCCAGCTGCTCGGCGCTGGGCATGCCGTCAACGAACACCGGCGCCCCCCGGTCCGCAGGCAGCAGGGCCACATGCGGCACGAGTCCGCGCCAGCGCGGATTCACCGCGTGCCGCAGCGCCGCTTCATCACCGCGCAGCAGCAGCATCCGGTCGGCCTCGTGCAGGGTCGGTCGTGAGGCATGGGTCTCGCCATCGATCATCACCACGACCAGCCGGGCCGGTGGCGAGAGGCTGCGGGTATGCCCGGCCAGCGCCGTGACGATGGCCGGGCAGGTGCCGCACCAGCTCGCCGTGAACACCACGATCGATGGCCGCGGCAGCGACCGCAGCAGCGCCGGCCAGCCCGAGGGCGCAAGGGGCTCCCATCGTGCAGCCGCGCAGGGCGCAGGGCGGGTGAGTGCGGCGCAGACCAGCGCCGCCATCGCAACAAGGCGGGCACGCCGCGCGGGCAGCCAGGACCCGGGTCGGGTGTCGCGCAGACGATGTTCAGGGCGGCAGCAGGGTTTCAATGCGGATCTCCCGGGCAGTGCGCCAGACCACCACCCAGCGCTCCCCAAGGCGGGCCAGCCGGGGGTGGTCGTTGGACAGGGGGGTGTCGGCCAGCTCGCGCAGCGTGAAGCGTCTGCCGCCATCGCTGGATTCCCAGGCGCGAAGGCGGGTACGGCGGCCGTCGAAGCTGCGCCAGACCACCGCCACCCGCGTTCCGATGGCGGCCACATCGGCGTGCTCGGCCATTGCGTCGGGCAGGGCGATCGGCGGGCCGGCGGGCGCGCCGCGTGCATCCAGTCGGCCCAGCCACGTGGACTGTGTGCCGTCGCGCTCGGCGAACCAGACCGCGTGATAGCCGCCGCCCTGCGCGGGCGCCAGACCGGGGCCGTGATGCGGGCAGGCCTGCAGCCGCCAGCGATCCAGGCTGGCCCTCACCGGCGAGGCAGGCACGGCATCCGGCCCGTCGGCGCGGGTGCGCAGGAAGGCGTGGTCGCGCTCGCTGCCCGGAAAGACATGCCGCCACAGCGCGGCCACGCCGTCCTCGCCTTCCGGCAGCAGCGCGATGCGGCAGCACTCGCAGCTGCCGGCGGCCACCGGCTGGTCCGCGCCGAAGCGGTCCGAGCCCCGCAGCCGCACGGCGCGATAGACCGACGCCCCGGCTTGGCCTGCGGTGACCTGATCGCGCTTGTCGATCCACCAGACATGCAGGTTGCCCTGCGCGTCGAAGGCGATCGACTCGAACCGGTGGGCGATCGGTTGCCGGTCCTGATGGACGGTGATCGGCTCGGACCAGCTGCGACCGCCATCGATGGACTCGATCAGCCGGACCTCGCCGGTGTAGGCGCGCCCGAGAGGCCGGTTGTAGGCGAGCACCAGCCGGCCCTCGGGCCCGACGGCCAGCTTGGGCCGGCTCTCGCCGTCGGCCGCCACGACATCGTTGCCGATGTCGGGCAGCACGTCGGGCGACCAGCGCCGGCCGAGGTCGTCGGTGCTGCGCACGAACAGCCGGCCGCGCTCGTCAAGGCCGGTCACCCAGAGACGGCCCTCGGCCGAACCGGCGGCGCCCACGGCCAGCGCGGCGCGCGCCCGGGCGGGGGCGTGCTGGGCGGATGCCGGCGCAGCCGTGAGCGCGCCCAGCACGACGAGCGCCATCATGGCTGCCCCGAATCGTCGGCCCGTTCCTGGGCGTGCCGGTGCAGGACGCCTCATCACACCGGCGGACGCCGCGCCGCAAGCCGCCTGGCTGTCGGTCGGGCTCACCAGCGCAGCTCCGCGCCGGCGTAGAGCGTGCGCGGCAGGCCGGGCGAGTAAACCGGCGTGTTCGACGACACCTGCGCGCTGTCGGCGAAACGGCGATCGCCGAGGTTGATGACGCGCAGGAAGGCGGTGATGTCGTGGCCCACCGGCCAGGCGAGCCGCACATGGGCCAGGTTGTGTCCCGGGTAGCGTGGGTAGGCCGACGCGTTGGAGGCCTCCAGCCACCAGCTGCCCAGGTGCACCCATTCCAGCTGTACCAGCGCGCCGGGCTGCGGCGTCCAGTTCAGGCGCGCGCTGGCGATGGTGCGCGGGGCGGCCTCCATCTGCTTGCCGCTGAAGTCGGCCGTGGCCGTCACCCAGTCGACATAGCGATGACGCGCCACCGAGAAGGCACCGTCGATCCGCAGCGTCGGCGTCACGCGCCCGGCCAGACCGAACTCCACGCCTTGATGCCGGGTCTTGCCGGCATTGACCGGCACCGAGAGGTTGGTGGCGAGGTCACGCTGGCTGACCAGGTCATCGCGCTTGACGAGGTCGTAAACGGCCACCGAGCCCTCCGCGCTGCCCACCCGGCCGCGCAGGCCGAGCTCGAACTGCTCGGCCTGGATGGGCTTGAGCGCGAGCGCCAGCCGCGCGCGGTTGGCGGCATCGGCGGCATTGCCTGCCACCGAGGGGCGGAAGATCTGGCCCTCGGAGGGCGCGCGAAAGCCGGTGGTGTAGGACGCCCAGGCACTGGCCTGCGGTGCGATCGCCCAGGTGGCGCCGAGCTTGGGGCTGAGACGCTCGTAGCTCACCGAGGTATTGCCGACCTGCCCATACCAGTTGGCGCTGGCGCCATCCTTCACCGGAGCACTGCCCAGATGGTTGGTGTTGCTGTAGCTCAGGCGGTCATGCCGAAGGCCCGCGCTCACCCGCAGCTGCGGCACTGGCGAGAACTCCGTGTGCAGGTAGGGAGACACCGCCTGATGGTTCACGGTGTAGTCGAACACCCGCGTGCCGAGGCGGTATGCGGTGTAGACCCGGCTTGCGCCACTGCCGCTCGCGGTGACATCGAGACGGTTCTCCACCCGTGACCCCGGACTGTGCTCCAGATCAAGCCCGATGATCAGCCGCGGTCGCCAGGCACCCCCGAGATCGCGCCGCCATTTTGTGGCCAGTCCCCAGGAGCGGTTGGCCGATTGCGACAGCGTGGGGTCCGAGCTCAGGCTGAACGAGGCGAGCAGATCCATGCCGTTGTCGCGCAGGTAGGGCGTGAGGCTGAGTTGCCCGCCGGCCAGCGGCTGGTCCAGCGTGCTCGACAGCCGTAGCGCGTCAACGGTGCGAAAGGCGATCGGAAAGTAGTTGCGTGTGGGGTTGTTGCGATAGTCGGCCAGCACCAGTGCCGAATTGGCGCCGGTCTGCTGGTCGATGCGCGAGAACGACAGCACGGTGCGCAGGCGTCCACCCGAGGCGGTCGCCGTGTCCCAGCGCAGGCTGCCCGAGTGCCGGTCGTAGCCGGTGCGAACCCGCCAGCCATCGGTGTGGGTGAGGTTCAGGTCGGCCCGCAGCGCGCCGAGATGGCCGGCGCCACTGTCGCCTTCGAGCATGAGGCGCTGCCAGCCGAAGCTGCCCAGCTCGGCATTGACCACCGCACCGGCGCGCTCGCCCGGTGCCCGGGTGATCAGGTTGATGATGCCGCCGATGGCATCGGACCCGTAGAGCGCCGTGCCCGGGCCGCGCACCACCTCGACGGTGCCCGCCATCGGCAGGTTCAGCTCGTAAAGCGCGTTGTGGTTGAAGAAGCCGGTGGCGCGGATCGGCAGCCCGTCCTCCAGGAAGAGGTAGAGCGGTGCGGTGGTGAAGGGCTGGCGGATGGCGCTGCTGTGCCCCTCGCCGTTGGTCACCGCGATCGCCACGCCGGGCACCTGGCCGAGCAGCTGTTGGGGGTGGGTCGGCGCGGCCTGACGGATGGTGCGCGGCCCGAGCACGCCGATCGCGGCCGGGGTCTCGGCCAGCGGCTGGCGCTCGCGGGTGGCGGTGACGGTGACTGCCGGCAGTCGATCATCGGCAGGGTCGGTGGCCGGTCCGGGTCCGGCCGTCGGTGAGGCCTGGACAACAGGCAGGCCGACGGAAAGCAGCAGGCCGAGCGCCCGACGCCCGGCAGGGGGAAAGCGGTTCATGAGGATGTTCCGATCGAGACGGATGCGCTGCGGGCCGTCGGGGCCCGGGCGCCTGGAAGCCAGCCCGGCGGTCAGACCGCACAGGATGGCGCGCAGGTCACGCCGGCAACGCACCAGCGCCGCGGGCGTGGTCGATCAGGACTGGCTGGGTGGGCCGCGGGAGCGGACGGCGGCCCAGATGAAGAGCGGCCGCGTCGTGCGCAGAAAGCGCTGCGGAACCGTGTGGCTCAGGCCGCTGATGAAGGCGCCTGCGGCGCCCTGCGCGGGCAGGGCCGCCATACCGCCCGGGCCGGCGCACAGCGGGCAGCGCACCTCGCCGCTGTCGGCGCCGCCATCGGCCAGCGCATCCAACCGGCTGGCCACCGACGAGAGCGGGTTGTGCACCGAACAGATCACCAGCCAGGGCGACTGCGCGGTGCGCACGGCCGCCCAGCCAGCGGACAGCGCTGGCAGCAGCGCGGCGAGCAGCAGTGCGGCGGCGGCAAGAGCGGCGATCGATCGGCGGTGGCGATGGCCCATGGTGCCGGGAGCTTATCAAACTCCGGGCCTGCGCCCTCGTCGCCCGGGGCTCGTCGGGCGCCGGGCGCCGGCCTGTGCCGAATCCGGCGCCCGGCGGCCGATGCGACCGGGCGCCGCTGCTACCATCGACGGCTGAACCTCCACTCCCAGGGAACCCTCACCATGTCCGAAGCCCTCATCATCGACGCCTGCCGCACGCCGCGCGGCATCGGCAAACTCGGCAAGGGCGCGCTTGCCGAGATGCACCCGCAGCACCTTGCCGCCGCGGTGCTCAAGGCGCTGGCCGAGCGCAACCAGATCAACACCGCCGAGGTCGACGACATCATCTGGGGCACCAGCGCGCAGCGCGGCGGCCAGGGTGGTGACCTCGGCCGCATGGCCGCACTCGATGCCGGCTATGACATCCGCTCCAGCGGCGTCACGCTCGACCGCTTCTGCGGTTCGGGCATCACCTCGGTCAATCTGGCCGCGGCCACCATCATGTCGGGCATGGAAGATCTGGTCATCGCCGGCGGCACCGAGATGATGTCCATGACCGGCCGGCGCAGCAGCGAAGACGGCCCCTCGCTGATGGACGCCGGCAACCTGCGTCTGCGCGCCAGCCATCCGCAGTCCCATCAGGGTGTGTGCGCCGACGCGATCGCCACCCTCGAGGGCATCACCCGCAGCGATGTCGATGCGCTTGCCGTCGAGAGCCAGAAGCGCGCGGCCCATGCCATCGCCAACGGCCACTTCGACCGCAGCCTCATCAAGGTCTTCAAGGCCGACGGCTCGCTCGCCCTCGACCACGAGGAATTCCCGCGGCCGCAGACCACGGTCGAGGGTCTGGCTCAGCTCAAGCCCGCCTTCGCCACCATGGCCGATGTGCCCCTGGACGACAAGGGCACCACCTATCGCAGCCTCATCCTGCAGAAGTACCCCGACCTCAAGATCGAACACATCCACCACGCCGGCAACTCCTCGGGCGTGGTCGACGGTGCGGCCGCGCTGCTGCTGGCCTCGCCGCGCTATGCCGCCGCCAAGGGCCTGAAGGCCCGCGCGCGGGTGGTGGCGGTGGCCAACATGGGCGACTCGCCCACGCTGATGCTCAACGCGCCGGTGCCGGCGGCTCGCAAGGTGCTGGCCAAGGCCGGCCTCACGGTCGATGACATCGATCTCTGGGAGATCAACGAGGCCTTCGCGGTGGTCGCCGAGAAGTTCATCCGTGATCTCAAGCTCGACCGCAGCAAGGTCAATGTCAACGGCGGCGCGATGGCGCTGGGCCACCCCATTGGCGCCACGGGCTCCATCCTGATCGGCACCCTGCTCGACGAGCTCGAGCGCCGCGACCTGCGTCGCGGTCTGGTCACCATGTGCGCGGCCGGCGGCATGGCGCCGGCGATCATCATCGAGCGGGTCTGACCTGGCCGTCGGGCCGCGGGCCGAAGGCCCGTTCGGCCCGCATCGCGAGACCCGCCACCACACTGCCGAAGGCGTCGCCCATGACCACGGGCACGCCGGGCAGCAGACGGCGGACCGCGTCCTGCAGCACCGCCGCACGGGCCGAGCCGCCGGTCAGATAAACCACCTCGGGGGCGGTTGCGGCCTGGGTGAGCGCTTCGGCGATCAGACGCTCGACGGCCAGGCGCAGAGGTTCGATCGCGCGGACCAGCCGGTCGGCGCCCACCGGTGCCCGCAACCCGGGTTCGATTCGCTCCAGATCGACCAGCACCTCGGCATCCGCGCGCTCCGACAGCGCGAGCTTGGCCGATTCGGCGCGGGTCACCAGCCACAGGCTCTGACCCGACTCGCGCAGGGTTTCCAGGCGTCTTACCTGCCTGGCCACCGCATCGTCGCAGCGTCGGCAGCTTGCCGCGATGGCCGGCCCGGCGCGCAGGAACGCCGCCTGTGCCGGCACGCTGAAGACATCGACCGCGTCGCTGTAGGGCTGGGGCGGCACTGGCAGGCCCGAGCGCTCGCGCAGTCCCAGTCCGAGGGCCGGCATCAGCCCTGCAAAGGCCAGCGCGGTGTCGACATCATTGCCGCCCACGCGGTCGCCCACCGAGGCCAGGATGTCTTCGGTGCGGTCGTCGGCCGGATCGCGGCGGCGCGCCCTGCGCGAGCGGCCATGCGGGTCGGGGCCGAGCAATGCCATGGTGCAGTCGGTGGTGCCACCGCCGGCGTCGACGATCAGAGCCACCTGCCGGCGCTGCAGGCTGCGCTCGAAGTCCAGCGCCGCCGCCACCGGCTCGAACTCGAAGATCACCTCCTGCCAGCCGGCATCCCGGGCAGCGGCCTGCAGCAGCGCCAGCGCGCGGGCATTGGCCTGATGCGGGTCGCGGCCGATGCCGCTGCCGAAGTTCACCGGCCGGCCGAAGCAGGCCTGCGTCAGTGACTCGCCCGCAGCCTCGCTGGCGCACTCCCGCAGCCGGGCGAGCATCAGGGTCACGATGCGCTGAAACCGGGCCCGATGAACCGGGTCGATGTCGGCGGCGAGGAATGATTTCGGCGAGCGAAAGAAGAAGCCGTCGGGATCGTCCTGGGCAGCCGCCAGGGCCGCCCGGCCGAAGCGGGCTTGCGCGCCGAGAGCGAGCGCTTCGGCCAGGCTCTGCCGCTGCATGGCCTCGTAGGCGTCCAGTGGTGTGCCCACCAGACTGGCCGCCGGCGGCGGCATCCGGGGCACATGGACCACGGAGGGGAGGGTGGGCTTGTCGGCTTCGAGCGCGATCGCGACGGGTCCGTCCGGCCCCGCGAAGGCCACCAGACAATTGGATGTGCCGAAGTCGACACCGACCCGGTGCGCGCCCTCGGTCGGCTGGCGCGCGCGGGTCACGCCGGCTCAGCCTTCCAGGGGCAAGCGGCTGCGGGGATTGGCGGTGATGCGCGCCAGACCGACCGATGCGCCGTTGGCGCAGTACTGGGCGCTGAAGTCGCGCAGTTCGCGCAGCAGCTGCTGCGATGACGGGCTGAGCTTCTTGGAGTGCTTGTTGGCGAGGTTCTCGGCCAGGCTGAAGACCCGCGCATTGAGCGTGTCGCGGGCAAGCTCGTCGAGGCGGCGGGCAGTGCCGTCGGCATCGTCCTTGAGCAGCCGCGCCATGGCGTCGTTGATCTGGTAGCTGATCTGGCCATGCTCCTGGACCACGATCTCGATCATGTCCTTCATGTGACCCAGCGATGCCGACAGCAGATCGACCGCCGTCTTGGAGATGGCATGGCGGCGCGCGCATCGACGGGTCCAGGCGGCCGCGTCAAGGGGCTTGATGCCCGCGGCGTCCAGGCGGCTCATGAGGATGAGCAGGCTCGACACCGTCTCGAAGTCGGCCGCCGGGCTGCTGACGATGTCATCGAGCGCGCGCAGCCCCTCCTCGGCACGATTGCGATCGCCATTGAGCGCGTGCAGGCAGACTTCGGCGATGCGCACCATGGCGGCATAGCGAAAGACCTCAGGCGCCTTGTCGCGCGCCATGGCCAGCACGCCTGCGTAGCGTTCGGCTTCCCGGACCAGTTGCGGGTTGCCCGCCGCCTTGGCTGCGGTGAGAAACATCAGCAGCATCACGGTCTGCGCGTCGAAGTCGCGATTGCCCTGGCTCAGCTTGTAGGCCTTGCTCAGCATGGTCTCGGCCTCGTCGGGGTCGCCCACCAGGAAGGCGAGCGAGCCGAGTTTCTGCAGGCGCATGACATTGGAGGGCGTGGCCTCGACCGCGCGGCGCAGCGTCTCCAGGGCCCGTCCGAGGTCGCCCTCCTCGAAGTAGACCCGGGCGAGCATGTCATAGGCGTCCACATACGCGCTCGATTCGCTGACCAGGGACTCGAGCGATCCGCGGGCGCGCTCGGTGTCGCTCTCGGTGAGCGCCACCTGGGCCACGCCGAGCTTGGCCCAGGGCAGGGCCTTGGCCTCGAGGACCATGTCATACATCTGCTGCGCCTCCTTGTGGCGCTTCAGGTGCATGCTCAGTTCGGCGCCGATCCGCGCGGCGTCCAGCCAGAACGGATGCCGGTCGCGCACCATGATCTTGCAGCGGGTGAGCGCGTGCTCGAACGACTTTTCCTCGATGTTGGTCCAGATCGGCAGCAGGGCGATCTTCTTGTTCAGCGCCCGGTTGAGCCGCTCTTCCAGCGTGGACGGCTTGAAGGGCTTGAGCAGGTAGTCATCGGGCGCATTTTCGACCACCGAGGCGACGCGATCGTAGATGGCTTCGCCGGTGACCATGAAGAAGATGGTGTTGAAGGGCACCAGCCGCTTGGAGCGGATGTCGTCGAGCAGATCCTGACCGGTTTCAGCACCGCTGAAGTGGTACTCGCACAGGATCACGTCGTAGGTGTTTTCCTTCAGGTGCGAGCGGGCCTGCACGGGCCCGTGGACGGTCTTGACCTTGCCGATGCCGATGTCGCGAAGCACGCCCGAGACGGTCATGCGCGAGACATCCTTGTCGTCGATGATCAGCGCCTTCATGGCGCCGAAATCATCGTCCTGGGGCGCGCCGAAGGAGGCAGCGGCCGTGATTTTCGGTGGCGGCCTGGCGCCGGGCTTGGTGGTGGTGCTCACGACGGTCATGGTGCCTCCGCGGTGTCCTGTCTGAAATCCATGGCCGGCCGAACTGCGGTTACGGCCCGATGATCGGGCGAGCGGTCCGGCTGGATGCCGGCGGGTCCGGCCGGGTGCCCTGTCGGGCGAGCGCCGGGCGGTCGGTTCATGCCAGCAGCGGCGAGCGTGTCCGCACGCGCAGTGCCTGCGGCGCGATCGACTCGATCACGCCCTGCAGCTCCGAGGCCTGGATGGCACTGAGGTGCCGCCCGTGACGATAGAGCAGCCCCTCGGTGAGCTGGACGATCCGGGGGCTGCGGCTGTCGCGCAGCAGAGCCTCCAGCTGACG
>CAIZPE010000115.1 GCA_903934795.1 uncultured bacterium | reverse complement strand
GGTCTGGACCCATCCCGGCGTGACCAGCTGGTACAAGAACGCGCGCAACCGGCTCACCGTCACCTCGCCCTGGCGGCTGCTCGACTACTGGGCCATGACGCGCGAGTTCGATCCCGGCGAGTTCGTGTTCGCCGAAGCGAGCGGCGTCGAACGCCGGGAGCCGACCACAGCCTGAGCGGGCAGTGCCTCGCCGCGTGCCTGAAGTCCTGGTCGGTGGTGAGCAGCATCGGTTCGTGCCGGATGCAAATTTGGGCGAGCCCCATCTTGCCCTGCGAGCCATAGGCCGAGGCCGGGCCACGCTGCCGATCAGCGTGCCGGCCGGTGCGGTGTGATCGCTGCTCAGAGGCTGATGCGGTACACCCGGCTGGCCGTGCCGCTGAACAGCGCGGTCTTGTCCTCGGCCGAGGCGCCCGCGGCCAGGCGCTTGAAGGCGTTCCACAGCGTGGCGTAGCCGGTGGATATCTTGTCCACCGGGAAGTTGCTCTCGAACAGGCAGCGCTGCGGGCCGAAGAGCTCGATGGTGGTGTCGATCCAGGGCCGCCAGGCGTCGGCGATCTGCTGCGAGCTGGGCGGCGTCTCGCGGGCATGGTGATCGAACATGCCGATGCGCATGCCCAGTCCGCCGAGCTTCACGGTGACATTCGGGCAGCGGGCAAGCTCGGTCATGCCGCGCTTCCAGTCGGCAAAGACCGCGTCGGCCCGGCCCGCGAAGGGCCCCACGCCGAGCGGGCCGCCGACATGGTTGAGGATGATCGAGGTGTCGGGGAAGGCGCGCGCCAGATCGGTGACCTCGCCGAGCTGGGTATGGAACTGCCAGGCCTCGAATGACAGGCCCAGGGGCGCGAGCTGCGCGAAGCCCTGGCGGAAGGCCGGCATGGCGTACAGGCCCTGGGGCGGATTGGTGTGGCTGTTGTGGATCTGCGGCGTGTCCACCCAGCCGCCGGCGTGGCGGATGCCGCGAAAGCGTCCGTTGCCGGCGCTGATGTGCGCCTCGAGGGGTTCGCGTGCGGCCGCGCCCAGCAGCAGGTCGACATGGCTGACAATGGCCGCGCAGGCGAGGGTGGAGCCGTACACGCCGCTTGCGCCCATGGCCGCCACACCGTTGGCGAACTCGGTCTCGCCCAGCGGGCGCAGGGCTTCGGGGCCGCCGGCGCGATAG
This sequence comes from uncultured bacterium, assembly GCA_903934795.1. GTDB lineage: Bacteria > Pseudomonadota > Gammaproteobacteria > Burkholderiales > Burkholderiaceae_E > Quisquiliibacterium. The sequence goes on along the minus strand of CAIZPE010000115.1, from coordinate 47,730 downwards.
AAGGCGCGGCAGTCGACGAACACCGTGGCCACCACCCGATGGCCGCTGCCGGTGTCGGCGAGCAGCTCCTCGAGCATGTAGCGGTGCTTCGGCCGATCCCAGAGATGATGGTGGGCGTCGACGATGGGCAGATCGGGCTCGAGGATGGGCTCGGCTGGCTGACGCGCCAGCCAGGCCGCGTCGGGCACGCCGCCGGTGCCGATCGCCTTGGGGTCCTTGGGTTGCGACATGGGTTGTCTCCTGGGGCATGCGCCACGGGACGGCGCGCCGTTGCCGGCCCACTGTAGCGGCAGCCGGCGGGCGCGTGCGCACGGCTCGACACGGCGGTGGTCCGAAAGTTCGCCGCGCACCGGGCCGGCCTTCCTATAATCGGTCGATGAGCACCCCACACGATCCCGCCGGCCTGGGCAGCCTCGTCACCGAGGTCTCGCGCAGCTTCAATGTCCCCATCACCACCGCCAACCTGCCGGTCTACCGCGCCTCCTCGGTGTTCTTCGACACCCTCGAGGAGGCCTGGTCCACCGGCGCGCGCGCGGTCGCCGGCGAGCGCCACGCCAGCACCTACGCCACCGCCGGCACGCCCACCACCTTCGCGCTGATGGACGCGCTCGCGGCCATCGAGGGCCAGGGCCATGACTGCCGCGCCGCGCTGATGCCCTCGGGCCTCACTGCCATCGCCGCGGCGCTGCTTGCCGTGCTCAAGACCGGCGACCATGTCCTGATGCCCGACTCGGTCTACGGACCGGCCCGCACCCTGTGCGGCACCCTGCTCGCGCGCATGGGCGTCAGCACCACCTTCTACGACCCCGCCCTCGACGCCGATGCGGTGGCCGCGCTCATGCAGCCCGCCACCCGCGTGCTCTACCTCGAGAGCCCGGGCAGCTACACCTTCGAGATCCAGGATGTGCCGGCGCTGTGCGCGCTGGCCCGCAGCCGCGGCGTGGTCACCATGATCGACAACGCCTGGGCCTCGCCGATGTTCGCGCGCCCCTTCGACTGGGGCGTCGACATGTCGCTGCTGCCGCTCACCAAGTACTGGAGCGGGCATGCCGATGTGCTCATGGGCGCGGTGGTCGTGCGCGAGGCGCTCTGGCCGGCGCTGCACGGCGCGGTGCGCCAGATGGGCCTGTGCGTGGGCGGCGACGATGCCTTCCTCATCCTGCGCGGCCTGCGCACCGCGGCGGTCCGCATGCGCCACCACCAGCAGTCGGCGCTGGCGGTGGCCCGCTGGCTGCAGGCGCGGCCCGAGGTGGCGCGGGTGCTGCATCCGGCGCTGCCCTCGCATCCCGGGCATGCGCGGTGGCAGCGCGACTTCACCGGCTCGAGCGGGCTCTTCTCCTTCGAGCTGCGCGCCGGCATGGCCGACACCCCCGGCAAGCTCGCCGCGCTGGTCGAGCGCCGCCGCTTCTATCGCATCGGCTACTCCTGGGGCGGCTACGAGAGCCTGATCATGCCGGCGCGCCTGAGCGGCGCGCGCAGCGTGCAGCCCTGGGACGGCGGCCCGCTGATCCGCCTGCATGTCGGCCTGGAAGACACCGACGATCTCATCGCCGACCTGGCGACCGGACTCGACGCCATGCGCGCGGCCGTCTGAGACGGTCGCCGCTCCACCTCACCCCCAATGCCTCAGGAGACACTCATGGACATGAAAGGCAAGTGCGCGATCGTCACCGGCTCCTCGGCCGGTGTCGGCGCGGCCACCGCGCTGATGCTCGCGCAGCGCGGCGCCTCGGTGCTGATCAACTGCACCAGGAGCCAGGATGCGGCCGAGGCGGTCGCGGCACAGTGTCGCGCTGCCGGCGCCGATGCCTTCGTGGTCAGCGCCAATGTCGCGAGCGACGAAGACTGCCGGCGCATGGCCCGCGCCGCGCAGGACCGCTGGGGCCGCATCGACTACCTGGTGAACAACGCCGGCACCACCAAGTTCGTGGCCGCCAACCGGCTCGACGGCCTGTCGGCCCAGGACTTCCACGACATCTACTCGGTCAACACCATCGGCGTGTTCCAGATGGTGCGGGCCTGCGAGGCGGCGCTGCGCGCCAGCGGCGGCTCGGTGGTCAATGTGTCGTCCATCGCCGGCCAGGAGGGGCAGGGCTCCTGCATTGCCTATGCCGCCTCCAAGGGCGCGCTCAACACCCTCACCGTGTCGCTGGCGCGTGTGCTCGGGCCGCAGGCCCGGGTCAACGCGGTGCTGCCCGGCTTCATCGAGACCGGCTGGCTGCAGGCCGGCCTGGGCGAGGCCTACGAGGCCAGCCGCCAGGCCTACAAGGACAGCGCCGCCCTCGCCGAGGTGCTCACGCCCGAGGACATCGCCGACGCCATCGTGTGGCTGCTGTCGGCCACCAAGGTCACCGGCCAGCTGCTGCGGGTCGATGGCGGTCGTCAGGTGGGCCGTCTGCAGGGCCGCCCGGCGCCGGCCCGATGAACCTCGACCTCCACGGCCTGCCGCTCACCGCGCCTTCGGCGGCGGCGGCGGCGGCCTTCAACGAGACCTGCCGGCGCTACCTCACCTATCGCGCCGATACCGTGCAGCCGCTGTTCGCCACGCTGGCGGCCGAGCCGGGCTTCGTGATGGGCCAGTGCCTCAAGGGCTACCTGCTGCTGCTCGCGTGCAAGCAGGCCATGGTGCCGATCGCGGCGGGCGCGCTGGCCCAGGCCCGCGAGGCCGCAGCTGCAGCCTCCGGCGCCACCGCGCGCGAGCGCATGCACCTGGCCGCGCTGCAGGCCTGGGTCGATGGCCACCTCGAGCGCGCGCTTGCGCTGTGGGACCAGATCTCGCGCGAGCATCCCACCGACCTGCTCGCCTTCCGGCTGGCGCACTTCCACCTCTTCTGGCTCGGCCGGCCGCAGGCCATGCTGGCCTCGGTGGAGCAGGCCCGGCCGCACTGGCACGAGGGCCTGGCCGGCTGGGGCTCGATGCTCGCCTGCCACTGCTTCGCGCTCGAGGAGTGCGGCCGGCTCGACCAGGCCGAGCCGCTCGGCCGCGCCGCGGTGGCGATCGATCCGCAGGACATCTGGGGCACCCATGCGGTGGCCCATGTGCTCGAGATGCAGGGCCGCCACACCGAGGGCCTCGCCTGGCTCACGCAGCAGTCCGGTCACTGGGCCGAGGGCAACAATCTCGTGCACCACCTCTGGTGGCATGCCGCGCTCATGCACCTCGGTGAAGGCGACACGCAGACGGCGCTGTCGCTCTACGACACGCGTTTTCGCAACCTGTCAGCGCCGCTCACCCAGGCTCAGCCCGATCTCTACATCGACCTGCAGAACGCCATCTCCATGCTCTACCGGCTCGAGCATCTCGGCGTGCCGGCGGGCCCGCGCTGGCGCGAACTGGCCGACCACGCCCAGGCCCGGGTCGGCGACTGCCTGTCGGCCTTCAGCCTGCCGCACTACATGCTCGCGCTGCTGGCCGATGGCCGCGATGCCGCTGCGCAGCAGCTGCTCGCCGGCATGCACGGTTTCGGCCAGGGCAGCGACGACCAGGCCGAGGTGGTGCGCGAGGTGGCGCTGCCGCTGTGCGCTGCCATGCGCGAGGCTGCGGGCGGCGACATGGCCGGCGCGCTCGGCCGGCTGGGCCCGGTGCTGCCGCGCCTGCCCGAGCTCGGCGGCAGCCACGCGCAGCAGGAACTGCTCACCCTGTTCTGCTGGCGCACCGCGCGCGCAGCTGGCGCCTCGGCCGAGGCCGACCGCCAGCGCGAGGCGGCGGGCCGCCACTTCATCGGCGGCTGGCGTGCCCGCGCGGTGTTCCGGGTGCACTGAGCGGCTGCGTTGCCCAACCCGTCGCGTCAGGTCTTTCGTCCATGAAGATCTTCCACACCGAGCGCCACGCCGGCCACGACCCGCAGTTCTTCCTGGTGCGCGGCCGGCCCACCGCCGCCGCCGAGCAGCCCGAGCGGGCCCGCATCCTGCTGGCCGCCGCGCGGGCCGGCGGGCATGACATCGCCGAAGCGCCCGACCAGGGCCTGGGCCCGATCGCCGATGTGCACACCCCCGAGTACCTCGACTTCCTGCAGGTGGCCTGGGCGCAGTGGCAGGCGCTGCCCGGGGCGAGCGCCGAGGTGATCCCCAATGTGCATCCCGGCCGCGCCGGCGGCCACTATCCCACCGGCATCGTCGGTCGCGCGGGCTGGCACACCACCGACACCGGCTCGCCCATCGGCCCTGCCACCTGGGAGGCGGCGTATCACGCCGCGCAGGTGGCGGTGGCCGCGGCCGATCATGTGCTGGCCACGGGTAGCACCGCCTATGCGCTGTGCCGTCCGCCCGGCCACCATGCCTTCGCCGACACCGCCGGCGGCTTCTGCTTCCTGAACAACACCGCCATCGCGGTGCGGCGCCTGCGCGCCCGCCACGGCCGCGTGGCGGTGCTTGATATCGATGTCCACCACGGCAACGGCACGCAGGGCATCTTCTATGCCGATCGCGATGTGCTCACCGTGTCGCTGCACACCGACCCCCACGGCTTCTATCCCTACTTCTGGGGTCATGCCCATGAGCGCGGCCAGGGGGCGGGCGAGGGCTTCAACCTGAACCTGCCGCTGCCCGGCGGCAGCGGTGACGCGCCCTGGCTGGCCGCGGGCCGGGTGGCCCTCGAGCGCATCGGCCGCTTCGCGCCTGGCGCGCTGGTGGTGGCGCTGGGGCTCGATGCCGCCGAGAGCGATCCGCTGCAGGGGTTGCGCATCACCACCGAGGGTTTCCGCCGGATGGCCGCGGCCATTGCCGGCCTGGGCCTGCCCACCGTGCTGGTGCAGGAAGGCGGCTATTTCGGGCCCGAGCTCGGCATCAACCTCGCGGCCTTCCTCGCGGCCTTCGAATCCGCGCATTCCCCACGAAAGGGCTGAGCATGGGCTTCTCCGATCGCATGGCGGTGGTCACCGGTTCGGGTTCGGGCATCGGCCGTGCGGTGGCGCAGGCGCTGGCCGGGCGCGGCGCGGCGGTGGCGGCGCTCGACATCGATGCCGCCGCCGCGGTCGAGACCGCGGGCCTCATCACCGCCGCAGGCGGGCGCGCCCTCGGCCTGGCTTGCGATGTCTCGCGCGAAGACGATGTCGACCGCGCGATCGGCGCGGCGGTGGCCGGCCTGGGCCCGCTGCACATCCTGGTGAACAACGCCGGCATCCTCGATGGCTACTTCGATGTCCACGAGATCGACCCCGCAGTGTGGCGCAAGGTGCTCGATGTCGATCTCACCGGGGTGTTCCTGTGCTGCCGTCGCGGCCTGCGCGAGATGCTGCCCGCCGGCCGCGGCCGCATCATCAACATGGCCTCGGTGGCCGGCCTGAACGGCACCGGCGGTGGCGCGGCCTACATCTCGGCCAAGCACGCGGTGATCGGGCTCACGAAGCAGATGGCGGTGGTCTACGGCAACCGGGGCATCACCGTGAACGCGGTCTGCCCCGGGGTGATCCCCACCGGGCTGCGGCGCAATTCGCAGGGCCAGCTCGGCCCCGGTGTGCCCGACATCAGCGGCCGCGGCGTGGCGGTGTCGGAGGACCAGGTGCGCGCGCTGGTGCCCGCGGGCGTGCGCGGCAGCGTCACCGATGTGGCCGCCGCGGTGTGCTACCTGGCCGGCGACGAGGCCGGCTATGTCAACGGCCACAGCCTGGTGGTCGACGGGGGCTGGCGGGCGCGCTGAGGCGCCCCCACCGAGGCGCCCCCGCCAAGGCCCGGCGTCCGAGGCCCGGCGTCCGAGGCGCGGGCGCTGCTGGCGCGCCGCGGGCGCCGTGGCGCTGGTCCGCTCAGACGATGCGGCTCTTCTTGTCGCCCCAGTACGCGTCGCGCAGGCCCTTCTTGTAGAGCTTGCCAGTGGGCAGCCGCGGCAGCGCGTCCATGAAGTCGATGGAGCGTGGCACCTTCTGCCGCGAGAGGTGGGCGCTGCAGAAGGCGATGAGTTCCTGGGCGAGCTCGGGCCCGGCGCTCTGGCCGGGCATCGGCTGGATCACCGCCTTGACCTCTTCGCCGAGGTCTTCGTTGGGCACGCCGAACACCGCCGCATCGGCCACCTTGGGGTGGGTGATCAGCAGGTTCTCGCACTCCTGCGGATAGATGTTCACGCCCCCCGAGATGATCATGAAGGTGGAGCGGTCGGTGAGGTAGAGGAAGCCGTCGTCATCGACATAACCGACATCGCCCACGGTGCTCATGCTGCCGTCGCTCGAGCGCGACTCGGCGGTGCGTGCCGCGTCGTTGAAGTACTCGAAGGGCGTGGCGGTCTTGAACCAGATCTCGCCGGGCACGCCCTTCGCGCAGGGCTTGCCGTCCTCGTCGAGGATGTGCAGATCGCCGAGCAGCACGCGGCCCACGCTGCCGCGGTGGGCCAGCCACTCGGGCGTGTCGCAGGCGGTGAAGCCCAGGCCTTCGGTGGCGCCGTAGTACTCGTGAATGATCGGGCCCCACCATTCGATCATCTGCTCCTTGACCTGCACCGGGCAGGGCGCGGCTGCGTGCACCGCGATCTCCAGCGAGGAGAGGTCGTAGCGGCTGCGCACCTCGGCCGGCAGCTTGAGCATGCGGCTGAACATGGTGGGCACGAGCTGCGTGTGCGTCACCCGGTAGCGCGGCACCAGCGCGAGGTACTGCTCCGGATCGAAGTGCTCCATGATGACCACGGTGCCGCCGTTGCGGATGGTGAGCGAGACCGCGGCCTGCGGCGCCGAGTGGTAGAGCGGCGCGGGCGACAGGTAGATCATGTCGGCGCGGTAGCGCCAGAGCTTGTTCAGGAAGTGGAAGAGCGGCAGCGGCTCGCTCGGCGGGTTGTCGGGCAGCGGCCGCACGATGCCCTTGGGCCGGCCGGTGGTGCCCGAGGAGTACAGCATGGGCGTGCCCAGGCGCTCGTCGGGAATCGGCGTGGCCGGGAAGGGCGCTACCGCCGCGGCATAGCTGTGAAACGGCGCGGCATCATCGCCATCGACGATCAGCGCGAGCGTCACCTTCGGGCACTGCTTGAGCGCCTCGCGCGCGACCTCGCTGCGCGAGGCCGAGGTGATCAGCACCCGCGACTCGCTGTTGTTGAGGATGTAGGCCAGCTCGTCGGCCTTCAGGTAGGAGTTGACGCAGGTGTAGTACAGGCCCGCCCGCTCGCCGGCGGCGCAGGCCTCGAGATAACGGTTGTTGTTCTCCATGAAGATGGAGAAGTGGTCCAGGCGCTTGAGTCCGTGGGCGCGCAGCAGGTGCGCGAGCCGGTTGCTGCGGGCTTCCAGTTCCGCATAGCTGACCTGCTCGCCGGTGGCCGCCATGATGAAGGCGGGCCGATCGGGATGCGCCGTGGCGTGATGTCCTGCGTACATCGTGTAGTCTCCATGGGGGGTCTTCTGAGGGCCTCGCCGGGCCCGGCCGTGGGCCGTACTGTAAAGGGTTTGCCGCCGCCCACGAAGCCTGCGCCCGCGGCCCTCGCCCATGTCCCGATTCCCCGCCCTCGAGCATCCCGAGTTCCGCCGCTACTTCATCGGCCAGGCCATCGCGCTGATCGGCGGGTTCGCGCACAACGTGGGCATGGCCTGGCTGGCCTATCGGCTCACCGGCTCGGTGGCGCTGCTCGGGGTGGTCGGCTTCGCACAGCTTTCCCCGGCGCTGCTCGTCTCGCCGTTGGCCGGTCTGCTCGCCGACCGCTATCCGCGGCGCGCCATGCTGATCGGCCTGCTCGGGGCGGTCGCGCTCACCGGCCTGCTGCTGGCGGCGCTGACCGCGGCGGGCTGGATGAACCCTGCGCTGCTGGTGGTCTTCGCCTTCGTGCGTGGCTTGCTGTTCGCCATCGAGATCCCCATTCGCCATGCCTTCCTGGTCGATCTGATCGAAGACCGTGCGGTGCTGCCCAATGCGGTCGCGCTGCACTCCAGCGCCCTGAACACGGCCCGTTTCATCGGTCCGGCGATTGGCGGCGTGCTGATCGGCTGGGCGGGTGAGGCGGCCTGCTTCCTGCTGCATCCCTTCCTGCTGTGCGCCACGCTCTACCAGCTGGTGCGTATCCGCACCGTCAGCCGCGATGCGCCCAGACCCAAGGGCTCGTTCGGCCAGCAGTTCATCGAGGGCTGGCGTTGCGCCTTCGACGATCCGGTCATCGCACGCATGCTGATCGGGGTGTTCGCCCTGGGCTTCGGGGTGGGTCCCTACGCGCATCTGATGCCGGCGGCGGTGGCCGCGCTGCACGGCGCGCACCCCGAGCTGGTGGGGCTGTTCCTGTCGAGTGCCGGCGTGGGCGCGATGATCGCGGCGATCAGCCTGGCGGTGCGCCGCGGCAGCCGCAACCTGCAGATGATCGCGCTGGCTGGCAATCTGTCGGCAGCGATCGGGCTGGCGGTGTTCACCCGCACCGATCTGCTGGCCCTGGCGATGGGCGCCATGGTGCTGGTCGGCCTGGGCACCATCGCGCAGGCGGTATCGACCAATGTCACCATCCAGCAGCGGGTCGATGACGACAAGCGCGGCCGCGTGATGGCGATCTACACCGCCATGTTCATCGGGGCCACCCCGCTGGGCAGTCTGTTCTTCGGCCAGCTGGGCGCCTGGGTGGGCGCGCCGGATGCGTTGCTGGCCGGTGCAGTGCTCGGGCTTGCCGGCGCTGCGCTCACCGCCTGGCGCCAGCGCGCCTGAGCCGGGCCCGGGGGCCCCGCGGCTATCATGCGCGGCGTACCTCTGAAGGAGACACCTCATGACGATCCACCTGACCCGTCGCCGGCTCATGCATGGCGCCATCGCCACCACCGCGAGCACGCTGATCGCGCCGGTTGCGCGCGCCCAGTCCGCAGCCTTCCCTGGCCGCCCGGTGAAGCTGGTGGTGCCCTTTCCTGCGGGCGGGGCTACCGACCTCACCGCCCGCCTGCTCGCCGGCAAGCTCGCCGAGGCCTGGGGCCAGCAGGTCATCGTCGAGAACAAGCCCGGCGCCAGCGGGATGATCGGGGGCGAGCAGGTGGCGCGCGCGCCCGCCGATGGCCACACCCTGCTGGCCACCATCACCACCCACATCCAGAACCCGGCGCTGTTCGCGAAGATCCCGTATGACGCGCTGAAGGACTTCGAGCCGATTTCCCAGATCTGCCTTTCGTATCTGGTGCTGGCGGTCAAGCCGGATTTCCCGGCGCGAGACCTGCGCGAGTTCATCGCCGCGGTCAGGGCCGCGCCGGGGCGGCATACCTTCGGGTCCTTCGGCACCGGCTCCAGCTCGCACATCGTGGGCGAGCGCTTCGCGCGTCAGCAGGGCCTGGACATGACCCATGTGCCCTACAAGGGCGCCGCGCCGCTGGTCACCGACCTGCTCGGTGGGCAGGTGAGTTCCTCGTGGATCGATGTCAGCACGGCCACGCAGCACATCGCCGCCGGCAAGCTGCGGCCGATCGTGGTCACCGGCCCGCGTCGCGCGCCCATGCTGCCGGCCGTGCCCACGCTGGGCGAGCTCGGCTACCCCGGGTACGAGCCGCTGGGCTGGGTGGGGCTGTTCGCACCGGCCGGCACGCCGCGTCCGCTGATCGAGAAGATCTCGCGCGATGTCATGCGGGTGGTGAAGCTGCCCGAGGTGCAGGCCCGGCTGAACGAGCAGACCCTGGTGCCGGTGGGCGACTCGCCCGAGTCGTTCGCAGCCACGCTGCGTCAGGACATGGCGCTGTGGGCGAAGATCGTGGCCGATGCCGGCATCAAACCGCAGTGAGCGGCCGGTCATGACCGCCACGCCCAACCCCGCCGCCGCCCTGCAGGCCTCGCACCGTCTGTGCGAGCAGCGCTGGTTCGAGGACTTCCGCCTCGGCGAGCGCTTTCCCATGCCCTCGCGGACCATGACCGATGCCTTGTTCGCCGCCTTCCAGCTGGCCAGCGGCGACAACCATCCCATCCACTACGACCGCGAGTTCTGCCGTGGCCACGGCATGCCCGACCTGCTTGCCCACGGCTTTCAGGTGGTGATCCAGACCGCGGCGGGCGCCGGGCTGTTCCCGCATCTGGTGGAGGATTCGCTCAAGGCGTTCATCGAGCAGAGCAGCCGCTTCCTGGCGCCGGTGCATGTGGGCGACACGCTCTACAGCGCCATCGAGGTGGCCGAGCTGTTGCCCGGCCGTACCACCGGCGTGATCGTGATGCGCTCCACCGTGCACAACCAGCACGGGGTGCTGGTGATGGACGGCATGCAGAAGTACCTGCTGCGACGGCGTCAGGCTGCCGGGGCCGCGGGCCCGGACTGATCGCGCAGCGGGCAGGGGCGCCCCGCCGATCGCCTGGCCGGGGGGGGCCGCGCCACTCTGCCGGTCGCCTGGCCGGGAGGTCCCCGCCACCCTGCCGATCGCCCCGCTCAGGGAATCAGCGCCACCCGTCCGATCACCTCGCGCGAGGCGATCGCGGCCAGGGCCTCCTGGAAGCCGCCCATCGGCCAGGTGCGCCAGGTGCGCGGCCGCAGCCGGCCCTGCGCGCACCACTCGAGCATCTCGCGAAAGGCTTCCCGCACCCGCGCCTCGGTGCCCGGCGGCGGCAGGGCTCGCGCCCAGCCCACGTAGTAGCCCCAGTACAGGCCGATCACGCTCACATTCTTGACCAGCAGCAGGTTGGCCGGGATCTGCGGGATGCCGCCGCCGGCAAAGCCCATCGGGATCAGCCGTCCCTCGGGGGCGATGCAGCGCAGCGACTCGTCGAACACCGCGCCCCCCACTGGGTCGTAGACCACATCGGCGCCGCGCCCGCCGGTGGCCTGCAGCACCGCGTCGCGAAAGCCGCCCGCCCGGTAGTCGATCAGCACCTCGGCGCCATGCGCCTGCGCGACCGCGAGCCTGGCGGGCGAGCCGGCGGTGGCGATCACCCGCGCGCCCAGGCAGCGCGCGATCTCGACCGCAGCCAGACCGCTGCCGCCAGCCGCCGCATGCACCAGCACGGTCTCGCCGGGCTGCACCGCGGCGCGCCACTTCAGCGCCGCATAGGCGGTGGCGTAGATGGTGGGGAAGTGCGCCGCGGCCAGGAAGTCCACCGCGTCGGGCAGGCGCCACACGGTGGCTTCAGGCACCACCACCTCTTCGGCCCAGCCGCCCGAGCGCGTGCCTGCGGCCACCCGGTCACCGGGCGCCACGGCGGTCACGCCGCTGCCGCAGGCCAGCACCGTGCCGGCCACCTCGGTGCCCGGCACGAAGGGCAGCGCCGGCGTGTTCTGATGCTTGCCGGCGAGCACCAGGCCATTGGCGAAGCTCACGCCGATCACGCGCACACCCACCCGCACACAGCCCGCGGCGAGCGGCGGCGAGGCGATGTCCTCGATGGAAACGGCGCCGGGCCCGTCGTGGGCCCGGCAGACCACCGCGCGCATCAGCGGTGCGGGTCAGTGCGCCCGGATCAGAGCTTGGTGTTCGCCTTGTAGGTGTCGTACGAACCTTCGGCCACCCGGAACCACTGGGTGAGCTCGCCGGTGTACTTCCAGTACGAGTTGAACATGGTCTTGAACTCGGGGAACTTGTCCGACCAGTCCTTGTACTGCTCCAGCGAGGCCTTGTGGCAGGCCTCCATCACCGCGCGCGGGAAGGCGCGCAGCTGGCTGCCGCCGGCCACCAGCTTGCGCAGCGCGGGCGGGTTGAGGTGGTCGTACTTGGCCATGGTCCACGCGTTGCACTCGCCGCAGGCTGCCATGTAGGCCGCCTGATACTCCTTGGGCAACGCCTCCCAGGCCTTGGTGGCGACGATCATGTGGCCCATGGAGTTGGGCTCCCACCAGCCCGGCGCGTAGTAGAACTTGGCCACCTTGTTGAAGCCGAGCTTCTCGTCGTCGAACGGGCCGATCCATTCGGCGGCGTCGATCGCGCCCTTCTCGAGGGAGGGGTAGATGTCGCCCGCGGCGATCTGCTGCGGCACCACGCCCAGGCGGGAAAGCACCGCGCCGGCCACGCCACCCACCCGGAACTTCAGGCCCTTGAGGTCCTCGATGGTCTTGATCTCCTTGCGGAACCAGCCGCCCATCTGGGTGCCGGTGTTGCCGTAGGCGATGGCCACGCAGTTGTAGGGCTTGAGGAACTCGTTGAACATCTGCTCGCCGCCGCCGTGGTACCACCAGGCGTTCTGCTGACGCTGGTTGGGGCCGAAGGGCAGGCAGGTGCCGAAGGCCATGGCCGGGTTCTTGCCGAAGTAGTAGTACATGGCGGTCTGGCCCGCCTCGACGGTGCCGGCCTGCACCGCGTCGAGCACCTGCAGCCCGGGCACGATCTCGCCCGAGGCGAAGTTGGTGATCTTGAAGCGTCCGCCGGTGAGCTCACCCACCCGCTTGGACACGAACTCGGCCGCGCCCCAGAGGGTGTCGAGGCTCTTGGGGAAGCTGGAGGCCATGCGCCAGCGCACCTCGGGAAGGGTCTGGGCGATGGCTGGCGCCGTGCCGGTGGCAAGAATGGCGGCCATACCGCCGTGGGTGACAAAGGCCCGACGCTGCATGCGTGTCTCCTGGATGTTTTCGGGGGTGATGGGGCTGAATGGGCGCGCAACGAAGCTGCCGCCGCCGCAACGCTGAGCCAAGCGCAGGCCGGCGTCAAGTCCCGGGCCTGCCCATGGTGGGGGTTCAGTCGCCGGCGCCGCGCCGGACTTCCTCCATGTCGAGCGCGCGGACCTGGCCGAGCAGGTCGGTTAGCGCACCCTTGGGCAGCGCGCCGGCCTGCTCGAACACCAGCACCTGCTCCCGGAAGATCATGAGCGTGGGGATCGAGCGGATCCCGAAGTGCCCGGCCAGCGCCTGCTCCTCGTCGGTGTTGACCTTGCGGAAGGCGATGTCGGTGTTCTCGGCGGCCACCTGCTCGAACACCGGCGCAAAGCCCATGCACGGCCCGCACCAGGGAGCCCAGAAGTCGACGACGACGATGTCGTTGCCGGTCACGGTGCTGTCGAACTCCTCGACGGTGAGGTCCTGGACGGTCATGGCGGTCTCCGCTGGATGGGGCCCGGGCGCGCTCAGGCGCGTTCGGGCAGGGGCAGGTCGAGGGTGGTGGTGCGGCGCAGCTCGCGCCGGTGGGTGCGGTCGTCGAAGGGCCGGGCGCGATGCATGGTGGTCCGGTTGTCCCAGATGACCAGGTCGCGCGGCTGCCACTCGTGCCGGTAGATGAACTCGGTGCGCGTGGCGTGCTCGATCAGGTCGCGCAGCAGCAGCCGGCCCTCGGGCAGCGGCCAGTCGACGATGCGCGCCGCGTGCGAGGCGAGGTAGAGGGAGCGGCGCCCGGTGGCTGGCAGGGTGCGCACCAGTGGATGGATGGCCCCGGGCAGACGGTCTCGCTCGGCGTCGTCGAACTCGAAGCCAAGCACCTCGCGCGAGTAGACGATGGAGTGATGCACGCGCAGGCCTTCGAGGCTGGTGCGGGTGTCCTCGGGCAGCGCATCGTAGGCCGCCCGCATGTCGGCGAACTCGGTGTCGGCGCGCACGGGCGGCAGCACCCGCGCCGAGAGCATGGAGTAGCGGCCCGGCGGGTCGACGAAGGAGGCGTCGGTGTGCCAGAGGCGATTGCTGATGCCCGACATGCGCCGGCGGTCGTTGCCCGGCAGGATGCGGCCATCAGCGCCGACATTGGAGATGTCGGTGAGCGCCTCGTTGCCGAAGCGGTTCTTCGCGAGCACCGCGGCCGAGGTCTGGGCGTGCAGGGTGCCGTCGAAGCGCTGCGCGAACGCGAGCTGCTCGGCATCGTTGAAGGGCTGGTCGCGGAAGACCAGCACCGCATACCGGTCCATGCCGGCACGCAGCTGCTCGAGCGTGTCCCGGTCATGGACCTGGCGCAGATCGATCGGGCTGACCTCGGCCGCGAAGTGGGTGGCGAGCTGGCGGAATCGGACGGTCATGGCGTGCCCCTGATGGGATCGGCCCATTCTGGCCGGCTGGCCTGGCGTGTCAAACCGGCGGCGCGGATTCCGGGTCGCGTTCGAGCGCGAGCAGTTCGTCGACCCGCTGGCGGCGGCGGATGAGCCGAGTCTGGTCGCCATCGACCAGCACCTCGGCGGCCAACGGCCGGGTGTTGTAGTTGCTGGACATCGAGGCGCCGTAGGCGCCGGCGTCCTCGAACATCAGCAGGTCGCCCACCGCCGGCAGCGGCAGCTCGCGACTGAGCACCGTGCCGCCCTCGCCCTGGGTGAAGACATCGCCCGACTCGCACAGCGGTCCGGCCACCACGGCGGGCCGCATCGGGCCGGCGGCCGCGCCGCCCATGGGCAGCACGCCGATGCCGTGATGGCTGCCGTACATGGCCGGGCGCATCAGGTCGTTGAAGCCGGCGTCGGCCAGCACGAAGAAGTTGCTGCCCATGCCCTTGACCGCGCGCACCTCGGCGAGCAGCACCCCGCACTCGGCCACCAGGAAGCGGCCGGGCTCGATCTCGAGGTGCACCGGCGCGCCCTGGCGCTGCGCGATCTGGCGCCGGGCGGCATCCCAGAGCCCGAAGTAGTGGGCGGTGTCGATGCGCGCATCGCCGGCGCGGTAGGGGATGGACAGGCCGCCGCCCGCCGAGATGGCCGGCACCGCCCGGCCCAGCCGCGCGGTGAGATCGACCATGGCCTGGCAGACCTGCTGCAGGTGGGTGTAGTCGACCCCCGAGCCGATGTGCATGTGCAGGCCATCGAGCACCAGGCCGTGGCGGTCGATGGCCGCCAGGGCCAGCGGCAGGTCGGTGTGCCAGATGCCGTGCTTGCTGTGCTCGCCGCCGGTGTTGGTCTTGTTGCTGTGGCCGTGGCCGAAGCCGGGGTTGATGCGCAGCCAGACGCGGTGGCCGGGCGAGCGCGCACCAAGCTGCTCGAGCATGTCCACCGAACCGGCATTCACCGGGATGCGATCGGCCACCACGGCCTCCAGCGTGGCGCGGTCGAGCACATCGGCGGTGAAGACCAGATCGGCATGGCCGCCGTGCGCGGGGCCGGCGCCGAAACCCGCGGCACGGGCCCGGGCGATCTCGCCGAGCGAGACCGCGTCCACCGACACGCCCTGCTCGCGCATGAGGCGCAGCAGGTGGGTGTTGGAGTTGGCCTTCTGCGCGTAGCGCACGGTGTCGAAGGCGCCGAGTTCGGCGATGCGGGCGCGGATGGTGGCCGCGTCGTAGACCCACAGCGGCGTGCCGTGGCGCTGCGCCAGCGTGCGCAGCAGGTCAGGGGCGAAGGGATTCATGCCCGAATCTTGCCCCAAACCGGCGGTATCCTCGCGGCTGTCGCCGCGTCAGGCACCAGGAGATTGCCATGCCCACCCATCCCAATCCCTATCGGCAGGGGCTCGATCGCAATGCCGCCAACCATGTGCCGCTCACGCCCACCAGCCTGGTGCGCTGGGCCGCCGATGTCTACCCGGACCGCTGCGCGGTGATCCACGGCAGCCTGCGGCGCACCTGGCGCGAGACCTGGGAGCGCTCCCGCCGGCTGGCCAGCGCGCTGGCCGCGCGCGACATCGGCGAGGGCGACACGGTGGCGGTGATGCTGCCCAATATCCCCGAGATGCTCGAGGCCCACTACGGTGTGCCGATCACCCGCGCGGTGCTCAACAGCATCAACACCCGGCTCGATGCCTCGATGGTGGCCTTCATCCTGCGCCACTCCGACTCCAAGGTGCTGATCACCGATCGCGAGTTCAGCGCCACCGCGCGCGCCGCGCTCGAGGAGCTGGCCGCTTCCGGCGCGCCGCTGCCCTTCGTGATCGATGTCGACGACAGCCAGTACGACGGCCCGGGCGAGCGCATCGGCCAGATCGACTACGAGACCTTCATCGCCGGCGGCGACCCGGCCGGCGTGTGCCTGTACCCCGAGGACGAGTGGGACGCGATCGGCCTGAACTACACCTCGGGCACCACCGGCAACCCCAAGGGCGTGGTGGTGCATCACCGCGGCGCCTACCTGAACGCGGTGGCCAATGTGGTCGACTGGAACCTGCCGCGGCATCCGGTCTATCTCTGGACCCTGCCGATGTTCCACTGCAACGGCTGGTGCTTTCCCTGGACCCTGCCGGCGGTGGCGGGCACCCAGGTCTGCCTGCGCAAGGTGGAGGCGGCGACCATCTTCGCGCTGATCCGCGAGCACCGGGTGAGCCACTACTGCGGCGCGCCGATCGTGCACAGCACCCTGATCAGCGCCCCGGCCGCCCTGCGCGCCGGCATCGACTGGCCGGTGAAGTGCATGGTGGCGGGCGCCGCGCCGCCGGCGGCGATGATCGAGGGCATGGAGCGCATGGGCTGGGAGGTCACCCATGTGTACGGCCTCACCGAGGTCTACGGCCCGGCGGCGGTGTGTGCGCATCACGACGAGTGGGCCGCGCTGTCGCTGGCCGACCGGGTCGACCGCAACGGCCGTCAGGGTGTGCGTCACCCGCTGCAGGAGGGCCTGACGGTGATGGATGCAGCCACCATGACCGAGGTGCCGCGCGACGGCGAGACCATGGGCGAGGTGATGTTCCGGGGCAATGTCGTGATGAAGGGCTACCTGAAGAACCCCGGCGCCACCGGGGACGCCTTCCGCGATGGCTGGTTCCACACCGGCGATCTCGGCGTGCTGCACCCCGACGGCTATGTGAAGCTGAAGGATCGGGCCAAGGACATCATCATCTCGGGGGGCGAGAACATCAGCTCCATCGAGGTGGAAGACGCGCTCTACAAGCACCCGGCGGTGCTGGCCTGCGCGGTGGTGGCGCGGCCCGACGAGAAGTGGGGCGAGACCCCCCTGGCCTTCGTGGAGCTGCGCCCCGAGAGTCAGCCCGAAAGTCCCGAGGCGGCCTCAGCGCTGGCCGAGGCGCTGATCGCGCACTGCCGTCAGCACCTGGCGCGCTTCAAGTGCCCGCGCGAGGTCCGCTTCGAGGTGGTGCCCAAGACCAGCACCGGCAAGATCCAGAAGCATGTGCTCCGAGCCAAGGTGGGCTCGGCCGGCGCGATCGGTTAGCGGGTGCTGGCCGCCAGCCGCTGCTGCAGCGCACAGGCGGCGTCGTAGAGCGGATCCATGCGGCGGGCCAGGGCCTGCAGGGCGTGGTCGGGCTGGCCAAGCACCACATCGCCGAACTCGCAGGCCAGCAGCATCTCGGCCGAGGCCTGCAGTTGCTCGAGGTGGCACTCGATGGCGGCACGGGCCAGGCCGAGCATGCCGGCCTGCGCCGGCCCGGTGAACAGGGCGTCGGCGCCGCGGCTGGCCAGGAAGCCGCGCAGGCTTCGGATGAGCGCACGGGTGGCGTCGATTTCAGCGCCGATGGGCGCGGGGGTGGCGGTGGCCTCGGCCTGGGCGAGCACCCGCCCGCCGCCGATGGCCAGCAGGGCCTCGTAGCTCTCCAGGGCGTCGGTCAGCAGCTGGGTGTCGTCGCGCTTGGGTGTGCTGGACGGCGGCGCGCTGGTGCGGGACGGCGGCGTGGCCGCACCCCGGGCAAATCTCGGGTCTTCCTTGCCGGCGCGGGACGCATTGCTGACCATGGGGGACTGGGCTCCGGGGAGGGGCTGGAGGGGCCGGGCCGGCAAGCTGCCGACCACTGGGGGATATGCCACGAATGCACCTCGCCGGCGACCCCTGTTTCGCGACCGGATTCTATCAGCGGCTGAACGGTCGGGTCAGTCCGTTTCGGCCACCATCAGCGCCAGCAGCGCCTCGCCGTAGCGGGCGAGTTTGGTGGCACCGATGCCCGGCACACCGGCCAGCGCCGCCTCGTCGGCGGGGCGCTCGGCGGCCAGACGCGCCAGGGTGCTGTCATGCAGGATCACATAGGCCGGCAGGGACTGCTGTTGAGCCTGCTCACGGCGCCACTGCTTCAGGCGCTCGAGCAGCCGCTGGTCGGCAGGCGACAGCTCGGGCAGGGCGGCCCCGCTGCCGGTGGCAGCGCCCCGCCGGCGGCCACCGCGTCCGCGGGCCGTCGGGGTGGTGGCCTGGCGCAGCGCCACCGACTGCTCCCCGCGCAGCACCGGTCGCGCCGCTTCGGTGAGCTGCAGCGCGCCATGGGCCTCGTGGGCCACCCGCAGCAGGCCCTGCGCCACCAGCTGGCGAAACAGGCTGCGCCAGGCGGTCTCGTCGAGTTCGGTGCCGATGCCCCAGACGCTCAGCGTGTCATGGTTCCAGCGACGGGCGCGCTCGCTGTCCTTGCCACGCAGCACATCGATCAGGTGGACCACGCCGAAGCGCTGCCCGGTACGGAACACGCAGGACAGCGCCTTGCGCGCGGCTTCGGTGGCGTCCAGGGTGAGCGGCGGATTCAGGCAGTTGTCGCAGTTGCCGCAGGCCTCGCTGTCCTGGCCGAAGTAGGCGAGCAGCCGCACCCGACGGCAGCCGGCGGTCTCGCACAGGCCGAGCATGGCGTCGAGCTTGGCGGTGCTCACCCGCTTGTGGAGATCGTCGGCCTCCGACTCCTCGATCAGGCGGCGCTGCTGCACCACATCGGCCAGGCCGTAGGCCATCCAGGCATCGGCGGGCTCGCCATCACGGCCGGCGCGGCCGGTCTCCTGGTAGTAGCCCTCGACGCTGCGCGGCAGGTCGAGGTGCGCCACGAAGCGCACATCGGGCTTGTCGATGCCCATGCCGAAGGCGATGGTGGCCACCACCACCACGCCGTCCTCCTGCTGGAAGCGGGACTGGTGGGCGGCGCGCTCGGCCTGCTCCATGCCGGCGTGGTAGGGCAGGGCCTTGACGCCGTGGGCGGCCAGCCACTGCGCGGTCTCGTCGACCTTGCGCCGGCTCAGGCAGTAGACGATGCCGCACTCGCCTTCATGCTCGTCGCGGATGAAGCGCAGCAGCTGGGCGCGGGCATCGTCCTTGTCGACGATGGCGTAGCGGATATTGGGCCGGTCGAAGCTGGAGATGAAGACTCGGGCCTGGTCCAGGCCCAGTCGCTCGCGGATCTCCTCGCGGGTCTGCGGGTCGGCGGTGGCGGTGAGGGCGATGCGCGGCACCGCCGGGAAGCGCACCTGCAGCACCGAGAGCTGCAGGTATTCCGGCCGGAAGTCGTGGCCCCACTGCGAGACGCAGTGCGCTTCGTCGATGGCGAAGAGGGCGATGCCCGGGCCCTGGGCGAGCCGCGCGAGCAGGCCCAGGAAGCCCTCGGTGACCAGGCGCTCGGGGGCCACATAGAGCAGGTCGACCTCGCCGGCGAGCAGCGCCTGCTCCACCGCGCGCGCCTGGCGCGCGTCGAGGCTGGAGTTGAGGTACTCGGCGCGCACGCCGTTCAGGCGCAGGGCCTGGACCTGGTCCTGCATGAGAGCGATCAGCGGCGAGACCACGATGCCGGTGCCCGGCCGCAGCAGGGCTGGCACCTGATAGCAGAGGGACTTGCCTCCGCCGGTGGGCATGAGCACCAGGCAGTCGCCGCCGCCGGCCACATGGCGGACGATCTCGTCTTGCGGCGCCCGGAAGCCCCGATGCCCGAAGACCCGCCGCAGCAGGGCCTCGGCGGCGTCGGTGGGAGCGGTGATCGGGGGCGGAGCCATGGGCGCGAGGTTACCCGAAGGCGGGAGTTCCCCCGCCCCTGCTTGACCGGGGTCAATGCGCGGCCCGGGAGCGCCGGCATGCTCTCGAGGGTGGCCGTGCCGGCCGCGTTCGCGCAACCCGTCCGTTCGACCGATTTCCGAGGTGGCCCATGACCGAAACCCTGGCTTCCGCCGCCATGGCGCTGAGCTTGCTCTCGTCGGCCTTCCCCACGCCGCTGCCGCCGGCAGGCCTCGCCCTGCTCGCGGTGCTGCTGGGCAGCGCGGCGGTGTGTGAGTGGCGCGGCCGCCGCCTGCCCGACGCGGTTCAACTGGCCGGCCTGCTCGGCGCCTTCGGCCTGGCCTGCCTGCGCGGCGGTCTGCCGGCGGGCCTGGACGGCCTGCTGGGGGCGGCTGCGGGCATGGCCCTCATGGTGCCGGCCCTGGCCCTGGCGCTGGCCAGCGTGGAGCAGAGCCGGCTGATGGCCGCGATCGGTCTGGTGGCCGGCCCCGAGCAGGTGCCTGCGCTGTTCGGCCTCGGGCTGGCCGTGGGGCTGCTGGCGATGCTTCCCGCCCTGGCCGCCATGCTGTCACGGGCCTGGCGCCCGGGGATCGCGGGCGGCGGCGTGGCCGATCTGCACGGCGCGGATGCCGGAGCGGGCGGCGCTGATCGGCCGCGGCTGCCCTGGGCGCTTGCCCTGGCCGCCGCCACCCTGCTCTGGTCGGGGATCGGCATCTGAGTCTGCCAGGGCAGCGGTTACCGAACCCGGCGACGCCCGGGCGCATTGACCCGGCCTCGCGCGGCTTCCGATAATCGGTCGACCTTCCGGAGGAGACCGCCATGGCCCAGAGCCTGCGCATCGAACCGCTCGACGCCACCTTCGGCGCCGTGGTCAGCGGGCTGTCGCTGGCCGCGCTCACCGACGCGCAGTGGCAGGCAGTCCACGAGGCGTGGCTGCGCTACGCCCTGCTGATCTTCCCCGACCAGCATCTCGGCCGCGAGCAGCAGATCGCGCTTGGCCGTCGCTTCGGGCCGCTGGAGTTCGACATCGCCGCGATCAGCAATGTCCGCAAGGACGGCAGCGTGCGACCCGAGGCCGGCAATGACGATGTCATCAAGGTGCTCAAGGGCAACATGGGCTGGCATGCCGACAGCACCTACATGCCGGTGCAGGCCAAGGGCGCGGTGTTCACCGCCGAGGTGGTGCCGGCGCAGGGCGGCGACACCGGCTTTGCCGACATGCGCGCCGCCTGGGACGCGCTCGATCCCGCCATGCAGGCCCGGCTCGAGGGGCTCTCGGCCCTCCACTCGCTGCACCACAGCCAGGCCCGGATCGGCCATGCGCATCGCGAGAACAGCGAGTACAGCGGCTACGGTTTCCATGATGGCCCGGTGCCGCGTCGCCCGCTGGTGAAAGTGCATCCCGAGACCGGCCGCAAGTCGCTGCTGATCGGGCGCCATGCCCACGCCATTCCCGGGCTCCCGGCGGCCGAGTCGGAGCAACTGCTCGACGAGCTCGTCAGCTTCGCCTGCCAGCCGCCCCGGGTCTACCACCACCGGTGGACCGTGGGCGACGCCATCATCTGGGACAACCGTTGTCTGCTGCACCGGGCCACGCCCTGGGACATGACCCAGCCGCGGGTGATGTGGCACACCCGGCTGGCCGGCGATCCGGTGAGCGAGGCCGCGCTCGCGGCGGCCTGAGCCCGCGGCGGCGGGCGCCGCGCGGGTCTTTCGGACCGCGCCGGCCTTCGGGCGCTCGGGGCCTGGCTCAGGCCACCAGGCAGGTCACCCCGTAGAGCGAGAAGCCGCGCTCGTCGGTGGGCAGCCCGGCGCGTCGGGCCGCAGCCAGCATGGCCGCCGGGTCGGCGACATCGAGCACCAGATTGGCCAGAATCTCCCGCGAGCCGGCCGGCGCGTCGATGAAGCGGATGCCGGAGTGATCGAGCCGGATCTCGCGGCCGTCGGCCGACAGCGGGCGATCGATGATGCGCGACCAGTGCGCCGCGATGCCGGCGGCGTCGGGGCTGGCCACTTCGATGCCCTTCAGGGACCGGGTGACATCGGTGCGCACATGGCGCTGCCAGTCGGGTCCGGCGGGGTGGTAGGCGCCCATCAGGGTCTCGCCGCCCTCGCTGCGGTCGAACTCCAGCATGGTGGCGCGGCAGTCCTTGGGATGCAGCTGGTTGCCCAGGAAGCCGTGATGATTGAGCGGCGCGGCGATGCGGATGCCCAGGGATTCGGCCAGGGCGCGCCGGCGTTCGGGATCGTGGCAGTCGAAGATCGCCATGTAGCCGCCCTTGCCGCCGGTGGACTCGAGGAAGCGTCCGGCGGTGGTGCCCGCCCGGGTGGGGCTCACCACCTCGAGGAAGTCGGTGCCGATCGGAAAGAGCGCGTTGACCAGCCCGTACTTGGCGACATTCGGGTCGCGGTAGCACAGGTTCACGCCGAGCACGCTCTGGATGTCGGCGGCGGCGCGCTCGAGGTCGGCGGCCACCAGGCAGATCTGACGCAGGCGCAGGTAGGCGGACATGGGTTCTCCGGTGCGATGCCGGCGGGCCGGCGGTGAGCAGCCCGACCCGATCGGGCAGAGCGCATCGAGGGTAGCCAGCGACCGGCGACCCCGGCAAGGCGCCCGCCGGGCGCCGATTCCATTCCGCGCCTTGACGCTGCGCGCGGCGGCTCCTAAGGTCGGGCGATGACCTCTCTCCTGCCCCTGCGCCGGCGCAGTCTGCGCCTGGCGGGCGCGCTGGCCCTGTCGGCGGCCGGCTGCGCTCATTCCGATCGCCCTGGCGGCGCTGCCGCCGCGGCCGGCTCGCCAGCCCCAGGCGCCCCGACCGGGGCCGCGCTGCGGCCCGGTGATCCCGGCCCCGATGGCATCGGCCGTCATCCTGGCGGGCCCGAGCTCGGCCGCTACACCGATGCCTCTGGCGGGTATCCGCTGGCCGACCGGCAGACCTGGTGGCGGGTGGACCGCAGCGTCGATGCGTACTCGCGGCTCGACGAGATCCTGCGCGCGGGCCGCTCGCCGCGCCCGGCGCAGGCCATCGCCTGGCAGCGCGCGCCCGCCGAGCCCCGGGGCCACTATCTCGGCGCGCCGGGGGTCGGCCCGGGGCGCCTGCCGTTCCAGGCCTACCTCGATCGCAACCCGGCCACCGGTCTGATCATCGCGCAGGGCGACACGCTGCTCATGGAGCGCTACCAGTACGGCCGCCACGAGCGGCACCGCTTCACCTCGTTCTCCATGGCCAAGACCGTGATCGCGATGATGGTCGGCATCGCCCTTGACGAGGGCCTGATCCGCTCGCTCGACGATCCCGCCCAGGCCTACCAGCCGGCGTTGGCCGGCACGGCCTACGGCCAGACGCCGCTGCGGCATCTGCTCACCATGTCCTCGGGTGTGCGCTTTCGCGAGGACTATGACGGCACCGATGATTCCTCGCGACTGTCCCGGGCCACCGTGGGCGAGGGCAGCGCCGGTGGTGCGGCCGCGGTGCGCATCTTCAACGAGCGCATCGCCCCGCCCGGCGCGCGCTGGTACTACGCCTCGGCCGAGACCTTCGTGCTGGCGGTGGTGCTGCAGGCCGCGATCGGGCAGCCGCTGCCGCAGTGGTTCGCCGAGCGGGTCTGGCAGCCGATGGGCGCCGAGGCCGATGCCAGCTGGCTGGTCGATCGCTCCGGTCAGGCCGTGGGCTACATGGGTTTCAATGCGGTGCTGCGCGATTACGCCCGCTTCGGCCGCCTGCTCGCCGGCCACGGACGCATCGAAGGCCGGCAGATCATCCCGCGGGCCTGGGTGATCGAGGCCAGCCGTGCGCATTTCAGCGGCCAGCAGACCGGGCGCTGGTACGGCTATGGCTACCAGACCTGGGTGTTCCCCGAGAACGACGGCAGCTTCGCGCTGCTGGGTGTGCGTGGCCAGGCCATGTTCATCGACCCGGCCCGCCAGCTGGTGCTCGCGCACACCGCGGTGCGGCCCGCCGCCCGCGACCCCGGCGGTGCCGATCTCGTCGCGCTGTGGCGCGGGCTTCGCGCGCAGATCGCGCCGGTCCGCTCCTAGCGACGCCGCGGGGGCGTGGCCGGGGCGCGGCTGTTAGCATCGACGCTCCCTTTCTGCGCGAGGCCCCGGCCATGCTCAAGACGATCCAACTCGGCCGCCAGAGTGGCCTGCGCGTGTCCCGGCTGTGCCTGGGCACCATGAACTTCGGCGAGCCCGGCCGCGGCCACCAGGGCGACTGGACCCTGGGCCCCGACGAGGCCCGGCCGCTGTTCAAGGCGGCCATCGACCGCGGCCTGTTCTACTTCGACACCGCCGATGTCTACGGGCTCGGTGCCACCGAGCGGGTGGTGGGCCAGCTGCTGCGCGAACTGCTGCCGCGCGACGAGTACGTGATCGCCACCAAGATCTCCATGCCGATGGGCAAGGGCGCCAACCAGGGCGGCCTCTCGCGCAAGCATGTGATCGAGGGCGTGAACGCCTGCCTGCAGCGCCTGGGCATGGACTACATCGACCAGCTGGTCATCCACCGCCACCCGCACGGCGTGCCCGGCCATGTGGCGGTGCCCATCGAAGAAACCCTGCTCGCGCTCCACGACCTGGTGCGCGCCGGCAAGATCCTGTACCTGGGCGCCTCGTCGATGTTCGCCTGGCAGTTCGCCGAGATGCAGCTCACCGCGAAGATGAACGGCTGGACGCCCTTCGTCTCGATGCAGAACCACTACAACCTGGTCTACCGCGAGGAAGAGCGCGAGATGATCCCCTACTGCCAGAGCACCGGCGTGGCGGTCATGCCCTGGTCGCCGCTGGCCCGCGGCATCCTCACCGGCTCGTATCGCGGCGGCTTCGAGTCCGGCTCCACGCAACGCTCGCAGGGCGGCGACCGCCTGCGCACCGCCAGCCTGTACCGTGGCGATGCGGTGTTCCCGATTGCCGAGCGGGTGGTTGAGGTGGCCGCGCGCCACGGCAAGACGCCGGCTCAGATCGCGCTTGCCTGGCTGCTGTCCAAGCCCTTCGTGACCGCGCCGGTGGTCGGCATCTCGCGCGTCGAGCAGCTCGACCAGCTGGTGGCGGCCACCGAGATCACGCTGCCGGCCGAGGACATCGCCTACCTCGAGGCGCTCTACCGGCCGGTCGAGAACCTGCTGTCCATCGGCTACTCCTGAACCGCGGCGCGCTGCGCACCGCCGGGTCACCTCCATGCCTGCGCCCGCCGGCGCTTCCCGCGTCGCCTCGCCCGCCGTCGTGCCTCGCGACGCGCCCGCGTCACCGCTGAGGCGGCGACTGGCCGCGGCCGGGGCGGGCGCCGGTGCGGGGGCGCTGCTGGCGCTGGCCGGGTGCGCGCCGGCCACGCCGCAGCCGGCGCCGATCTCCACCCGCTCGGCGCCGCCCGCCCGGCCGGGTCCGGCGAAGGCACCGGCCGGCCCCGAACTGGCCCGTTATGCCGACACGCAAGGCCGGTTTCCGCGTGCCACCCGCGCCAACTGGAACAGCCCGGCGGCCAGCGTCGACGGCTTCTCGCGCCTGGACGAGATCTTTCCTGCCAACACCTCGGCGCGCGCGAGCACGCCGCGGCCCTGGCGCCGGCCCGCAGCCGGCACCCCGGTGGGCGCGCCGGTCGATGACTACCTGGCGCGCAATCCGGTCACCGGCCTGCTGATCGCGCGCGAGGAGGTGATCCTCGCCGAGCGCTACCAGTACGGTCGCGGCGAGGCGCACCGCTTCACCTCGTTCTCGATGGCCGGCGGGCTGCTTGCCCTGATGGCCGGCATCGCGCTGCAGGAGCGTCGGCTGCGGCTCGACGACCCCGCCCAGCTCTATGTGCCGGCGCTGGCGGGCAGCGCCTATGGCGCGACGCCCGTGCGCCACCTGCTCACCATGAGCTCGGGCCTGCGGCCGCGTGATGATCTGACTGCCGATGATCTCGATGGCATGGGCCTGCCCGGCGGCTGGGAGGTGGGCGGGGCGCGCGCCGCCCGGCTGTACGAGGAACGGGTGGCGCCGCCCGGCGAGCGCTGGCATCCCTCGGTGGGCGACGCCTTCGTGCTGGGCCTGGTGCTGCGTGCCGTGGCCGGCCAGCCGCTGTGCGACTTCTTCTCCGACCGGGTCTGGAAGCCGATCGGCGCCGAGGCCGATGCGTCCTGGATCCTCGAGCGCGGTGGCCAGGAGCTGGGCTTCACCGGCTTCAATGCGGTGCTGCGCGACTATGGCCGCCTGGGCGCCATGCTTGCCCGCCAGGGCCGTGTCGACTTTCGCCAGGTGGTCTCGGCGGCGTGGCTGCGCGAGCTCACGCGCGCGCAGGTCGGCGCCCGCCAGACCGGCCGCGGCTGGGGCTATGGCTACCAGAGCTGGGTGTTCGCCGAGAACGACGGCAGCTTCGCCTGGCTGGGCGAGCGCGGCCAGGCCCTGATGGTCGATCCGGCCCGCCGCCTGGTGCTGGTGCAGGCCGCGGTGCGGCCGCAGAGCCGCGATGGTGGTCTCGCCGAGACCGTGGCGCTGTGGCAGTCATTGCGCCGCGCGCATCAGCCGCTGCGGCTGCCGGCGGGCTGAACCGCGCCGCGCGCGGCAAGCAGCGCGCACAGCCCGCGCAGGCTCAGCCGCGGGCCGGCCTCGGCCTCGCCGATGTCGGCGCCGGTGCGGGCATGCAGGTCGGTGAGCAGGTGCAGCCAGTCCATCGAGTCGAGTTCGGCCTGATCGCGCAGCGGCTGATCGGGGTCGATCAGGGCGGTATCGATCTCCGGGGCGATGGTGCGCAGCGCAGTCAGCACCACCCGTTCCAGACCGGCGTCGGGCGGGGTCATGGCGCGGGCGGGGAAAGGTCCGACGATGGACGCAGCGTGGCTGGCGTGGCGGGCGCTTCGAGCCCATCCGGCTGCTGCAGACACTCGCGCAGCGTGGCCAGGAAGATCGCGCCGCGGTGACCGTCCGACACCCGGTGATCGGCCGCGAGGCTGGCCACCACCACCGGCATCGGCCGCAGCCAGCCGTCCTGGGCCCAGGCCCGCTGCGCGATCCGCCCGAAGCCCACCAGCGCCACCTGCGGCGGACTGATCACGCCGAGCACCGCCTCGGCGCCCTGGTCGCCGAGCTGCGTGACGGTGAGGCTGGGCTCGGCGAGGTCGGCGCTGCGCAGCACGCCGGCCCGTGCGCGGCGCACCAGGTCCGAGAGCTCGGCCATGAGCTGCGCCAGCGGGCGTTGCGCGGCATCGGCCAGCGCGGGGGCGATCAGCCCGCCGCCCCGCAACGAGATTGCCACGCCCAGCGTCACCGCCGCGGCCGGCGTGAAGGCGCCGTCGCGCCAGTGGCCGTTGAGCTCGGGCACGCGGGCCAGGGCGAGGGTGGTGGCGCGCAGCAGCAGCGCGGCCGGCAGCAGCCGCTGGGCCGGCGGCCGCTCGGCGTTGCGCGTGCGTAGCCAGTCGAGCGCGGCGGCCATCGGGATGCTCTCCCAGAGGTAGTAGTGCGGGATCTCGCGCTTGGAGCGGCTCATCGCTGCGGCGATCGCGGCCCGCATGGCGGCGTGGCGGTCGGTGAGCACGGCGGGCGGCACGGCGGGCGGCACGGCAAGTGGCATGGCGGGCGGTGGTGACGGTGCGGCGCCGGCGCCCGCGGCCTCGACATCGGCCAGACTGACCGCGCCGCCGGGGCCATGGCCGACGAGGCGGGCAGGATCGAGCCCAAGCTCGCGGGCCCGCTGGCGCGCCGCAGGGGACATGCGGACGCGGTTGGCCGTGGTCGAGGCGAGGGGCGAGGCGGTGGTGCGCACCGGAGCGGGGACAGGCGCAGGGACAGGCGCAGGGGCGGGCGCAGGCGCAGGCGCAGCCGCGGGCGCACCTTCACGGGCGGGCTCCGGGCCGGGCGCTTGCGTCCCTCGTGGCGCCAGGCGGGCCAGCACCGTGCCCACCGGCACGCGCGTGCCGGGGCTCACCAGCAGTTCGCCGACGGTGCCGTCCTGCCAGCACTCCACCTCCACCGCGGCCTTGGCGGTATCGACCACGGCGAGCACCTGGCCCCGATGCACCGGATCGCCCGGCGCCACCAGCCAGCTGAGCAGCGTGCCTTCGTCCATGTCGGCACCGAGCGAGGGAAGGCGAAACTCGCCACCGGCACCGGGGCTACCGCCTGCCGCGCTCATCGCCGGAGCCATCGACGGCGCTTCATCGCGCACTCCCGCCCGTACCCGCACCCAGCAGTCCGCGTGCCGCGGCCACCACCCGCTCGGCACTCGGCAAGGCCGCCTGCTCGAGGTGCCGCGCGTAGGGGATGGGCACTTCCTCGGCGCAGACCCGGACGGGCGGCGCATCGAGATCCCAGAAGGCCTGTTCGGCGATGCGTGCGGCCACCTCGGCGGCCAGGCCGACCGAGCGCCAGCCCTCGTCGATCAGCACGGCGCGCCGGCACTTGCGCACCGAGGCGATCACTGTGGCCTCGTCGAGCGGCCGCAAGACGCGCAGGTCGACCACCTCGGCCTCGATGCCCTCGGCGGCCAGCGTGGCTGCCGCTGCAAGGGCGAGCGGCAGGCAGCCGCCGTGGGTGATCAGGCTCAGGTCGCGGCCGGCGCGACGCACCTGCGCGCGCGCGATGTCCACGGCCTGCGCGTCGTCCGCGAGCTCGTCTTCCGTGCCGTAGAGCTGCACATGCTCGAACAGCAGCACCGGATCGGGATCGGCGAGCGCCGGCCCGAGCATGCCGCGCGCATCGGCCACCGTGGCCGGCGCCAGCACCCGCAGGCCGGGCACATGGGCATACCAGGCCTCGAAGCTGTGGGAGTGCTGCGCGGCGAGCTGGCGCCCTGCGCCGGTGGCCATGCGAATCACCAGCGGCACGCCGAACTGGCCGCCCGACATGTGCCGGTACAGCGCCGCGGTGTTCACGATCGCGTCAAGGGCGAGCAGGCTGAAGTTCACGCTCATTACCTCGACCACCGGGCGAAGGCCGCCGATCGCCGCGCCGATGCCCGCGCCCACGAAGCCCAGCTCCGAGAGCGGCGTGTCGCGGATGCGCAGCGGGCCGAACTCGGCAAGCAGCCCGCGCGAGACCGCATAGGTGCCCCCGTAGGCGCCCACATCCTCGCCCATCAGCAGCACCCGCGGATCGGCCAGCAGGGCCTCGCGCAGGGCTTCGCGCAGGGCATCCCGATAGCTCATCCGGCGGCTCAAGGCGCCGGCTCCGCGGCCACCAGGTCGCGGGCAAGATCGCTCAACGGTTCCCAGGTGCCGGCCTCGGCGAAGGTCACGGCATCGGCCACCTCGTCGTCCGCGGCGCTCTCCAGGGCCGTGAAGCCCGCGGCGTCGAGCAGGTCCAGCGACTGCAGCCGATCGCGCAGCCGCGCGATCGGGCAGCGGGTGATCCAGTCCTGCACCTCCTGTCGCGAGCGGTAGAGCTCCGGATCGAACATCGAGTGGGCGCGGAAGCGGTAGGTGTTCAGCGCGAGGAAGGCCGGCCCGCCGCCCTCGCGCACCAGCCCTGCGAGCGCGCTGGCCGCCTGATGCACCGCCACCGCATCCATGCCGTCGACCGCGGCTGCCGGCATGCCGTAGCTCGCGGCGCGCGCCCGCAGGTCGGTCTGCGACTGGCTGCGCGTCAGCGCCGTGCCCATGGCGTAGCCGTTGTTCTCGCAGCAGAAGAGCACCGGCAGCTGCCACAGCGCGGCGAGGTTCATTGCCTCGTGGAACGCGCCCTCGGCCATCGCGCCCTCGCCGAAGAAGCAGGCGGTGAGCGCGCGCCGGCGCAGGGTCTTGTCGGCCAGCGCCAGCCCCGCGGCCAGCGGCAGGCCGCCGCCCACGATGGCGTTGCCGCCATAGAGCCGCGCCTCGCGGCTGAACAGGTGCATGGACCCGCCGCGGCCGCGCGAGCAGCCCTGCTCACGCCCGTACATCTCGGCCATGATCGTGCGCATGGGCACGCCGCGCAGCAGGGCGTGGCCGTGCTCGCGGTAGGTGGCCACCACATTGTCGGCCGGCGTGAGCGCCGCGATCACGCCGGTGGCCACCGCCTCCTCGCCCACATACAGGTGCAGGAAGCCGCGGATCTTCTGCTCGCCGTAGAGCTGCGCGCAGCGCTCCTCCATGCGACGGATGCGCACCATGTCGGCCAGCCGCGCCAGGGCGAACTCGGGCGTCCAGCCGAGCGTGTCGGGGGCAGGCGCGGTCATCGGCGCCGCGCTCATGCCGCGGTCTCCAGCGCCGAGATGTCGCCCTCGGGCAGACCGAGCTCGCGGGCCCTGAGCAGCCGACGCATGATCTTGCCGCTGCGGGTGCGCGGCAGCGTGGCGGCGAACGCGATCGCGCGCGGCGCGACCGCCGGGCCGAGCCGGCGCCGGGCGTGGGCCAGGATGTTCTCGCGCAGCGCCTCGTCGGCCTGGGTGCCGAGCTTCAGGCACACGAAGGCCTTGACCGACTCGCCGCTCACCGGATCGGGCACGCCGATGGCCGCCGCCTCGGCCACGGCCGGGTGTTCCATCAGCGCGCTCTCCACCTCGAAGGGGCCGATGAGATGGCCGGCGGCCTTGATGACATCGTCACCGCGACCGACGAACCAGTACCAGCCGTCGGCGTCTCGCCGGACGATGTCGCCGCTGAGATACCAGCCATCGGCGAAGCAGCGCCGGTACCGCGTCTCGTCGTTCAGATAGCCGCGGAACATCGAGGGCCAGCCCACGCGCAGGGCGAGCTCGCCGTCGATGCCCGGCTTCTCGATGACCCGCACCCGCTGCGAGCCGTTACGGTGGGTCTGCGTCAGCCGCTCCACCACCGCCGCCTCCACGCCCGGCAGGGGTCGGCCCATCGAGCCGGGCCGGATCTCGAAGGCCGGGGTGTTGGCGATCATGATGCCGCCGGTCTCGGTCTGCCACCAGTTGTCATGGATCGGCAGGCCCAGGGTCTGCTCGCCCCACCACACCGCTTCCGGGTTGAGCGGTTCGCCCACGCTGGCCACGAAGCGCAGGGCCGGGAATCGCCGCCCGGCAAGCGCCTGCGGGCCGGCGCGCATCAGCATGCGGATCGCGGTGGGCGCGGTGTACCAGACGCTGATCCGCTCGGCCTCGAGCAGCGTGTACCAGCGGGCCGCATCGAACTCGTCGCGGTCGACCAGCGAGCGCACGCCATGCAGCAGCGGCGCCAGGATGCCGTAGGCGGTGCCGGTCACCCAGCCGGGGTCGGCGGTGCACCAGTAGTGGTCCTCGTCGTGCAGGTCGAGGGCGTACAGCCCGGTGGCGTGGTGGGCCACCGCCGCGCCATGGCAGTGGATCGCGCCCTTGGGCGCGCCAGTGGTGCCACTGGTGAAGTGCAGCAGCGCGGGGTCGCGTACCGAGGTGCGCTCCACCGCGAAGTCGTCGGCCGATGCCGCCATCAGCTCGCCGTAGTCGACCACGCCGTGCTCGGCAGCGATGCCCGGTGCCACGCGCGCCGGTCCGGCAGACGGCGCTGCCGGCGGCTCGGCCACCACCACCACCTGGCGCAGCCCCGGCATGCGGTGGCGCCAGTCGGCGAGCTTGCGCCGGTAGAGCGATTCGGTGGTGAGCAGCACCCGGCCTTCGCCGAGGTTCACCCGGGTGGCGATCGGGTCGGGCCCGAAGGCCGCGAAGAGCGGCGAGACCACCACGCCGGCCTTGAGCGCGCCGAGCATCGCCACGGTGGTCTCCGGGATGCGCCCGGCCAGGATGAACAGCCGTTCGCCGCGGCGCAGGCCCAGGCGCACGAGGCCGTTGGCAAAGCGGCTGGTCTGGCGGGCGAGCTCGGCATAGCTCAGCGCCAGCGGCGGCTGGCCGCCGCCCACGAAGCGCATCGCGATCCGCCCGGCGAGCGGGCCGGCGGCATGCCGGTCGACCGCCTCGTGGGCGATGTTCAGGCCGCCGCCGGGCAGCCCGTCGAGCGCGCGCGCCGCGATGGCCCAGCTGAAGGCTCGCCGGTCGCGCTCGTAGTCGGCGAAGTGCGGCGGCACCCGCAGGGCCTGCGGATCCTTGCGGATGAAGAGCGGTCGCTGCATGGCGGGTCGCTAGCGCTGCTGTCCGTGGGCGATCCACATCGCCCGCAGCCTTGCCTGATGCGCCGGCCAGTCCTGGGTGGACGGCAGCGCGGCGCGCGGGGTGCGTCCGGGCGCGGGCGTGGCGCCGAGCAGCCATTGGCGCGAGACGCTCAGGAAACGGGAGATCGTGGATGACAGGCGGTGGTGCGGTGCGGGCATGGGCGCAATCGAAGGCGGGTGGCGGGTGCCCTGCACGATGCCGCCGGCCGCGCCCGGCCGCCTTGCGCAGGGTCAAGCCCGGCGTCTGGCGGGCTTGGGCGGCGTGGCCTCGTGGCGGGAATGCTCGGCGAGCTGCATCAGCCGGGCTTCCACGCGGGCATTGACCGAGCCCGGCGGATAGCGCCCCGTGGCGTCGCGCGCGCCGGCCGGCAGGCCGGTGAGCAGGGTCATCAGCTCGTCGATACCGGCCACCGCGTGCACATGGAACAGGCCCTGTGCGGCTGCGTCCACCAGCGCGGCCTCGAGCATCAGATCGGCGAGATTGGCGCGTGGCACGACCACACCGTGGGTCCCGTTCAGGCCGCGCTCGCGGCACAGCCGGAAGAATCCCTCGACCTTCTCGTTGACGCCGCCCACCGCCTGCACCGCGCCGTGCTGGTTGATCGAGCCGGTCACCGCGAGCGACTGGCGCAGCGGCAGCCGCGCGATCGCCGAGAGCAGCGCGCACAGCTCGGCGGCCGAGGCGCTGTCGCCCTCGATGCCGCCATAGCTCTGCTCGATCACCAGCCGCGCCGACAACGACAGTGGCCGTTCCGGGCAGTAGCGCGCCGCCAGGCAGCCGCCCAGGATCAGCACGCCCTTGGCATGCACCGGCCCGCCGAGCTGCACCTCGCGTTCGATGTCGAGCACGCCGCCCTGGCCCTGGCGCACGCTCGCGGTCACCCGCATCGGCGTGCCGAAGCTGTCGTCGCCCAGGCTGATCACCGACAGCGCGTTGACCTGTGCGGTGCGCTCCCCCTCGGTGTCGATCAGCACCCGGCCGCGCAGCGCCTGCTCGCGCACGCGGTCGCTGATGCGTCCGCCGCGCCGGGTGCGGGCGTCGATGGCTGCCTGCACATGCTCGCGCCCCGTCAGACTGGCGCCCGCGCGGTCCGCGAGGCGGTCGGCCTCGCGCATCAGGTCGGCCAGCGCGTCGATGCGCAGCGACAGCTTGGCCGAGTCAGCAGCCCAGCGCGCGGCCTGCTCCACCAGTCGCGCGATGGCGCCGGCGGCCAGCGGCCGCAGTGCCTCGCGCCGTGCGAGTGTGGCCAGCAGCCGTGCGAAGTCGGCATCGGTGCCGTTGCCGCGGTCCATGTCCTCGGCGAAGTCCGCAGCCACCTTGAAGAGCTCGTCGAAGTCCGGATCGAGCTCGCGCAGCAGGTAGTAGAGCCGACGCTCGCCCACCAGCACCACCTTGAGTTCGAGCGGGATCGGCTCCGGCGCGAGCGAGACCGTGCTGATCAGCCCCAGCGCCTGAGCAAGCGATTCGGTGCCGATCTCGCCGCTGCGCAGCGCCCGCTTCAGCGCATCCCAGGCCAGCGGCTGGGTGAGCACCCGCAGCGCGTCGATCACGAGGTAGCCGCCGTTGGCCCGATGCAGGGCGCCGGCACGGATCAGTCCGAACTCGGTGACCATCATGCCCATGCGCGCCTCGTGCTCGATGCGGCCGAGCAGCCGGTCATGCGTGGGCTGGTCCTCGAAGACCACCGGTGCACCGGCGGCCGGATCGTGATGGACCAGCACATTCACCGCGTAGCGCGCGGCCGGCGCCTCGGCCGCCTCGCCGCGCGCCATCGCCAGGGCGAGCAGCGAGGGGCCTTCGGCCTCGCGCGGCGCCTGGAAGCTCTCGGCGTGGTCCAGCACATCGGCATGCACCGCCTCCAGGTGCGCGCGCACCGCGTCGATGCCGGCGTACTCGGTCTTCACCTCGGCGATCAGCGCATCCACCACCCGCTGCGTCACCCGCCGATCGAGCTCGCGCAGCTGGCGCTGCGTTTCGCGTCGCCAGGTGGGGATCTGTGCGACCACCGACTCGAGATCCTTCTGCAGCCGCTCGATCGCCGCATCGATCGGCTGGCGCTCGGCCTCGCTCAGGGCCTGGTACTCGGCCGGCGGCATCACCGCGTCGCCCTTGAGCGGCGCGAAGCCGAAGCCCGCCGGCGTGCGCAGCAGCGCGATGCCCTCGGCGCGGGCCCGGTCGCCCACCTCGCCGATGGCGCGGTCCTGGCGGGCGATCAGCCCGCTTTCGAGGGACTCGCGCTGGTGCCGGTAGTCGTCGGCCTCGAAGGCCGCCGGAATGCCGGCGCGCAGATCGAGCACCAGCTGCGCCATGTCGCGCTGCAGGGCCGGCGCGCGGCCGGTGGGCAGGCGCAACCGGGTCGGGCGATGCGGCGTGGCGAAGTTGAACACATAGCACCAGTCATCCGGCGCCGGTCGCCGGGCGGCCCGCTCGCCGAGCAGCCGTTCGAGCAGGGCGCGCTGGCCCAGGCCGGGCGGCCCCATCACGAACAGGTTGTGGCCGCGCGCCGGCATGTCGATGCCGAAAGCCAGCGCCTCGGAGGCACGCTGCTGGCCGAGGGCGAGGTCGATGTCGGGCAGCGAGTCGCTGCTCGGGCCGGGCAGGCAGGCGGGATCGCAGGGGCGGTACAGGTCGGCAGGCGCAACGCGCCAGCGATCGGGCTCGGACATTCGGTTCTCGGTGGGCTGCGCGCCAGCACCGGGGCCCGGCCGGCGCGGTCGGTGATCGATGGTGAAGGCAGCTTGCGCCGGCGGCATTGAGCCGGGTCAGCCGGGCCAGTGCCGGGCGTCTGACCGGGCACCCTCGCCGCGCGCCGCTTCCGCTTTCACCGGCCGCCCGGCCACTGCCGGGGCCGCGCCGGCGTATGCTCGATGGCTCCACCGTCACTGCTGCACGCCATGACCGCTTCTGCTTCCGCCCCCGGATCCGCCTCCGATTCCGCCTTCGATGTCGTCATCGTCGGTGCCGGCTTCGCCGGCCTCTACATGCTGCACAAGACCCGCCGCCTGGGCCTGCGCGCGGTGGTCTTCGAGGCCGGCGACGGTGTCGGCGGCACCTGGTACTGGAACCGCTATCCCGGCGCGCGCTGCGATGTCGAGAGCATGGAGTACTCCTACCAGTTCGACGACGACCTGCAGCAGCAGTGGCACTGGAGCGAACGCTTCGCGCCGCAGCCCGAGATCCTGAAGTACGCCAACCATGTGGCCGACCGCTTCGACCTGCGTCGCGACATCCGCTTCTCCACCCGTGTCACCGCAGCGCACTTCGACGAGTCGGCCCTGTGCTGGACGGTGCGCACCGACCGCGGCAGCGCGGTCACCGGCCGCTTCGTGGTCATGGCCACCGGCTGCCTGTCGTCCACCAACAAGCCGGCCTTCAAGGGCCTCGATTCCTTCAAGGGCCCCACCTATCACACCGGCGAGTGGCCGCACGAGCCGGTGGACTTCACCGGCCAGCGGGTGGCGGTGATCGGCACCGGCTCCTCGGCGGTGCAGTCCATCCCGATCATCGCGCAGCAGGCCAGCGCGCTCACGGTCTTCCAGCGCACCGCCAACTTCTCCATCCCGGCGCGCAATGCTCCGCTCGACCCGGCCTATGAGGCGCGCATCAAGGCCGACTACCGCGGCTTTCGGGCGCGCAATAACCAGATGCTGAGCGGCTTCGGCTCGAACCATCCGCGCAGCGAAATCTCGATCTTCAGCGTCGACGACGCTGCCCGCCACCAGGCTTTCCAGGAGCGCTGGGAGCGCGGCGGCCTTGGCTTCCAGGGTTCCTTCGCCGATCTCATGATCGACATGAACGCCAACCACATTGCCGCCGACTGGGTGCGGTCGCGCATCCGCGAGGTGGTCAAGGATCCGGCCACCGCCGAGCTGCTCTCGCCGCGCCAGGTGCTCGGCTGCAAGCGCATGTGCGTCGACACCGGCTACTACGCCACCTTCAACCTGCCGCATGTGAAGCTGGTCGACATCAGCCAGGGCGGCATCGAGGCCATCACCCCGCGCGGCGTGATGGCCGGCGGCCAGGAGTACGAGGTCGACCGCATCGTGTTTGCCACCGGCTTCGATGCCATGACCGGCACGCTGATGAAGATCGACATCCGCGGCCGCGGCGGGCTGAGCCTGCGCGAGGCCTGGTCGGCCGGTCCGCGCACCTACCTGGGCCTGAATGTGGCGGGCTTCCCCAACCTGTTCACCATCTCGGGCCCGGGCAGTCCCTCGGTGCTCACGAACATGATCGTGTCCATCGAGCAGCATGTGAACTGGATCGCCGAGTGCATGGACTGGATGCGGCGGGAGGGCCGGCGCAGCATCGAGGCGCTGCCGCAGGCGCAGGACGCCTGGGTGGGTCATGTCAATGCGGTGGCTGACGCCACGCTCTATCCGCAGTGCAATTCCTGGTACCTGGGCGCCAATGTGCCTGGCAAGACCCGGGTGTTCATGCCGCTGCTGGGCTTCCCCGACTACGCCCGCCGCTGCAGCGAGGTGGCTGCGGCCGGCTACGAGGGCTTCGCGCTGTCGGCCTGATCGGCCTCGACCGGCGGCCCGCTGCGGCGGGCCAGTTTTTCCACCAGGCGCGTCGCCACTCCGGGCCGGCTCCAGGGGCACACCGCCACGCAGATGCCGCAGCCGCCGTGTTCGTTGAAGTACGGCAGGCAGCGGTCGAAGTCCACATACCAGCGCACCTCACCGCGCACCAGCTGCTTGTCGGGTGCAATCGCCTCCGGCGGGCAGGCGTCCTCGCAAACCCGGCAGCGCAGGCAGAAGTCGTCGGCGCCGAACACATCGGGCGCATCGGGCAGCAGCGGCACGTCGGTGAGCACCGCCGCCAGGCGGAAGCTCGAACCGAGGCTGCGATGGATGATCGAGCCGTGCTTGCCCAGCTCGCCAAAGCCGCAGGCCAGCGCCGGTGGAATCAGCGTCACCGGCCCGGCCATCGGCCCGCCATGCGGATGCGCCTCGTGGCCCTGCGTGCGCAGCCACGAGGCCAGCGCCCGTGCCGCACGGTTGCCGCGCGCGTACTGCGTCACCACCTCGGCCACCGAGGGTTCCTCGGGCGCGGTCTTCATGCGCTCCCAGTCGTGGGCCACGCCCAGCATCACGATGTAACGGCCGGCGGCGGCATGACCCTCGAACACCCACTCGGGCCGCATCAGGGCGATGCCGACGATGTCCGCACCGCCGGCCAGCGCCTCGCGCCGGACCGCCTCGGTCCACTCGGCGGCGCTGCGGGTCACCGCCTGCGCGGCCAGCGGCGCGAGCGGCGTGTCGAGCACCCGCTGGCGCTCGGCGCGGGCCTGCGCCACCAGCGGGCCGCCGGGGTTGTGCTGCTGGAACCAGCGCTGCAGCGGGCCGTGGGGCGTGGCCTCGGGTGCCTGCCAGTACACCGGCGTGGGCCGGCGCGGCGCGGTCTCGCCCAGGCCGTTGAGGGTGTTGCCGGAGACCTCGGGCCACAGCGCCATCTGCTCGGCGCTGGGTTGCCAGGGACGGGAGGGCTGGGTCATGGCGGGTGTCTCGATCAGAGGGCCCGCGACGGGGCGGGGGCCCGGGCGGGCGCGGGGGCCAGCAGCGCGATCGCCGCTGCCGGAATGATCAGTGCGAAGCCGAGCAGATCGGGCAGGCCCGGCCGCTCCCCGAGCAGGCTCATGGCGCCGATCACGCCCACCACCGGCACCAGCAGCGTGCCCAGCGCCGCCACGCCGGCGGGCAGGCGGGCGATGATGTCGAACCACAGCAGGTAGGCCAGGGCCATCGCCAGCAGGATGTGATAGGCCAGCGCCACCCAGAAGGCACCCACCGGCCAGGGCGGCGTGGCCTGCGGTGCGCCCGAGAGCACCGGGTGCGCGCCGAAGGCCAGCCAGCCCAGGGCGCAGGTGAGCGCGCCCACCGCGAGCTGCCAGCCGGTGGCGGCCACATGCGGCATCGACAGCGGATAGCGCTTGAGCAGCACCGTGCCCGCGGCCCAGCTCATGCCGGCGCCCAGCGCGAGCATCACCCCGGCCGGCGAGGCCCGCGACTGCAGCAGCGGCAGCGCGAGCAGCGCCAGGCCCGCCACGCCCAGGGCCAGCGCCAGCCAGCGCCGGCGGTCGGGCCGCTCGCCCAGCAGGGGCCAGGCCAGCAGCGTGGCCCACAGCGGCATGGTGAAGGTGATGATCGCCGCGCGCGAGGTGCTGCCCGCCACCTGCGCGAAGGCCGTGCCGAGGTTGAAGCCCACGATGGTGAAGAGCGCCGAACCCACCAATCGCAGGCGCTGTCCCTGCGGCACGCCCAGCGCCTGTCCGCGGGCACGGGCCAGGGCCAGCAGCAGCAGCGCACCGGCGCCCAGGCCCACCGTGCGGATGGTCCAGGGCGACCACCAGCCGAGCAGCACCCGCACCGTGGGCCAGTTCAGGCCCCAGAGCAGACCGAGCGCAGGCACGGCCAGGGCTGCAACCAGGGTGCCGGCGGGCGCGCCGGCGGCGGGTGCGGATCGGCTCATGCCGGCAGTGTATCGGGCCGGCCCGGCTCGGCCGCGCCGGGTCCGCGCACCCGGGTCCGAAGCCCGCTCTGGCGTGATTGCCCCCATCGCGGCCCTGGTGGCAAAGTGCCTCGCCGTCCACCGCCAACTCGCAGGGAGCCGCTCTTGCCCGCCATCCACGATGCCTATCCGCCCGAGATCATTGCGCTGCGCGACGGGCTCGACGGCTTCCTGAAGCAGGAGGTCATCCCGCGCCACGAGCGCCATGCCGCGCTGCTCGACGACGAGCGCCGCCTGTTCACCGACGAGGGGCGCTACCACCCCGATGCGCTCGCCCTCATCCGCGAGGTGCGCATGGCGGCCGCGCGCGCCGGGTACTACGCGATGTGCGTGCCGGCCTCGCTGGGCGGCGGCGGGCTCGGGCATCTGGCGTGGTTCGGCGGCTGGGAGCGGGTGTTCCACCGCTGCTCGGAGCACTACTGGCTGGGCCACTACGCGATCAGCCACTGGGCCTTCGGCCCGTCGGCCGTGCTGGCACAGGTCAGCCCGCGGGCGCGCGAGGAGATGCTGGTGCCCATGATGGAGGGCCGCCAGAGCATGTGCTTCGGCATGTCCGAGCCCGGCGCCGGCTCCGACGCCATGATGATGAAGTCGCGCGCGGTGCCCGACGGCAGCGGCTGGCGCCTGTCGGGCAGCAAGATCTGGACGACCAACAGCCCCTATGCCGACTACTGCATCGTGTTCGCCGTCACCAACCCCGAGCGTGCGGCGCAGCGCCGCGGCGGCATCAGTGCCTTCCTGGTGCCCACGGCCTCGCCGGGCTTCGTGGTCGAGCGGGTGATCCGCATGTGGGGCAGCGCCGGCGGTGACGAGGCCGTGCTGCACTTCGACGACATCCGCATCGAGCCCTGGCAGCTGGTGGGTGAGCTCGACAAGGGTTTCGCCATCGCCATGCTCGGGGTCAACCTGGGCCGGCTCTACAACTCGGCGCGTGCGGTGGGGCAGTCGCGCGCCGCCCTCGAGAAGGCCTTCGAGTACATCAAGGTGCGCGAGGCCTTCGGCCACCCCATCGCCGAGTACCAGGGCGTGAGCTTTCCGCTGGCCGAGTCGGCCATGCAGATGCACGCCGCCCACCTCATGTGCCTGAACGCGGCGCGCCTGCTCGATGCCGGCCTGCCCGCGCGCAAGGAGGTGGCCATGACCAAGGCCTTTGCCACCCAGATGGGCGCACAGGCCCTTGACCGGGTGATCCAGGCCCACGGCGCCATCGGCATGACCAACGAGCTGCACCTCACGGAGGCCTGGCAGTCCTTGCGCAAGGTGAACATCGCCGACGGCAGCAACGAGATCCTGCGCCGTACGATCGCGCGCGAGATGCTCGATGGCGACATGGACTGGTAGCGGCCGGCCGGGTGCGCGAGGCCGAGCCGCGAACCGGGGGGGGTTAGCCCCTAAACCCGCCCGGCGCATCGCATGAATTGGTGAAAATCTGCGGCAAGGCCTCGCCCGCTTCGGTGATTGACCCGGGTCCGGGCCGGCTCGGACACTGCCTGCGTTCCCCGCAGCCAGGCTGCCCATGACGCTCCTGCCACCCTCCGTGTCCGACGAGGGGTCTGAGGTTCCGCTGAAGCCGGTGGTCGATGCCCTCGACCACGGCCTGTGCCTGCTCGCCCGCACCGCTCGCGTCGTCTACGCCAACCGCAGCGCCCGCCGGCTGATCGCCGAGTCGGCGCACCTCGAGATCGTCGGCGGCCTGCTCCTGCCCACCGAGCCCTTGCTGCGACCCGCCTGGCAGCGGCTGCTCGCCGAGCTCGATGCCCGCAGCACCCCCCTCTTCGACTTCGCAACCGAGGTGGCCGGGGCCCCCGGCCCCTGCCTGGGCCAGCTGCGGCTGGTGCCCGCCGACCTCGGCGCCGGCGAGCTCGTCTCGCTCAGCCTGGGCACGCCCGATTCGGCGCGGGCGGCTCGTCTGGCCGGGTTCGCCGCGCTGCACCGGCTCACGCCGGCCGAGGCCCGGGTCATGGTCGCGCTGGTCGATGATCTCAGTCCGGCCCAGGTGGCGGCGCGGCTGCACATTTCGCCCGGCACGGTGCGCTCCCACATCCGGCGCATCTTCGACAAGACCGGCGTGTCCAGCCAGCGCGGCCTGGCGGTGCGGGTGGCCGGCCTGCCGCTGATGACGCTGCCGCCGGGCTGAGCCTCGGAACGCGCCGGCTTGCCAATCGCAGCCGGCTTCGGGACCATGGGCCGGCACCTTTCCACCGGAGCCGCCATGGCAGCCAGCGCCCTCTTCTCGCAACCCGCCGACGGCGTCGGCCTCATCCTCATCGACAACCCGCCGCGCAATTTCGGCACCACCGAGCTGGCGCTGCGCATCATCGACGCGCTGCAGGCCGCCGCCGAGGCCCGCTGCCGGGTGGTGGTGCTGGCCTCCGACCGCCCCGGCTACTTCATCGCGCACTGGTCGCTGCAGGGCATCATCGACGGCCAGCGCGCCTTCCCGCCGCGCACCAGCCACAAGCCGCGCCAGCCCACGGTGTTCGACCTCATCGAGACCTCCTCCATGGTGGTCATCGCGGCCAACAACGGCCAGGCCTGGGGCGGCGGCGCCGAGCTTTCCTGGGGCTGCGACCTTCGCATCGCGGCCGAGTCGGCCACCTACGGCCAGCCCGAGGTGGCGCTGGGCATCATCCCCGGCGCCGGCGGCACCACCCGCCTGGCCCGCCTGATCGGCCCCACCAAGTGCATGGAGATGATCCTCGACGGCCGCCCGATCACCGCGCGCGAGGCGCTCGCCCTGGGCGCGATCAACAAGGTGGTGCCCGATGACCGGCTGCGCGAGGAATCCATCGCCTGGGCCAGCCACATCGCGCGCTGGCCCGACTGGTCGCTGGCGGCCTGCAAGCGCAGCCTGATCGACGGCCGCGACCTGCCCCTGGAGGCCGCGCGCCGCCAGGAGAGCCAGATCTTCCAGAGCGTGGCCCGCCGGGAAGACGCCATCGCCATCATGGCCACCGCGCAGGCGCGCTACGATGCCGGCGCCGATTCCTACGAGGCGCTCGGCCTGCCGCGCCGGCCCGGCTGAGCCGCCCGCCCGATCGCCACCCGGCGCGTCCATCCCCGGAGTTCGACATGTCCCTGAGCTTCACCCCCCTGCACCCGGTGTTCGTGGCCGAGGTGCGCGGCGTCGACCTGCGCAGCATTCCCGATGCCGAGACCCTGCAGCGCATCCACCTCGGCATGCAGCAGTACGGCGTGCTGGTGTTCCGCGACCAACCCATCGACGATGACCAGCAGATGGCCTTCGCCCGCGCGCTCGGGCCGCTGGAACCCACCCGCGCCGTGGTGCAGGCGCACAAGCATCGTCTCAAGCACGCCGAGATGGCCGATCTCTCCAATCTCGATGTCGACGGCTCGCTGCTGCCGCCCGATGACGCGCGGCGGATGTTCAACCTGGGCAACCGGCTGTGGCACAGCGACAGCTCGTTCAAGGCCACGCCTGCGCTCTACTCGATGCTGCATGCGCGGGTGATCCCCGATGTGGGCGGCGACACCGAGTTCGCCGACATGCGCGCCGCCTGGGATGGCCTGCCCGAGGCCACCCAGGCGCGCCTGCGCGGCCTGATCGCCCGCCACAGCCTGCTCTACTCGCGGGCTCAGCTGGGGTTCTCGGGCTTTTCCGAGGCCGAGCGCGAGCAGTTCGCGCCGGTGCCGCAGCGGCTGGTGCGTCGGGTGCCGGGCTCCAACCGGCTGTCGCTCTACCTGTCCTCGCACATCGGCGCCATCGAGGGCATGCCGGTGCCCGAGGCCATGGCCATGGTGCGCGACCTGATCGAGCACGCCACGCAGCGGCAGTTCGTCTACCGCCATGTCTGGCGGGTGCACGACCTGGTCATGTGGGACAACCGCGCCACCATGCACCGGGCCCGCGCCTTCGAGGACAACCGCCAGCCGCGCGACATGCGCCGCGCCACCCTGCAGGATGCGGCGCCCACGCTCGAGCAGCCGGCCTGAGCGGTCCTGGCAGATTCTCGCCCGCGGCCGGCCCGCGGCTCAGGCTGCGGCGTAGTCCCCCCTCGCCTCAGTCTGCCAAGCGCCACCAGCCGGGCAGCAGCCGGCGCACCTCGGGTCGCCGGAACCGGTCATCGATCAGGAACACCCAGCCGCGGTCTTGCGGCGTGCGGATCACCCGGCCGGCGGCCTGCACCACCTTGCGCAGACCCGGGTAGAGGTAGGTGTAGTCATGGCCCTGGCCGAAGGCGGCCTCCAGACGCGCCCGGGTCAGCTCGTTCAGCGGCTCGGCCGGCGGCAGCCCGAGCGTGGCCACGAAGGCGCCGATCAGCCGCTCGCCAGGCAGGTCCACGCCTTCGGCGAAGGCGCCGCCGAGCACCGCGAATCCCACCCCCTGGCCACCGGGCGCGAACTGCGCCAGGAAGGCGGCGCGCGCGGCCGGGTCGGCGCCGCGCGGCTGGCGCCACTGCGGCAGCGCGGGGTGACGCTCGGCGAGCCGGTCGGCGGCCCGTGCCAGGTAGTCATGACTGCTGAAGAAGGCGAGGTAGTTGCCCGGCGCCTTGGCGAACTGCGCGGCGATCAGATCGGCGATCGGCGTGAGCGAGGCGTCGCGGTCGGCCAGCCGGGTGGACACCCCGCTCACGATGCGTACCGTGAGCTGCTCCGGCCGGAAGGGGCCGCTGACTTCCAGCCAGCGCGCGTCGGCGGGCAGGCCAAGCAGGTCGGCGTGGAAGGCCGCCGGCGCGAGCGTGGCCGAGAACAGCACGCTGGCATGCGCGGCCTGCATCCGCGGGCCGATGAAGGGCGCGGGCAGCAGGTTGCGAAGGCCGAGCACCGTGTCGGGCGCGCGTGCGCCGCGCGGCGGGTCGCCCGCAAGCAGCCGCAGGTCGATGACCGAATGCGCCGGGTCGTGGGTCTCGTGCAGCCTCAGGAGGGCGAGCGCATCGAAGTGCAGCTGGCGCAGCGCCGGGCTCAGCCCTGCCGGCTCGTCGGCGAGCTGGTCGCTGCAGGCTTCGGTCACCGCCTCGAGCGCGCGCAGCAGTGGCGCGGGCAGGCCGTCCAGCGCCTGCCAGGGCGCATCGGATTCCCGCGCCAGCCGGTTCCAGGCCCGCTGCAGGCGTTGCAGGGGCCGACGCAGCGCGCCCGGCGCGTCGTCCATCGCGGCGCGCAGCCCGGGGCTGGCGAGCTCGGCGCTCCACATCGCGCGGGCCCGCTCGGGCAGGTTGTGCGCCTCGTCCACCGCCAGCGCCACCTGCCAGCCCTGCTCCTGGCTGAGCGCGTGCAGCAGGGCGCTGGTGTCGAAGTAGTGGTTGTAGTCGGCCACCACCAGATCGGACCAGCGCGCCATCTCCTGGCCAAGCCAGTAGGGGCATAGCCCGTGAGCCAGCGCTGACTCCCGAAGCTCGGCGGCGTTCAGGTTGGCCTGACCGGCACGGTCCGCGGCGGCCGCCCGTGCCGCCGGCAGCCGGTTGTGGAAGCCGCGCGCCAGCGGGCAGGAGTCCCCGTGGCAGGCCTTGTCGGGATGCTCGCAGGCCTTGTCCTTCGCGGTGAGCGCGAGCACCCGCAGCGGCAGGCCAGGCGCGGCGGCCTCGCGCATCGCGTCGGCCGCCTCCAGCGCGAGCGCCGCGCCCGAGCCCTTGGCAGTCAGGTAGAAGACCCGGTCGATGTCCTGGCTCGCGCAGGCCTTCAGCAGCGGGAACAGCGTGCCCAGGGTCTTGCCGATGCCGGTGGGCGCCTGCGCCATCAGGCAGGCGCCGGCGCGCGCGCTGCGAAACACCGCCTCGGCCAGCTCGCGCTGGCCCTCGCGCCAGGCTGCCTGCGGGAAGGGCATGTCGGCCAGCGCGGCATCGCGCGCGGCACGGTGCGCTGCCTCGCTGCGCGCCCAGGTGAGCCAGCGCTCACACAGCGCGAGGAAGTCGGCACGCAGTTCGTCGGCCGCGCAGTCCTCGTCGTGGCGGGTCTCGCGCAGATCCTCGATCGCCACATAGACCACCGACACGGTGATGCGCGGCAGGCCGAAGCGCTCGCACAGCAGCCAGCCGTAGACGCGGGCCTGGGCGCGGTGCAGGGCGCGGTGATTGGCGGGCAGGCGGGCGG
Source organism: uncultured bacterium (assembly GCA_903934795.1). Classification (GTDB taxonomy): domain Bacteria; phylum Pseudomonadota; class Gammaproteobacteria; order Burkholderiales; family Burkholderiaceae_E; genus Quisquiliibacterium. The sequence continues at coordinate 3,823 of CAIZPE010000115.1, read as the reverse complement.
GGTCGCCGCGATGGGTCTTGATCTCCTCGACCAGGCCGCGGCCCGGATCCCAGCCGTCGGCCCGGCCACGCACCCGCAGCTCGCCCACACGGGTCTCGAGCGCGAACTCGGCCTGCCAGCCCGGCTCGCGTCGGCCGGCCACCGCGCGGTGGCCCTCGATGCCCTGCTGGGCGGTGGGCGCCGGGGTGAAGCGCAGGTCGAGGTCGCCGGCGCGCGCGCCGAACTCGCACAGCGCGCGCACCGCGACGGTGTATCGGGGCGGCTCGGCCGGCCCGGGCACGGGCGTGGCGGCGGCCATGCCCGCTGGCGCGCCACTGCCCGTCAACGCTCGACGAAGGCCCGCTCGATCACATAGTGGCCCTGCTCGCCCAGGGCGGGCGAGACCACGAAGCCGCGGGCGTCGAGCATCTCGGAGGTTTCCTTGAGCATGGCCGGGCTGCCGCAGATCATGCCGCGGTCGGTCTGCGCCGAGAGCGGCGGCTCGCCGATGTCGGTGAACAGCTGCCCGCTCTGGATGGCGGTGGTCATGCGACCGGTGTGCCTGAAGGCTTCACGGGTGACCGTGGGGTAGTAGATGAGCTGGCGCGACACCATCTCGCCCAGGAACTCGTGGCGCGGCAGCTCGTCGCGGATGAAGTCCGCGTAGGCGAGCTCGCTCACGGTGCGCACCCCGTGGATGAGGATCACCTTCTCGAAGCGCTCGTAGGTGTCGGGGTCCTGGATGATGCTCATGAAGGGCGCAAGGCCGGTGCCGGTGGCAAAGAGGAACAGCCGCTTGCCGGGCAGCAGGTCATCGATGACCAGGGTGCCCACCGCCTTCTGGCCGATCAGCAGCCTGTCGCCGGGCTGGATGTGCTGCAGCCGCGAGGTCAGCGGCCCGTTCTCCACCTTGATCGACAGGAACTCGAGCTGCTCGGCCCAGTTCGGGCTGGCGATGCTGTAGGCCCGCATCAGCGGCTTGCCGTCCACCGGCAGGCCGATCATCACGAAGTGGCCGTTGCGAAAGCGCAGGGACGGGTCGCGGGTGGTGGTGAACGAGAACAGCGACTCGTTCCAGTGCCGCACGGTGAGCACGGTGACTTCGGAGGAGGCAGCCATGGGGATTCAGGTGAAGGGTTGACCGGGATTGTCCCTCAGGACCGCGCTCAGGCCGGGCCGTAGCCGCCACCGCCGGGCAGGGCGAGCTCCAGGGTGTCGTTCTCGAGCAGATCGACCACGCTCTTGGGGTTGGCCACCGGCTCGCCGTTGAGCAGCACATGGCCCACCCGTCCGGGCTCGCCGCCCATGATGCCGCGCGCCGGCACGCGGGTGCGCTCGGTGAGCAGCGACACCCGCAGGCGGCCCGGCCAGCGCGAGCGGAACGACACCACCTGGCCCATGCCGCCCTGCTGCGCGCCGGCCCCGCCCGAGCCGTCGGCCAGGCGCTTGGCGCCGAAGATCACCGGGGCCAGGGTCTCGGCCACCTCCACCGGGGTGTTGGAGATGTTGGCCGGAAAGCCCGACGCCGGCGGCCCCGAGCGCTCGCGCATGGCGCCCATGCCGCCGTTGAAGAACAGGATGGTCGAGAACGAGGTGCCCTTCTCGACATCGACGCCGCGCAGCAGCACCGACCACAGCGGCGTGCCGCTGTCGGCCTGCACCCGCTCGGGCATCACCGGCGCCAGCGCCTCGAACACCGCGGCCTGCAGCTGGTGGCCGATCAGGTGGCGCGCGCCCACCGCCGCCGGCGGCCGGGCATTCACGATCGTGCCCTCGGGCGCGATCACGGTGAACAGCCGCGTGAAGCCGTCGTTGTTCGGGATGCCCGGCGAGAGCAGGCACTTGAACGGATAGATGGTGTAGGCGTAGGTGTGGTTGAAGGTCTCGTTGATGCCGAAGCGCACCTGCGGCGTGCTGCCGGAGTAGTCGACGGTGACGCCGTCATGGCGCACCGTGATGGTGGCGCGGATGCTCACCCGCTCGTCGAAGCCGTCGGAGTCGACGCTGCCGGTGTAAACGCCCTCGGGAATGCGCCGCAGCTCGCGCAGCGCCGCCTCCTCGGAGGCGCTGAAGATCGCCTCGGCAATCTCGTCGATGCCGGTGAGGTCGTACTCCTCCAGCATCTCGAGCAGCCGTCGTTCGGCCACCCGCAGTGCGCCCATCTGCGCCTCGAAGTCGCCGCGCACCTGCTGCGGCAAGCGCACATTGGCCTCGAGCATGGTGAGCGCGAACTCGTTGAAGCGGCCGCCCTCCGAGAGCTTGATCACCGGGAAGCGCACGCCCTCCTCGTAGACCTCGTTGGCATCGGCCGACCACTGCCGCCCGCCGATGTCCGACAGATGCGCCACCGCCATCACGAAGGCGATCAGCCGGCCGCCGGCGAACACCGGCGCGGCCATGGTCGCGTCGGGCAGGTGGCCGGTGCCGATCCAGGGGTCGTTGGTGAACAGGATGTCGCCGGGCTGCAGGCTCTCCTTCGGGATGCGCTGGAGCATGGCGCGCAGCGACAGCGGGGCGGTGCCGATGAAGCCCGGAATGCTCAGGGACGACTGCGCGAGCAGCCGCGCCTGGCTGTCGAGCAGCACGCAGGCGAAGTCGTTGGACTCGCGCACCACGGTGGAGAACGAGGTGCGCTTGAGCGCGGCGCCGGCCTCGTCGGTGATGGCGATCAGGCGGTTCCAGTAGATCTCGAGATCGATCGGGTTCATGCGCAAGCCTCTTTCATCGGTTGCCGGGCTCAGCGGCCGGCGCGCGCGCCCAGGGTGATGCGCAGGTTGCCGGCCTCGTCGATGCCGAAGCGATCACCCGGCCCGATGACCACGGTGGAGCCGGGTTGCTCCACCAGGGCCGGGCCCTCGTGGCGCTCGCCGGGGCGCAGCTCGGTCTCGTCGATCACCGGGGTGTCGATGAAGGCGCCGGCATCGGGGAAGTAGGCCGGGCGCGAGCGGCGCGCGCCCGCGGCCGCAACGCCGGTGCGCGCGGCCGGCCGTGCCGGCGTGGGCGGCGCGGGCGCGAAGCCCTCCACCCGCCAGTTGACGGCCTCAAGCCTCTGGTTCTCGAGGCGCACCCCGAAGCGCGCGATGTAGGCCTGCTCGAAGCTGGCCTGCACCGCGCCGGCCTGGTCGGGCCCGAGCTGCGCCGGCAGCTCGGTCTCCACCTCGAAGCCCTGGCCCACATAGCGCATGTCGGCGGTGCGGCGGAACCGCACCTCGGCCGGCGGCACCCCGGCGGCGGCGAGCTCGTCGCGCAAGCGGTCCTGCATCTGGCCAAGCAGGGCCTCGGTGGCTGCCCAGTCGACGCCGGCCATGCGCGTGAACCGGGTGCGCACCGCATCGACCTTCATGGGCGCCACCAGCAGGCCGAAGGCCGAGAACACGCCGGCGTTGGCCGGGATGAGCACCTCGGTGCAGCCGGTGCGGCGGGCCACCTCGCGGGCGTGGATCGGGCCCGCGCCGCCGAAGGCGAGCAGGGTGTAGCGGCGGACATCACGACCGTTTTCCACCGCATGGATCTTGGCCGCCGCGGCCATGTGCTCGCACACGATGCGGTGGATGCCGTTGGCCGCCTCCATCACGCTCAGGCCGAGCGGCTGCGCGATGTGTTCGGCTACCGCGCGCTCGGCGAGGTCGGGGCGGATCTGCACCGCGCCGCTGAGATTGCCGGCGGGGTCGAGGTAGCCCATGAGCAGGGCCGCATCGGTCACGGTGGGCTGGGTGCCGCCCAGACCGTAGCAGGCCGGGCCGGGCTTGGAGCCGGCGCTGTGCGGGCCCACCTTGAGCAGGCCGGTGGCATCCACATGCGCGATGCTGCCGCCGCCCGCGCCGATCTCGATCAGGTCGACGGT
>CAIZPE010000114.1 GCA_903934795.1 uncultured bacterium | reverse complement strand
GGATGCGGGCGATGAGCTTGTCGGCCACCGCCTGCGAGACCGCGCGGCGGGTGAGCAGGTGCTCGGCGCCGTAGATCTCGGGCGTTTCCGAGAGGATGACCGTGCCGCCGTGCGCCACCAGCAGGTCACAGGCCGCGCCCAGCGCCGGGTTGGCGGTGATGCCCGAGTAGCCATCGGAGCCGCCGCACTGCAGGCCCACGGTCAGGTGGCTGGCCGGCACCGGCTGGCGCCGCACCGCATTGGCTGCGGGCAGCATCGAGGCCACCGCGGCCACGCCGGCCTCGATGGTCTTGCGGCTGCCGCCGCTGGTCTGGATGACCAGGGGCCGCAGCAGGGCGCCTTCGTCCATCTGCTCGGCCTGGAAGAGCGCGTCCATCTGGTTGGCTTCGCAGCCCAGGCCGATGATCACCACGCCGGCGAAGTTGGCGTGCCGGCAGTAGCCGGCGATGGTCTTGCGCAGGATGTCGATGCCCTCGCCGGCGGAGTCCATGCCGCAGCCCGAGGCGTGGGTGATGGGCACCACGCCGTCGACATTCGGGAATTCGGCCAGCCGCTCGGGGGTGAAGTGCGCGGCCACCTGCCGCGACACCGAGGCCGAGCAGTTCACGGTGGACACCACGCCGATGTAGTTGCGGGTGGCCACCCGGCCGTCGGCCCGCACGATGCCCATGAAGCTGGCCGGCTGCGCCGGGGGTGTGACCGGCTTGAGATCGACACCCACCGCGTAGTCGCGCTCGAACATCTCGAACGCGAGGTTGTGGGTGTGCACATGATCACCGGGCGCGATGTCGCGGGTGGCAAAGCCGATGATCTGGTTGTAGCGGCGCACCGGGTTGCCTCGGGCCACCGCGCGCACCGCGAGCTTGTGGCCGGCCGGAATGGCCTGCGCGCAGGTGACGCTCTCGGCATCGATGCGCGAGCCCGCCGGCAGCGGCCTGGCCGCGATCACGACATCGTCGGCGGGGTTCAGGCGCAGGGTGGGGCGGCGGATCAGCGAGACCACATTCGACATGGCTTACCTTCATTGAGCAGCGCCGCCGGGCCCGCGACGCGGGTCCGTATACTAGCGCGCATGCCCCCGTCCCCGCACGCGGACGCGTCGGCGCGCCCCCCTGGCCGATCCGCCGCGTGGGCAGTGCTTCGTGGCCTGCTCCCTTTCCTCGCGCCCTACCGCTCACGCGTCGTCGCCGCCGGCCTCGCGCTGCTGGTGGCCGCTGCGGCCACGCTCACCGTGCCGGTGGCGTTTCGCCAGCTCATCGACATCGGCTTTGCCGTGCGCAGCCTGCAGGCCGAAGCGGCGCGCGGCGGCCATGTCGACGTCTGGTTCCTGGCCTTGTTCGGCGTGGCGGTCGTGCTCGCGCTGGGCACCGCCACGCGGTTCTACTTCGTGTCCTGGCTGGGCGAGCGGGTCACCGCCGACCTGCGCGCCGCGGTCTATGCCAGCGTGCTGCGCCAGGACCCGGTGTTCTTCGAGACCCTGCGCAGTGGCGAGGTGCTCTCGCGCCTGAGCGCCGACACCACGCTCATCCAGACCCTGGTGGGCACCAGCGTGTCGATGGGCCTGCGCAACGCGGTGCTGTTCGCGGGCGGTCTGGTCATGCTGCTGGCCACCAGCGCCCGCCTCGCCGGCCTGATCGTGGTGCTGCTGGTGGTGGTGATCCTCCCCATCCTGTTCTTCGGCCGTCGGGTGCGGCGGCTATCGCGGGCCAGCCAGGACCGCATCGCCGACAGCAGTGCGCTGGCCGGCGAGACCCTGTCGGCGATCCAGATCGTGCAGGCCTATGCCCGCGAGGCCTTCGAGGCGGCGCGCTTCCGGGCGGCGGCCGAGACCGCGTTCACGGCCGCGGTGCGCCGCACCCGGGCACGCGCCATCCTCACCGCGATGGCCATCGTGCTGGTGTTCGGCACCATCGTCTTCGTGCTCTGGCTGGGCGCGCAGGCGGTGCTGCAGGGGCGCATGAGCGCGGGCGAGCTCACCCAGTTCATCCTCTATGCCGGCATCGTCGCGGGCTCGGTGGGCGCGCTCTCGGAGGTGATGGGCGATGTGCAGCGGGCCGCCGGCGCGGCCGAACGGCTGCTCGAGCTGCTCGCGGCGCAGCCGCGCATCCGCGGGCCGCACG
>CAIZPE010000113.1 GCA_903934795.1 uncultured bacterium | reverse complement strand
TGCCCCCAGGCCTGCAGCTGGCTGTTCTCAATACGTCAGTCGCCAATGTACAGCCAACAGACGGAACAATTGTTGCAGTCGGAGCTGGACAGACTGCCATCTATGTAGCGGCTCTTGGGCCGACGGCGGGCAGCGCCGCCCTGCCGCCGCTGCCCGAGCCGGTGCACGAGCTGGTGACCACCGAGGCCGCGCTGCAGGTCTGGATCGGCCGCATCCGCGCCGCGCCGCTCACCGCGTTCGACACCGAGACCACCTCGCTCGATCCCATGGCCGCACGCCTGGTGGGCCTGTCGCTGTCGGTGGAGCCGGGCACCGGCTGCTACATCCCGCTGGCCCACGACTACGCCGGTGCGCCGGCGCAGTTGCCGCTCGATGAGGTGCTGGCGCGCCTGCGCCCCTGGCTGGAAGACCCGGCCGCGGCCAAGGTCGGCCAGAACCTCAAGTACGACGCCCACGTCCTCGAGAACCATGGCATCCGCCTGGCCGGCATGGCCCACGACACGCTGCTGCAGTCGTATGTGCTCGAGGCGCACCGCAGCCATGACATGGACTCGCTCGCCGCGCGCCATCTCAACCGCCGCACCATCACCTACGACGAGGTCACCGGCAAGGGCGCCGCGCGCATCCCCTTCAGCCAGGTGACCCTGGAGACCGCTGCCCGCTACGCCGCCGAAGATGCCGAGGTCACCCTGCACCTGCACCGCGTGCTGCATCCGCAGCTGCTCGCCGATGCCGGCCTCGGCCGCGTGTACCAGAGCCTCGAGATGCCGGCGATGCGGGTGCTCCAGCGCATGGAGCGCGCCGGGGTGCTGATCGACGCGGCGCTGCTCACCACGCAGTCCGAGGAGCTCGGCCGCAAGCTCCTGGCGCTCGAGGGGCAGGTGCACCAGGCCGCCGGCCAGCCCTTCAACCTCGGCTCGCCCAAGCAGCTCGGCGAGATCCTCTTCGAGCGCCAGGGCCTGCCGGTGCTCAAGAAGACCGCCAGCGGCGCGCCCTCCACCGACGAGGATGTGCTCACCCGCCTGGCCGAGGACTATCCCCTGCCGCGGCTCATCCTCGAGTGGCGGGGCCTGGCCAAGCTCAAGAGCACCTACACCGACAAGCTGCCCCGCATGATCAACCCGGCCACCGGCCGGGTGCACACCCAGTTCTCGCAGGCGGTGGCGGTCACCGGCCGGCTCGCCTCCAGCGAACCCAACCTGCAGAACATCCCGGTGCGCACCGCCGAGGGCCGGCGCATCCGCGAGGCCTTCATCGCGCCGCCGGGTCACTGCCTGGTGTCGGCCGACTACTCGCAGATCGAGCTGCGCATCATGGCCCACCTCTCCGGCGACGAAGGTCTGCTCGCGGCCTTCGCGCAGGGGCTCGATGTGCACCGGGCCACCGCCGCCGAGATCTTCTCGGTGAGCCCCGAGGAGGTGAGCGCCGAGCAGCGCCGCTATGCCAAGGTGATCAACTTCGGCCTCATCTACGGGATGGGCGAGTTCGGTCTGGCTTCCAACCTGGGCATCGAGCGCGCCGCCGCCCGCCAGTACATCGAGCGCTACTTCGCCCGCTACCCCGGTGTGCGCAGCTACATGGACGACACCCGTCGGCTGGCCCACGAGCAGGGCCATGTCGAGACCGTGTTCGGCCGCCGGCTGTGGCTGCCCGAGATCAACAGCCCCAACGGCCCGCGCCGCCAGGCGGCCGAACGGGCCGCCATCAACGCGCCCATGCAGGGCACCGCCGCCGACCTGATCAAGCTTGCCATGATCGCCGTGCACGACTGGATCGAGGCTGAATCCGCGCCGGCGCGGCTGGTGCTGCAGGTCCACGACGAACTGGTGCTCGAGGTGCCCGAGGCCGCGCTGCCCGAGGTGCGCGAGCGGGTGCGCGCCCTGATGATCGGCGTGGCCAGCCTGAAGGTGCCCCTCGAGGTCGAGGTCGGCGCCGGCCCCAACTGGGAACAGGCCCACTGACGGGCCGCGCCAAGGAGACAGCCCGCCATGATCGCTTCCGAAGACATCCACAGCCTGGTCGGCCGTGAGCCGCTCGGCCGTCGCGGCTTCGTCGCGGCCTCCCTCGCCGGGGGCTTCGCCGCCTCGGTGGCGCCGGTCGGCGCGCTGCGCGCCCAGACCATCGTCACCGATGACGCCGGCCTGGTCTCCGAGGAGGTGCTGATCACCACCGCCGACGGCCGCCTGATGCCGGCCTGGCGCGCCCAGCCGGCCGGTGCCCGCGGGCTGGCCACGGTGCTGGTGGTGCATGAAGCCTTCGGCGTGCACGAGCACATCCGCGATGTCTGCCGGCGCTTTGCCCGCGCCGGCTGGCAGGCGATCGCCCCCGAGCTCTTCTTCCGCCAGGGCGATCCGCGCATTCACGAGACCGTCGCCGAGGTCTTCGCCAGCGTGATCTCGCGGGTGCCCGACAGCCAGGTGCTGTCCGACCTCGATGCCTGCGTGGCCTGGGCGGCCGGCAATGGCGGCCAGCGCGGCCGGCTCGGTATCACCGGCTTCTGCTGGGGCGGACGCATCGTCTGGCTGTATGCCGCCCACCAGCCGGCCCTGAAGGCGGGGGTGGCCTGGTACGGCCGGCTCTCGGGCCAGACCAACCCGCTCACGCCCGCCCATCCCATGGACATCGCCGAGCAGCTGCGCGCGCCGGTGCTGGGTCTGTACGGGGGGCGCGACGAGGGCATCGCGGTCAGCAGCGTCGACGAGATGAAGACCCGGCTGTCCTTCGGTCGCGGTGCGTCGCAGGCCTCCGACATCGTCGTCTATCCCGAGGCGCCGCATGCCTTCCACGCCGACTACCGGCCCACCTACCGCAAGGACGCCGCCGCCGACGCCTGGAACCGCTGTCTCGCCTGGCTGCGGCGCTTCGGCGCGGCCTGATCGCCTGCACGTTCCCGCCCATGACCCTGGTCCATGTTCTTCTGGCCACCCTGGCCACCGGCCTGCTGAGCGTGCTCGCCGCCGCGCTCGTCTCGGTCACCCTGCTCAAGGGCGTGGTGCACCGGCTGGTCAGCCTGTCGGCCGGGCTGCTGCTGGCCACCGCCGTGCTGCACCTGCTGCCCGAGGCGATGGAATCCGGCGCCGACCTCCATGCGTTGTGCGCCACCCTGCTCGCCGGCCTGGTGGGGTTCTTCCTGCTCGAGAAGATGGCCATCCTGCGCCACAGCCACCACTACGAGGGCGACGGCCACGAGCATGAGCACGGCCACGACCGCCACGAGGCCGGGCCGGGTGGCACCCTGATCCTGGTGGGGGATGCCATCCACAACTTCGCCGATGGCGTGATGATCGCCGCGGCCTTCACCACCGATGTCGGCCTGGGCTGGCTGACCGCGGTGGCCATCGCCGCCCACGAGGTGCCGCAGGAGATCGGCGATTTCATCCTGCTGCTGAACGCCGGCTACAGCCGTGGCCGGGCCCTGCTGTTCAACGGCCTGGCCAGCCTGGCGGCGGTGGCCGGGGGTCTGGTGGGCTGGTTCGCGCTGAGCGCCGGCGACAGCCTCAAGCCGCATGTGCTGATGCTGGCGGCCGCCAGCTTCATCTACATCGCGCTCGCCGACCTCGTGCCCGACCTGCACCGGGAGAGCCGCCGCGCGCGCGCCGGCTGGCTGCGGCAGTTCATGCTGATGGCGGTTGGCATCCTGATCATCGCCTTCATGACCCATCGCCTGCACGTGCACTGAGCGGGTCGGCCAGCAGCGCCGCCAGCAGCGCGGCCATCTCCGGCTCGCCGGGCGCGGTGTTGTCGAAGCGCACCAGTTCCGGGTACTCCGCCGGGTCGGGCGTGAAGCGGCGCTGGCGGTAGCTGTCCCAGTGGGCCAGCTTCCAGGCATCGCGCGGATCGCCGCGGCGCACGATGCGCTCGCGCGCCACCTGCTCGTCGAGGTCGATCCAGGCCACCCGCACCCGCGTGCCCGGGGGCACCGGGAAGGCGCTGCCGTCATGCAGCCGGTGCGCGCGCACCTCGCGCGAGAACGGTCCCACCACCAGCACATTCACGCCCAGGGCCAGGTTCTCGGCCGCCACCTCGATCAGGCCGGTGTATTCCAGATCGCGCAGCTTCTCGAGGTAGGTGGGGCTGTCGCGGTCATGGGGGTCGCCGGTGAGCAGGCCCATCACCCGCGACGAGAAGGCGCCGTAGAGCGTGTCCTTGTCCAGAAGACAGCAGCTTTCGCCGGTGGCTGCGTGCAGGCGCGAGACCAGGCGACGGGCGAGCGTGGTCTTGCCGGTGCCGGCGTGGCCGCAGAAGAAGATCAGTCGCGCCATGGCGTCCTTGTGGGCACGCGCTCGCCAGGCGGCCAGCCCGGGGTGGCCGCCATGACCGCGCGCTTTAGGGATGGGGACCGGTGGCCACCGGCCGGGCCGGATCGGCGCACCACTCGCTCCAGGAACCCGGGTAGAGCGCGCCCTCGGGCAGGCCGGCGAGTGCTGCGGCCAGCAGGTTGTGGCAGGCGGTCACGCCCGAGCCGCACTGATGCACCACCAGGGCCGGGTCGCGCCCGGCGAGCAGCGCGCCGAGTTCGGTGGCGAGCACCGGTGCCGGCTTGAAGCGGCCGTCGGGCCGCAGGTTGAGGGCGAAGGGGCGGTTCAGCGCGCCAGGGATGTGTCCGGCGACGGGATCCATGGGCTCGACCTCACCGCGGTAGCGCTCGCCGGCGCGGGCGTCGATCACGGTGAGACCGCCGGCGGCGATCCGCGCCGCGTCGACATCGCGGGTGAGCGCGGCGCTGGCCTGGAAGTCGCCGGCACGGGGCACGGGGATCTCGGTGCTCAGGGGCAGCCGCTCGCGCTCCCAGGCGGGCAGCCCGCCGTCGAGCACCGCCACCGGCGCGTGGCCGAGCCAGCGGGCCAGCCACCACAGCCGCGCGGCATACATGCCGCCGTGGGCGTCATAGGCCACCAGTTGCTGACCGGCGCGCAGGCCGCAGGCCCTCAGCCGCTCGGCAAGCGCCTCGCGCGCGGGCAGCGGGTGGCGGCCATTGCGGCCGGTCTTGAGACCGGCAAGGTCGTGGTCCTGGTGCAGGAAGCGGGCGCCGGGGATGTGGCCCCGGGCGTAGGCCTGGGGGCCGGCCGTGGGGTCGGTGAGTTCGTGCCGGCAGTCGATGACCACGCACCCGTCGATGCGGGTGGCGAGTTCATCGACGCTGATCAGGGTGGTCCAGGCCATGGCGGCTCCAGCGGGCGGCGGGACCGCGGCGCGCGCCGCGGTCGGGAATCAGGCGGGCGGCAGGCCCGATGACGGCAGGTCCATCGCCCGGCGGTAGAACTCGTGGAAGTGCTGCATGCCGTCTTCCATGGGGCTCTGGTAGGGGCCGGCATCGTCGGCGCCGCGGTTCATCAGTGCGCGCCGGCCTGCGTCCATGCGCAGGGCGATCTCGTCATCCTCGAGGCAGGTCTCCATGTAGGCAGCCCGCTCGGCCTCGACGAATTCGCGCTCGAACAGCACGATCTCCTCGGGGTAATAGAACTCGACCACATTGGTGGTGTGCTGCGGGCCGCGCGGAACCAGCGTGGACACCACCAGCACATGCGGATACCACTCCACCATCACGTTGGGGTAGTAGGTGAGCCAGATGGCGCCGTGCGGCGGCAGTGCGCCCCGGCCGAATCGCATCACCTGCTCATGCCAGCGCCGGTACACCGGCGAACCCGGCTTGCGCAGGCCGTCGTGCAGGCCCACGGTCTGCACCGAGAAGCGCTCGGCGAAGTGCCAGTTCAGATCGTCGCAGGACACGAAGCGCCCCAGCCCGGGGTGGAATGGCCCGACGTGGTAGTCCTCGAGGTAGACCTCGATGAAGGTCTTCCAGTTGTAGGCGCACTCGTGCACCTCGACATGGTCGAGCAGGTAGCCTTCGAAGTTCAGGCTCTCGTGCAGTCCCACCGCGGCCAGGTCGGCGGCGGCATCGCGCGGGCCCTCGAAGAGCAGGCCGCGCCAGTCGGTGAGGGGGCTGCGGCCCAGATCGAGGCAGGGCTGCTGGGCGAAGTGGGGCGCCCCCAGCAGCCGACCCTGCAGGTCGTAGGTCCAGCGGTGCAGCGGGCAGACGATGTTCTCGGCCTTGCCGCTGCCGCGCAGCATGATGGCCTGACGGTGACGGCAGACATTGGAGAGCAGCTCCACGCCGGCGGCCGAGTGCACCAGCGCGCGGCCCTCGCCCTCGGCGGCCAGCGTGCGGTAGTCGCCCGGCTCGGGCACCATCAGACGATGACCGACGTAGCCCGGCCCCTGCCGGAACAGGCGCGCGATCTCCTGGTCGAAGAGCGACTGGCTGAAGTACGCTGAAACCGGCAGTTGAGTGCGCGCAGGCGACAGGAAAGCGCGGCGACCCAGATCCGACATCCCAAACCTCCCGGGCAAGCAAGCCGAAAAGCCGAACCGAGACGCGGCGGCGGGCTGACGCGACGACCGGCCCGCGAGGGGTGTCGACGCCTGCCGCCGCAGCGGAAAGCCGCGAAGCATACCCCAAAGGGGAGGGGGGGTCACGCCGCCCGATCATACGGCCCGATCGGTGCATCGCGCGCGGGCGCGGGCGGCGCAGGCGCAGTAAACTGCGGGCTTCTCGCCGCCCCGGGGCGGCATTTCGCGGGACTGCCCATGGGCATTGAAGAGCCGGCGCCGCCGCCGGGCGCCCCTGCCAACCCGGCCGACGCCCCCCTGCCGGCCAGTTTCGAGCTTGCGCTTGCCGAGCTCGAGGACCTGGTGCGCCGCATGGAAGGTGGCGAGCTCTCCCTCGAGGCCTCGCTCGCCGCCTATCGCCGGGGCGCGGCCCTGGTGGGCGCCTGCCGGCAGTCGCTTGCGGCGGTGCGCCAGCAGGTCCGGGTGCTCGAGGGCGAACTGCTGCGGCCCTTCGAGCCCGATGCCGGCCTGGCCGACTGACGCATTCCCTTTCAAGCCGCCGCTGCCCGCTGCCTCCGGATCCTTCCCCAGCCCCATGCCTGCCGCCCATTCCGTCCCGGTCGCCGAGTCCTTTCCCGACTGGTCGGCGCGCCGTTGTGACCAGGTCGAGCGGGCCCTGCATGCGCTGCTGCCACCCGCCGATGCCGTGCCGGCACGCCTGCACGAGGCCATGCGCTACGCGGTGCTCGGCGGTGGCAAGCGGGTGCGGCCCCTGCTGGTCTATTCGGCCGGCGAACTGGTCGGCGCTCCCGAGGCCGCGCTCGACGCGGCGGCCTGCGCGGTGGAGTGCATCCACGCCTACTCGCTGGTCCATGACGACATGCCCTGCATGGACGACGATGTCCTGCGCCGGGGCAAGCCCACGGTGCATGTCGCCTTCGGCGAAGCCAACGCCATGCTGGTCGGCGATGCGCTGCAGGCCCTGGCCTTTGCCGCCATCGCGTCAGCGCGCGGCCACGGCGTGGCGGCCGAGTCCGTGGTCGACATGACCGTGGCGCTCGCCGCAGCGGCGGGCTCGCAGGGCATGGCCGGCGGCCAGGCCATCGATCTCGATGCCGTCGGGCAGGTGCTCGATCGTGCCTCGCTCGCCGACATGCACCAGCGCAAGACCGGGGCCATGCTCTCGGTGTCGGTGCTGCTGGGCGCCGCCTGCGGGCAGCAGGCTGGCGGGCGCGCATCCTGGCTGGCACGCTACGGCCATGCGGTCGGGCTGGCCTTCCAGGTGGTCGACGACATCCTCGATGTCACCGGCGACGCCGCCTCGCTGGGCAAGACCGCCGGCAAGGATGCCGACCACGGCAAGCCCACCTATGTTTCCATCCTGGGCCTCGATGCCTCCCGCCACCTGGCCGCCGAGCTGCTGGCCCAGGCCCGGGAAGCGGTGGCCGCACTCGGGCCCGGCGCGGGCCGGCTCGGCGACATCGCCGAACTCATCGTCATGAGGCAGTCTTGACCACCGGAAAACACCCTCTGCTCGAGCGGGTCGCCAGTCCCCGGGATCTGCGCTCCTTCGATCGCGCCCAGTTGAGCGTGCTGGCCGATGAGCTTCGCGCCTTCCTGCTCGAATCGGTCGCCCGCACCGGCGGCCACCTGTCGTCCAACCTCGGCACGGTCGAGCTCGCCATCGCCCTGCACTACGTGTTCGACACGCCCCGTGACCGGCTGGTCTGGGATGTCGGCCACCAGAGCTACCCGCACAAGGTGCTCACCGGCCGGCGCGACCGTCTGGCCACCATCCGCCAGCTTGGCGGCATCTCGGGCTTTCCGCGTCGCAGCGAGTCCGAGTACGACACCTTCGGCACCGCGCACTCGTCCACCTCCATCTCGGCGGCGCTGGGCATGGCGATCGCCTCGCGCTACCAGGGCGAGAACCAGGGGCCGGGCCGGCGCCGCCATGTGGCGGTGATCGGCGACGGCGCCATGTCGGCGGGCATGGCCTTCGAGGCGATGAACAATGCCGGGGTCTCCACCGACATCGACCTGCTGGTGGTGCTCAACGACAACGACATGTCGATCTCGCCGCCGGTGGGTGCGCTCAACCGCTACCTGGCGCGGCTGATGTCGGGCCAGTTCTACGCCAAGGCGCGGGATGTCGGTCGTGCGGTGCTGGCCAAGGTGCCCACCATGTTCGAGCTCGCCCGCCGCTTCGAGGAGCATGCCAAGGGCATGGTCGTGCCGGGCACGATGTTCGAGGAGTTCGGCTTCAACTATGTCGGCCCCATCGACGGCCATGACCTCGACTCGCTGATCCCCACGCTGTCCAATCTGCGCGAGCTGCGCGGCCCGCAGTTCCTGCATATCGTCACCCGCAAGGGCCAGGGCTACAAGCTCGCCGAGGCCGATCCGGTGCTCTACCACGGGCCCGGCAAGTTCGATCCCGCGCAGGGTATCCAGAAGTCGCCGGCACCGCCGAAGCTCACCTTCACCCAGGTGTTCTCCGACTGGATCTGCGATGCCGCCCAGCGCGATCCCCGCCTCATGGCCATCACCCCGGCCATGCGCGAAGGCTCCGGCCTGGTCGAATTCGAGAAGCGCTTCCCCACCCGCTACTTCGATGTCGGCATCGCCGAGCAGCACGCGGTCACCTTCGCCGCGGGCCTGGCCTGCGAGGGCCTCAAGCCGGTGGTGGCCATCTACAGCACCTTCCTGCAGCGTGGCTACGACCAGCTCATCCACGATGTGGCGTTGCAGAACCTGCCGGTGATGTTCGCGCTCGATCGGGCGGGCCTGGTGGGCGCCGACGGCGCCACCCATGCCGGCGCCTTCGACTTTGCCTACCTGCGCTGCATTCCCAACATGATCATCGCGGCGCCCTCCGACGAGAACGAGTGCCGGCAGATGCTGCAGACCGCGTTCGAGCACGACGGGCCCAGCGCGGTGCGCTATCCGCGTGGCGCGGGCCCCGGCGTGCCGGTGGTGCAGGCCTTCACCGCCATGGCGCCGGGCAAGGCCGAGGTGCGCCGCGAAGGCCGCCGCATCGCGCTGCTCGCCTTCGGCACGCTGCTCGCGCCGGCGCTGGCTGCCGGCGAGGCGATCGATGCCACCGTGGTCAACATGCGCTGGGTCAAGCCGCTGGACGCCGATCTGCTGAAAGCGCTGGCCGCCAGCCACGACGCATTTGTCACCCTCGAGGAGCATGTGGTGCAGGGCGGCGCGGGAGCCGCGGTGGCCGAGTGCCTGGCCACGCTCGGGCTGGCGGTGCCGATGCTGCACCTCGGCCTTCCCGACCGTTTCGTCGATCATGGCGAGCAGGCCCAGCTGCTGCGCCTCGAGGGGCTCGACGCCGCGGGCATCGAGCGCTCCGCGCGCGAGCGCTTCCCTGACCTGTGCGCGGCCGCTGCCGCGCCGGCCTCGGCCGAAGCCGGCGTGGCCTGATCCCCAACATCCCGGAGTCCTCATGAACACACGCGAATCGGGCGCCCCCCTGAACGGCCCCATGCCCGATGTCCAGGGCAGCCTCGACGAGCGCCGCCTCGCGATCCAGCGGGTGGGGGTCAAGGGCGTGCGCTATCCCCTGCGCTGGCGCACCGCCGACGGCGGCGTGCAGCCCTCGGTGGGCGAGTTCGCCCTCTATGTGGCGCTCCCCGAAGACCAGAAGGGCACCCACATGTCGCGCTTCATCGGGCTGCTCGAGGAGATCTCCCAGGCCGACGCGCCGGCGCTCGATGTCGCCGCGGTGGTGGCGCTGCACCGACGCATGCTCGGCCTGCTCGAGGCCGAGCGCGGCTGCATCGAGATGAGCTTTGCCCTTTTCGTGCGCAAGACCGCCCCGGTATCCGGCGTGCAGAGCCTGCTCGACTATCAGGTCCGGGTGGTGGTCGACGGTGACGCCGCGTCGCCGGCGGCAACCCTCACGGTGGTGGCGCCGGTGAAGAGCCTGTGCCCCTGCTCCAAGACCATCTCCGACTACGGCGCGCACAACCAGCGCTCGCACATCACGCTGTCGGTGCGCACCCGCGAGCCGATGGCTCCCGAGGCGCTGATCCGGATCGCCGAGGAGGAAGCCTCCAGCGAGATCTACGGGCTGCTCAAGCGGGTCGACGAGAAGTTCATCACCGAGCGCGCGTACGACAACCCCAAGTTCGTCGAGGATCTGGTGCGTGATGTCGCCGGCCGGCTGCGCGACCATCCTTCGGTGATCGGCTTCGTGGCCGAGGCCGAGAACTTCGAGTCCATCCACAACCACTCCGCCTATGCGCGGATCGAGTCGGCACCGGCCTGAGCGCGGGCGCCGACCGGTCGAAAGCGCCGAATAGGCGGGGCGCCGGGCGGGTCTTCCCCGCAACGCCGGCACCACCGGCGGGGCATGCTGGCGGGATCGTATCCAGGCAACGGCGCATGGCGTGCCGGTCCGCCGGGTGCCTTCCCTTCCTGCCGCCGGGTAGCCCATGAACGATCCCCTCAAGGCCGCGAGCGTCGCGCCGGCCGAGTCGCCCGACAGCGCTGGCGTCATCGCCGCACTTCCCCGGCTGGCGCCGCTTCCCGGCCTCCAGGCAGACCTGCCCGGTTTCGTGTGCTGGTCGCCAGGCGACGCCATCGCGCGGGTGTCCTCGCGCGCGCTCGACCTGCTCGGCATCGGCGGCGCCGATTCCATGCAGGCGCGCAGCCGGCTGTGGCAGGGCTTCGAGCCGGCCGACCGGGCGGCGATCGAGCAGGCCTGCGAACTGGTGCGCCCCGGCGGCGACCCCGTCGCCCTCAGCCTGCGCTGCGCGGGCACGGCTG
Source organism: uncultured bacterium (assembly GCA_903934795.1). Classification (GTDB taxonomy): domain Bacteria; phylum Pseudomonadota; class Gammaproteobacteria; order Burkholderiales; family Burkholderiaceae_E; genus Quisquiliibacterium. The sequence goes on along the minus strand of CAIZPE010000113.1, from coordinate 22,559 downwards.
CCGGCTGGATCCGGGTGGTGATCGATGCGCTGGTCCATGTCACCAGTCTGAGCTGGGATGTCTGCGTGGTGGTCTCCACCGGCCTGCCGCCCGACCAGGACGGTCTGGCTGGCGGGCGCCTGGTCTGCTACGACGGACTGACCGGCGAGGCCAACCGGCTGCAGTTCCAGGACCAGGTCGGCCACGCCCTGCGCCGGGCCGCGCGCGAGCGTGCGCTGCTGGCGGTGATGTCGATCGAGGTGATGCTCGAGGAGCCGCTCACCCCGGCGCAGGCCCGCGGGGTGGAGGACTTCGCCGGCCGCCTGCTGCGCACGGCGTCGCTTCGCATCGGACGCGCGCTGCGTGCCGAGGATCTGGCGGCGATCAGCCTCGCACCGATCCATCCGGCCGATGGTGAGCGCGACACCGCCGGCCGCTTTGCCGTGATGCTCGGCAGCCTCGCCGAACCGCAGGACGCGATCCGTGTGGCGCTGCGCATCGACGAACTGCTGTCCCAGCCGCTCACCATCGACGGCTGCCGTGTGAGCGCGCGACCGCGAACCGGGATCGCGCTCTATCCCTGGGACGATCAGGAGGCTGCCGGTCTGCTGCGCAGCGCCGACGCCGCGCTCGAGCGCGCCGGCCGCGAGCCAGGGTCGGTGCGCTTCTTCAGCAAGCCGATCAACGATCTTGCTGCCGATCGCCTCGCCCTGGAGGGCGACCTGCGCGAGTCGGTGAGCCACGAGGGCTTCACGCTGCACTTTCAGCCGCGTCTGGCCGCCGACACCCGCCAGGTGGTGGGGCTGGAGGCGCTGCTGCGCTGGCGTCAGCCCGGTCAGGGTCTTACCAGGCCGGGCAGCTTCATCGATGTGGCCGAGCAGTCCCGGCTGATCGTGCCGATCGGCCACTGGGCGATCCGCGAGGCCTGCCGGCAGAACCGGGCCTGGCAGCTGGCCGGCCTGCCGGCCGTGCCGGTGTCGGTCAATGTTTCGATGGTGCAGTTCCGCGACGAGGGCTTCGTGGCCTCGGTGGCCGAGCTGCTGGCCGAGACCGGGCTGGCGCCCGAACTGCTCGAGCTGGAGATCGCCGAGCCGGCGCTGGCGGTGGACATCACCGATGTGCTGCGGGTGATGCGTGCACTCAAGGCGCTGGGCGTGCGGCTGGCGATCGACGGCTTCGGCACCGGGCACACCTCGCTCGCCTGCCTGCGCGAGTACCCGATCGATGCCATGACCATTGACCGTTCCTTCATCGCCGACATCGATCGCCATCCGCGCGGCGCCGCGACCGCCTGCGCGCTGATCGACCTGGCTGGCCGCTTCGGCATCGCGGTCACCGCAGTCGGGGTCGAGACCGAACGGCAGCGCCGCATGCTGCTGGAGCATGGCTGCGCGCGCATGCAGGGACTGCTGTTCGCCCGACCGGGTTCGGCGCAGGTGATCGAGGGCCTCTGGCGCGAAAGCCTCGACGAGGCGCTGCCCGAGCGTACGGTGCCGATCGTGCCGGTGAGCGGGCCGTCCACCATGCAGTAGGGCGTCGCGCCCGCGCTGCCTCAGCCCAGGAAGCGCGCGATCCGCTGGTCGATGCGCGCCTGCAGTTCGCGGACCTGCGCGATGAGGGCGGCCGCTTCGGCCGCTTCGCCACCATGACGGAACTGCTCCAGCGAGCGGCACAGGCGAGCCAGGCCCATCGCGCCCACCGCCGCGGCGGCCGACTTGGTGCGGTGGCCCAGCGCGCCGATGGCAGCAAGGTCCTGGCGGGCCATGGCCTCGTCGAGCTCGGTCAGGGTCTTGTGCATGGAGTCGGTGAACATCGTGGCCGCCCGCCTGACCACCTCCATGCGCCCGCCCAGGGTGGCAGCGAGCACGGTCAGATCGATCACCTCGGGATCGCCGGTCGGGTCGCCGGGTGCCGGGTGCCCGGGGGCGGTCGAGTCGCGGGGCTCGGCATCAGCCGCAGCGGCAGCCTCGCTGCCGCCCGCTGCGCCGTCGGCGGCCTCCTCATCGGCCCCGGGCGCCGTCGGTGCTTCCGGCAGCCACTTGGAAACCATCGCGTACAGGCGCTGGGCCAGCACCGGCTTGGTGAGGAAGTCGTTCATCCCGGCATCCAGGCAACGCTGGCGATCCTCCTGACGGGCATTGGCCGTCATGGCGATGATCGGCACGCCTGACACCGCCGGCAGGTGCCGGATCGCCCGGGTGGCTTCCAGTCCGTCCATCACCGGCATCTGCATGTCCATGAGCACGCAGTCGAAGGCCTCGTCCCGCACCCTGGCGACCGCCTCCTCGCCGTCGGCGGCCACGGCCACCCGCGCCCCGATCTGCTGGAGCAGCTCGGTGGCCACCTGCTGGTTGAACTGGTTGTCATCGACCACCAGCAGGCGCCGGCCGCGGATGCGCGCCCGCTGCTCGGCGCTGGGCTCGGCGGACCAGGAGCGGGCGGCAGCTTCGGCGTCGGTTTCCTCGGAGCTGCCCTCGGCGAGCTGGCCGCCCCAGTCCATCCTGAGGGTCAGCCAGAAGCTGCTGCCCTCGCCGATCTGGCTTTCCACACCGACCTCGCCGCCCATCAGATCGGCCAGCTGACGGCAGATCGCCAGGCCCAGGCCGGTGCCGCCGTAGCGCCGAGTGGTCGAGGCATCGACCTGATGGAAGGGCTGGAACAGCGTGGCCACCTGCGCCTCGCTCATGCCGATGCCGTTGTCGCTCACCTCGAAGCGGACCCGGGCGCCATGATCATCGCGCCGCAGGCACCGCGCGCGCACCACCACCCGCCCGCGGTCGGAGAACTTGATCGCATTACCCGCGAAGTTGAGCAGCACCTGTCCCAGGCGCAGCGGATCGCCGCGCAGCGGGCGCGCGAGTTCAGGATCGGTCTCGAAGACCAGCAGCAGGCCCTTGCGGTCGGCGCTGTCGCCGAGCTGGCTGGCCACCGAGGCCAGCAGCGAGCCGATGGTGAAGTCGGTGATGTCGATCTCGAGCTTGCCGGCCTCCAGCTTGGAGAAGTCGAGGATGTCGCTGATGATGCCCAGCAGGTGCTGGCCTGACTGGCCGATCTTCTCGAGGTAGTCGCGCAGGCGGGGGTTGGGATCGGCGCGCTGGGCCAGATAGGTCAGGCCGATGATGCTGTTCATCGGCGTGCGGATCTCGTGGCTCATGTTGGACAGGAACTCGCTCTTGGCGAGGTTGGCCGCGTCGGCCTGGCGCCGGGCGAGTTCGAGCTCGCGGGTGCGCTCGAGGATGCGTGATTCCAGGCTGGCGTTGAGCTCGGCCAGGCTGCGTTCGGCGCGCCGGCGCGCGGTGACATCGCGGAAGCTGAACACCTGACCGCTGCCCCGCCCACCGGCCTCGAGCACCGAGCGGTGGCACTCGAAGATGCGGCCATCGTTCAGCTCGAGCGAGGTGGTGGGCTGGCCATCCGCGGGCGGAGGCTCGTCGGTGGACAGCCGTGCATCGCGCAGCCGGCTGTTCATGCTCTCGATGATCGGCGCCGCGTCATCGCCTTCGGCAGGGGCCGGCAGCGCCCACATCCGCGAGAGCAGGTGATTGGCCGCAAGCACCCGGCCGTCGGTGTCGGTGACCAGGATGCCGTCGGCGGTGGCCTCGAGCGTGGCGGCCAGCACCGCGTTGGAACGGGCGAGCGCCAGGTGGGTGCGCACCCGGCTGCGCACCACGGCCGGGCTGATCGGCTTGGCGATGAAGTCGACCGCTCCGGCATCCAGGCCGCGGGTTTCGTCGGCCGGATCATGGTGCGCGGTCACGAAGATCACCGGGATGGCCCGGGTCTGCGGATCGGCCTTGAGGCGGCGGCAGACTTCGAGCCCGTCGATGCCGGGCATGACCACATCGAGCAGCACCAGGTCGGGGTTCTCCTCCCGGCAGATGTGCAGGGCCCGCTCGCCGCTGGTGGCCTGCAGCACCCGGTGCTCGTCGGAGAGCGCCTGGTAGAGCATGCGGATGTTGATCGGCTGGTCGTCGACCACCAGCACGCAGCTGCGCCGCAGGCTGCGCTGCGCGTCGGCGGCGCTGCCGTGGCCTGGCGAGGGCGGTGGGGCCGTATCGGTCATGAGGCAAGCGAGCCGAGCAGACTGCGGCAGGCGGTGAGCGCGAGGTCGAAATCCAGGACGGCCATGGCCTCGTCCAGCGTCTTGAGCGGGCCGGTCTGCACCCTCGTGCCGAGCGCCGGACGCAAGGATTCGAACACATCCATCGCCCGCATGTCGGCATGCCCGAGCAGTTCGATCAGCTCGGTGAGGGCCTGGCGGATGCCGCTGGTGTCGCGCGAGCTGACCAGGGGCATGGGTTCACCCAGCGAGGACTCGATCAATGCGAGTCCGGCGCGGGCCTGTTCGGCGGCGCTCACCAGTTCGGCGATCGCATCCGGTTCCGGGACGGTGGTGCCGGTCTTGACCGCGGCTTCGATGCGCCCGGCCATCTCGGCCAGGCGCGAGGCCCCGAGCATGGCGGCGAGGCCGCGCAGGGTGTGCATCTCGCGCACCGTGACCGTCGGGTCCGCGGTTGCGCCGACCGACTGCAGCCGGCGGGTCATGTCCGGCAGGTCGGCGGCGAAACCGTGCAGCATGCGCAGGTAGATGGCGGTCTCGCCCTCGATCCGCGCCAGGGCGGCCGGCAGGTCGATGCCGTGCCGGGCGGCGTCGGCCACCAGGGCGGCCGGCAGGTCCATCGGGCTCGACAGGTTCAGGGCTGCCGGCATGCCGCCCTGGGTCGCCGGCGCCACCGCGCCAGGCCGGGCATGGCGCAGCAGCGCGCCGACCAGCGCCGCCAGCTCGAAGGGCTTGCCGACATGGTCGACCATCCCGGCCGCGAGGCAGGCCTGGCGATCGCTGTCGGAGGCATTGGCGGTCATGGCGATGATCGGCAGGTCACGCAGCCCCAGCCGCCCGCGGATCTCGGCAGTGGCGCTCAGGCCGTCCATCTCGGGCATCTGCAGGTCCATCAGCACCGCATCGAAGGGCGGATCGGCCTCGGCCACCGCGGCCACGCCCAGCCGGCCGTTGCCGGCCACCTCGACCAGCGCACCCTCCAGGCGCAGCAGTTCGCGGGCCACCTGCTGGTTGTTCGGATTGTCCTCGACCAGCAGCACCCGCAGGCCGGCCAGGCGCTGCACACGGCCTCGCCGTCCGCCGGCGTCGGCGGGCTGCTCGCCCACGAGCTGTCGGCCGCGGGCGTCGGCCACCGCGTCGAAGAGCATCGAGGCGGTCACCGGCTTGACCAGGAAGCCACCGATCAGGGCCTGCTGGGCCGGGTCGCGCCCGGCGAGCAGTTCGCGGGCGTGGGCGGTGACCATCATCACCAGACAGGCCTCGGGCAGGGTCGTGGAGCGACGCAGCCGCTGGCTGGTTTCCCAGCCATCCATGCCGGGCATCATCCAGTCGACGAAGATCGCGTCGTAAGGCCGGCCCTCGGCCGACGAGGCCTCGGCGAGCTCGATGGCCTGCTCACCGCTCTCGGCGAGATCGACCTGCCAGCCGAGCGTGCCGATCATGGTGGCCAGCACCTCGCGCGCGGCCGCGTTGTCGTCGACCACCAGCACGCGCAGCCGTGTCAGCGCGGGGTCGAGCAGCGCGCGAGGATCGGGCGCCGGGCAGTCGACCACCGGCAGGCGCAGTCGGAAGCGGAAGGTGCTGCCTTCGCCGAGCGTGCTCTCGAGTGCGATGCCGCTGCCCATCAGCGAGAGCAGCCGCTGCGAGATGGCCAGACCCAGGCCGGTGCCGCCGTAGCGCCGGGTGGTGGAGGCCTCGGCCTGCGAGAAGCCGCGGAAGATCTGCGCCTGGTGCTCGGGCGCGATGCCGATGCCGGTGTCGCTCATCGCGAACTCGATCAGCGCATCCTGCCCGTTGTTCTCGAGCACCTTGACCGACAGCCGGACCTCGCCGTGCTCGGTGAACTTCACGGCATTGCCGCCGAGATTGATCAGCACCTGCTGCAGGCGCATGTCGTCGCCGAGCAGGCCCCGCGGCAGCGCCGGATCGACATCGAAGAGCACTTCCACATCCCTGTCGCCGATGCTCGCCGACAGGATCACCGAGAGGTCGCGCAGCAGCCAATCGAGCCGGAAGGGCTTGGGGTCGAGGCGCATCATGCCCGCCTCGGCCTTGGAGAAGTCGAGGATGTCGTTGAGCAGGCCGAGCAGCGACCGGGCCGAGCTGTCGGCCTTGCTGGCGTAGTCAAGCTGGCGCTGGCTGAGCGGCGTGTTGCGCAGAAGGGTCAGCATGCCCAGCACCGCGTTCAGCGGGGTGCGGATCTCATGGCTCATGTTGGCCACGAACTCGCTCTTGGCCTGGTCGCTGCGCTCGGCCACCTCCTTGGCCGCCCGCAGCGAGGCCTCGATCGCCTTGCGGTCGGAGATGTCGGTGCGGATGGCGATGTACTGCTCGGGCCGGCCGTCTTCGCCGAGCAGCGGCACGATGGTGGCATCCACCCAGTAGACCCTGCCGTCGCGCGCGCGGTTGCAGATCTCGCCGCGCCACACCCGACCCTGCGCGATGGTGGCCCAGAGGTTCTCGAAGAAGGCCGGCGGGTGCTCGCGCGAGCCGATGATGCGGTGGTTGTTGCCGATCAGCTCCTCGCGCGTGTATCCGCTGATCTGACAGAAGCGGTCATTGGCGTAGGTGATCGCGCCATCGGGGTCGGTGATGCTGACGATGGCATGCTGGTCGAGCGCGAACTTCTGGTTGTCGAGCGCCCGCCGGCTGGCTTCGCGCTCGCGCATCAGGCTCGCCGTGCGGTTGAATAGCTCCACCACCTGGCGGATCTCCACTGGCGCGCCCACCTCCATCGGCGCGCTGGTCTGCGCGCTGCCCGAGGCGAGCGCGAGCTCGAACTCGCGCAGCCGCCCCAGCCCGCCCAGCCAGCGGCTCACCAGGATGCGCACCAGCGTAAGGCCCGCCGCAAGCGCGGCCAGCCCCATGGCGAGCGCCAGCACCGACAGGTCCCAGAGATCACCGGCGACGCTGCGCGCATCGAAGTGCAGCCTCAGCACGCCGTAGTCCTTGCCGCCCACCGAGACCGCCCGGTTTACATCGTAGAGCTGGCGCTCCACCCAGTCGGTCAGTGGCTGGGGCGGCTGGCCGCGGGTGGGCGCGCGGCTGGTGGCCTGGATGCGCCCGCCACCGCGTTCGATGAAGGAGGCCGAGTCGAACACGGAGTCCTGAACCGCCTTGTCGAGGATCTTGCGCACCGTGTCGTAGTCGCCGATGACCACGCTGTCCTGCACCGCCTGCGCCACCACTTCCACCAGCATCACCGAGGCCTGCTGGGTGTTCTCCACCTGGTGGGTGAACTGGTGTCGCATGAAAAGCGCCAGACCGCCACCGAGCAGGATCAGCAGGCTGGCGCCGTAGAGCGCGAACACCCGGTTGACCAGCGAGCGGGGCAGCAGCCGTTCCAGTTGACCGAGCAGGGGCGGCATCGCAGGACGGATCGGCTCGGTGCTTCAGCGCAGGCTGGGCGGCGCCGACTGGTAGAAGGCGCGGTAGGCGCCGTATTCCGAGCCATTGGAGGCCACGAAATGGGTGGTCGTCGGCAGTTTCACGAGCTCGGAGCTTTGCGCCAGCACCCGCTGTCCGGCCGGGTCGGTCTTCATGTCGAGGAAAGCCCTGGCCACTGACTGAAGGTCCTTGTCCGGCACCTTGCGCGAGGCCATGAGCGCCAGATCGTGCAGCGGCTCCGACTGCCAGAGTGCGCGCAGGGCCTGGTTCTCGCGCCGCGACCAGCCTTCCGCAAGCTGGGTATGGGTGCCGGCGGCCTTGACCTTGCCGCTCAGCAGCTGGGCGAAGGCGCCATCCATGTTGCCGCCAAAGACCACCTGCACATTGATGTTGCGCTTGAGCAGCTGGGCATAGGAGAACTTGTAGGCCACCGTGGCCTCGGGGCCGGGGAAGGCCACCTGCTGGCCTTCCAGCTCCTCGAGGCGCTGGATCGGCGAGGAGGCCAGCACCACGATCTGGCTGTGGATCGGCGGCGTCTGCCGACGGCCGAACACCCGCCAGCCCATCTGCTCGCGCTCCGGGCTGAACATGTGGTTGGAGAACAGGAACTCCACTTCGTTGGCGAGCACATAGGCGGTGGTGTCGGCCGACGTGCGCCCGATCTTGAGCTGCAGGCGCACGCCGCTGCGCGCCGACACATGCTCGATGATCGGATTCCAGTACTTCGCGGTGAGCTCGATGCCGTACTGGTTGACCGGTGAGAAGCGGTACGGGGTCGACTCCTGGGCAGCGCTGCGGCGCGGCAGGGCCGCAGCCCCGACCATGCCCAGGCCGGCCAGCAGCAGCGGGCGGCGATGATTCATCGGCAGGCTCATGCGGGTTGCCTCCAGGTGATCGGCTCAGTCACGGAAGTTCTCGTAGCCCAGCGGCACATCGGTGATCTCCTTGCGCAGCAGTGCGATCGCCGCCTGCAGGTCGTCGCGCTTGGCGCCGGTGACCCGCACGGTGTCGCCCTGGATGCTGGCCTGCACCTTGAGCTTGCTGTCCTTGACCAGCCGCACGATCCGCTTGGCGAGATCGCCGCTCACGCCGTGCCGGATGGTGATCGGCTGCTTGAGCTTGTCGCCCGAGATCTTCTGCGGATCGCCGTTTTCGAGGAAGCGCACATCGACGCCGCGTTTGGCGAACTTGGCCAGCAGCACATCGCGCACCTGGCCGAGCTTGAAATCATCGTCGGCATACGCGGTGAGTTCGCGTTCCTTCTGCTCGATACGGGCGTCGGAACCCTTGAAGTCGAAGCGGTTGGCGATCTCCTTGTTGGCCTGGTCGAGCGCGTTGCGGACCTCGACCAGGCTGGCCTCGGAGACGATGTCGAAAGAGGGCATGGTTTTCCTTTCGGGTCGGCCGGGCCGGCGTTCAGCCCAGCGGTTTCTCGAGAAACACCGCCCGGCCCAGGGCGGGGTCGAGCGCGTAGGCATGAAAGCCTGCCTGCTCGTAGGCGCGCAGTGCGCCGGTGTTGCCTTCCAGGACCTCGAGGGTGAGCTTGCAGCAGCCACGGGCCTGGGCCTCGGCCTGCGCCGCCGCCAGCAGCGCGCGGGCGATGCCCCGGCGCTGAAAGCGCGGGCTCACCGCAATGTCGTGGATGTTGAGCAGCGGCCTCGCGCGGAAGGTGGACACGCCTTCGAAGCAGTTGATCAGCCCTGCCGGCTCGGCACCGACGAAGGCCAGCCAGCCCAGGAAGTGCGGGCGTGCGGCGAGCACATCGGGCAGCGCCCGGCGGGCCGCATCGTCGAGCGGATAGCCTCGCCCGGTGGGACCGCTGGCGTATTCGTCGAGCAGGTGCAGCAGGGCGTCGCGGTGCACCGGTGCGTCGAGCCGGGTTCGGGTGACGGTGACGGGTTCGACGGGGGTGGACGACATTCCTGCCATCTTAACCCTGCGCCGCTCGAGGCCAAACCGCCCCGGCCGCCGAATGGCTCAGCCGCGTCGGGCCTCCAGCGCCTCCCAGCGCTCCAGGCAGCCCATCAGCTCGGTCTCGATCGCCGTCACCCGCTCATTCATGGCCCGCAGGCTGGCGGCTTCGCCATCGCCGCCGCGGTAGGTGGCCGGGTCGGCCAGCCGCGCGGCGAGCTGCTGCTGCTCGGCCTCCAGCGCCGAGATGCGCTCGGGCAGGGCCTCGAGCTCGCGCTGCTCCCGATAGCTGAGCTTGGCGCGTGCGGGATCGCGGCGGGCCGACGGCGGCGCTTCGGCAGGGCCGATGCCCTGTGTCGGCAAGGGGCGGGACCGATCCTCGCCGGCCGTGCCTGCCCGGGTGGCCGGTGCCGTCGTCGACGCTGCCGCCCGCTGCCGGGCCGTCTCGACATCGCTCCAGCCGCCGGCGTACTCCTGCCAGCGACCCTCGCCTTCGCTGGCCAGGGTCTGGGTGACCACCGCATCGAGGAAGGCCCGGTCATGGCTGACCAGCAGCAGGGTGCCGGGATAGTCGTCGAGCAGTTCCTCGAGCAGCTCGAGCGTGTCGATGTCGAGGTCGTTGGTCGGCTCGTCGAGCACCAGCAGATTGGCCGGCCTGGCGAACAGGCGGGCGAGCAGCAGGCGGTTGCGCTCCCCGCCCGAAAGCGTGCGCACCGGCGAGCGGGCGCGCGCCGGCTCGAACAGGAAGCGTTCGAGGTAGCTCATGGCGTGGATCCGCTGGCCGGCGATCTCGACCCACTCCGAGCCCGGCGAGATGGTGTCGACCACCGTGGCCTCGGGATCGAGCTGCTCGCGCAGCTGGTCGAAGTAGGCGAGCTGCAGCTGGGTGCCCAGGCGCACGCGGCCGGCATCGGGGCGCTGCTGGCCGAGCAGGGTACGCAGCAGCGTGGTCTTGCCCGCGCCGTTGGGGCCGACGATGCCCACCCGGTCGCCGCGCTGGATCAGGCAGCTCACCTCGTGGAGCACGGCCCGGCCGTCGAAGCGCACCGTGGCCTCGATCAGCTCGGCCACCAGCTTGCCGGACTTCTCGCCGGCGTCGACGGCGAGGCGGGCCCGGCCGATGCGCTCGCGACGGGCCTCGCGCTGCGCCCGCAGGGCCTGCAGGCGGCGCACCCGGCCTTCGTTGCGGGTGCGCCGCGCCTCCACGCCCTTGCGGATCCAGACCTCCTCCTGCGAGAGCAGCTTGTCGAAGCGCGCCCGTTCCAGCGCCTCGGCCGAGAGCTCGTCGGCCTTGCGCCGCAGGTAGGTGGCGAAGTCGCCCGGGTAGCTGCGCAGGATGCCGCGATCGAGCTCGATGATGCGCGTGACCACCGCGTCGAGGAAGCGCCGGTCGTGGGTGATCATGAGCACCGCGCCGCGGAAGCTGCGCAGCACGCCCTCGAGCCAGACGATCGCGGCGATGTCGAGGTGGTTGGTCGGTTCGTCGAGCAGCAGCAGGTCGGGCTCGCGCACCATCGCCTGGGCCAGCGCCACCCGCTTGCGCTGGCCGCCGGAGAGGGTGTCGATCGCGGCATCGCCGTCGAGGCTGAAGCGTGACAGCGCAGCCTCCACCCGGTGGGCGCACTGCCAGGCCTCGTGTTCGTCGAGATCGTTGGCGAGCGCGCGGGTCACCGCCTGCGACACGCTCAGGCCGGGCTCGAAGGCCGGCTCCTGCGCCAGGAAGACCACCCGCACCCCACCGGCATGGCGGATCTCGCCGGCATCGAGCTTCAGCTCGCCGGCGATGGCCTTGAGCAGCGAGGACTTGCCGGTGCCGTTGCGGCCGATCAGGCCGATGCGCTCGCCGGGCTCGATCGCGAGATCGACACCGGCGAGCAGCGCATGGTGGCCGAACGCGAGTTCAGCCCCCTGAACCGTGAGCAGGGCCATCGGGCGGGATGCGCGCCCGAGCCGGGCTCAGGCGCCAGCCTTGCGCCGGCGCGCGCCGGCGGCCGGCGCGGCCGCGGCTGCCGTGGTTGCGGGCTTTGCGGCCGCCTTGCCGGCTCGTGTGGCGCGCGGCCTGGGCGCGGCCTTGCTGGCGGCCTTGTTCGCGGCGATGCGCATGCGCAGCGCGTTCAGCTTGATGAAGCCGCCGGCGTCGGCCTGGTTGTAGGCGCCGCCGTCGTCATCGAAGGTGGAGATGCGCGCGTCGAAGAGCGAGTCTTCGGAGCGCCGGCCCACCACCGTGACATTGCCCTTGTAGAGCCGCAGCGTGACGAAGCCGTTGACATTCTGCTGGGTGTGGTCGATGAGCACCTGCAGCGCGCGCCGCTCGGGCGACCACCAGTAGCCGTTGTACACCAGGCTGGCGTAGCGCGGCATCAGGTCGTCCTTCAGGTGCGCCACCTCGCGGTCGAGGGTGAGCGACTCGATGGCGCGGTGCGCCTTCCAGAGCACGGTGCCGCCCGGGGTCTCGTAGCAGCCGCGCGACTTCATGCCCACATACCGGTTCTCGACCAGGTCGAGACGCCCGACACCGTGGCGGCCGCCGAGCCGGTTGAGTTCGGCGAGCAGCTCGTGGGCCCGCATGGCCTTGCCGTTGATGGCGACCAGATCGCCGCGGCGGAACTCGAGCTCGACATCCTCGGGCTTGCCCGGCGCTTTCTCCACGGGCACGGTGAGGCGCCACATGCCCTTGGCCGGCGGCTCGCGGGCCGGGTCTTCCAGCACGCCGCCCTCGTAGGAGATGTGCAGCAGGTTGGCGTCCATGGAGAAGGGCGCCTCGCCCTTGCGCTTCTTGTAGTCGACCGGGATGCCGTTGGCGTCGGCATAGGCCAGCAGCTTGTCGCGCGAGAGCAGATCCCATTCGCGCCAGGGCGCGATGATGCGCACATTGGGCATGAGCGCGTAGGCGCCGAGCTCGAAGCGGACCTGGTCGTTGCCCTTGCCGGTGGCGCCGTGCGAGATGGCGTCGGCGCGCTCGGCGCGCGCGATCTCGACCAGACGCTTGGCGATCAGCGGCCGCGCGATCGAGGTACCGAGCAGGTACTCGCCTTCATAGAGCGTGTTGGCGCGAAACATCGGAAAGACGAAGTCGCGCACGAACTCCTCGCGCAGGTCTTCGATATAGATCTTCTTCACGCCGAACTTCTCGGCCTTCTGGCGGGCCGGCTCGAGCTCCTCGCCCTGGCCGATGTCGGCGGTGAAGGTGATCACCTCGCAGTGGTACTCGTCCTGCAGCCACTTCAGGATCACCGAGGTGTCCAGGCCGCCCGAGTAGGCGAGAACCACTTTGTCGATACGCTTGTCGGGCTTGGTCATGGGCGGGGGCCGGGTGGCGCCGAAAGGATGGAAACCCTCGATTATATAGGCCGCGCGAGCCGCGCCGGCCGTCACCGCCATGCGCGGTACAGTGTCGGAGTGAGCCCTGCCCCCGATCCCGCCGCAGCGCCCGAGCCGCCGCGGTTTCGCGCCTCGCGCGGCTTCGTGGTGCTGCTCGCCGCCCTCGGTTCGATCGGCCCCTTCGCCATCGACACCTACCTGCCGTCGCTGCCGGCCATAGGCCGCGATCTCGCCGCCTCGCCGGTGCAGGTCCAGCAGACCCTGTCGGCCTATCTCTTCGCCTTCGCGATGGCCATCCTGTGGCACGGCTCGGTGTCCGATGCCCTCGGCCGACGGCGTGTGCTGCTGTTCTCGTACGCGGTGTTCGCGGGCGCCAGCGTCGGCGCGGCGCTGGCCGGCAGCATCGAGGCCCTCTGGTTCTGGCGTGCGGTGCAGGGCCTGGTCGGCGGCGCGGGCCTGGCGATCAGCCGCGCGGTCATCCGCGACCTCGCCCATGGCGCCGACGCACATCGGCTGATGGCCCAGTCGACCATGGTCTTCGCGCTCGCGCCCGCGATCGCGCCGATGATCGGCGGCCTGCTCCAGGACTGGCTGGGCTGGCGCGCGGTGTTCTGGTTCCTGGTGCTCATGGCCTCGGCGCTGTGGCTCGCGGTGCTGCTGCTGCTGCCCGAGACCCTGCCGCCCGGGCGCCGGCAGAGCCTGCGCCCGGCCTCGCTCGCCCGTGGCTATGTCTCGGTGTTCCGGCAGGCGCAGTTCTGGCGGCTGTCGCTCGCGATGGGCACCAGCTTCCAGGGCTTCTTCCTCTACGTGATGGCGGCTCCGGCCTTTCTCATCACCCTGCTGGGTCTGGCGCCCACGCAGTTCTACTGGCTGTTCCTGCCCTTCACGATCGGCACCATGGGCGGCGCGCTGCTCGCGTCACGGCTGGCCGACCGCTTCGCGCCCGATGTCAGCATCCGGCTCGGTCAGGTGCTCATGGCAGGGGCAGTGGCGGCCAACCTGCTGGTGAGCTGGCTGCTCCCCGGTGCGCTGCCCTGGGCGGCGCTGCCGCTGTGCGTCTACACCTTCGGCCTGGCGATCGCCACGCCGCCGCTGCAGGTCATGCTGAGCGATCTCTCGCCCGAGCGGCGCGGCATGGTCTCGTCCTGTCATGGCTTCGTGCAGAGCCTCGCCAACAGCCTGGCCGCGGCTCTCCTGGTGCCGCTGCTCTGGGGTTCGCTGATCAGCCTCGCCCTGGGCAGCGCCGCCCTGATGGGTGTGGGCGCCGTTCTGCTGGTGGCGCAGCGCCGATTCAGGCCGCAGCCGGCAGGTCGATGAAGAAGGTGGCGCCCTCGCCGGGGCGGCTGCGCAGCCCGGCGTGGCCGCCGTGCAGTTCGGCCACCCGCTTGACGATCGCCAGCCCCAGCCCGGAGCTGCCGCGCAGGTCGCGGTGCCGGGAGGTCTGGTAGAAGCGGTCGAACACCCGGGGCTGGTCTTCCTCGGCCACGCCCGGCCCGGTGTCGGACACCTCCATCCGCAGCCCGCCGGCCTCCCGCATCACCTGTACCCGCACCCGGCCCCCGCTGGGCGTGACGCGCAGCGCGTTGTCGATGAGATTGGCCAGCGCCCGCTCGATCAGCCCCGCGTCCACCGCGGTGAGCGGCAGACCGTCCGGGTAATCGAGTTCGAGACTCAGGCCGGCCTCGTGCGCGCGCGCCATGAAGCGCTGCACCACATCGTCGGCGAGTTCGCCGATGGCGATCGGCTCGGGGTGGGTGCGAAACTCCGGGCTGTCCAGCCGCGAGAGCTCGTTCAGCGCATCGGTCAGGCGCTTGAGATGCTGCGCATTGTCCGAGGCGCGGGCGAGATAGTCCGCCTGCTCGGTGGCGCTCAGGGTGCCGCCCTTCAGCCGCACGGTGTCCAGCAGGCCGATCAGCGCGGTGAGCGGCGTGCGCAGGTCATGGGACACGCTGGCCACCATCTCGCGCCGGCGGGTGTCGGTCTCGCGTGCCCGCGCAGCCTCGAGATTGAGCCGGTCGAAGGTCTCGCGGAAGGTGCGCGAGAGCCGGCCGACCTCGTCGTCGCGGCCGCAGTTGGGCAGCAGCAGCTGCTCGACGCCCGCGGCGAAGTCGGCATCGCGCACCCCTTCCACCACCCGGGTGAGCTGGATCAGCGGGCGGGTGAGCAGGGCCATCATGGCCAGGGTGAGCAGCACGCCCAGTGACAGGGTCATGAGGGCCACCGTGACCGCGGTGCGCACCGCATAGCTGCGCAGCAGTTCGGGCGTGTGCGAGGCGAGGTCGGTGGAGCGCGCCGCCACATAGAGCCAGCCCTTGACCTGACCGCCGCGCATCACCGGTCGGGCCGCCACCAGGCAGCGCCGGCGGGGCTCGTCAGGGTCGTGGGCGATCACCGGCTCATCGGAGCCGGTCTCGAAGGCCGCGCGTACCGGCGCGAGGTCGATCGGCTGCGCGCCCCGATGCGCGCCCGGGTCGCCCGCGCTCGCCAGGATCGCGCCGGTCTCGTCGAGCAGGTACAGGCCGGTGTTGGGCGAATAGAGCACATACTCGCGCAGCTGACTGGAGAAGGCGGACGGATCCTTCTCGTAGGCGGCCCACAGGTCGGGGTGCATCTCGAGCACCCGCTCGATGAAGCGCGCCGACTTGTCGGAGGTGAGGTCCATGTAGTAGCCGCGCACCGAGGTGAACAGGATGCCGGCCAGCAGCACCGCGGTGAGCAGCCCGAAGGCCGCCACCAGTGCCAGCACCCGGAAGCGCAGGGACTTCATCGGCCGGTGGCCGCCCGCGGGTCGGTGAACCGGTAGCCCACCCCGCGCACGGTCAGCACATAGCGCGGGTCGGCGGGGTCGGTCTCGATCTTGCCGCGCAGGCGGTTGATGTGGGTGTTGACGTTGTGCTCGTAGCCCTCGAAGCTGGTGCCCCAGACGGCATCGAGCAGCTGCATGCGGGTGAACGCGCGCCCCGGGTTGCGCGCGAAGTGCAGCAGCAGGTCGAACTCCCGCGCGGTGAGCGCCACCGGCCGGCCGCGCAGCCGCACCTCGCGGCTGGCGGTGTCGATGCTCAGGTCGCCGAACACCAGCCGCTCGTCATCGCTGGCAGGCGCGACGGGCCGGCGCTCGATGCGCCGCAGGATGGCCTTGACCCGCGCCTGCAGCTCCGGGATGGAGAAGGGCTTGGTGAGGTAGTCGTCGGCGCCGAGCTCCAGGCCCAGCACCCGGTCGATCTCGCCGGATCGGGCGGTGAGCATCAGCACCGGCGTGTCGATGCGGTCCAGGCGCAGGGCGCGCAGCACTTCAAGGCCGTCGCGCCCGGGCAGCATGCCGTCGAGCACGATCAGGTCGAAGCGGCCGCTGCGGGCCGCCTCCAGGCCCTGCACCCCGTCATGCAGGCACTCGACCTCATGGCCGAGGTCGCGCAGGTGC
Organism: uncultured bacterium; assembly: GCA_903934795.1. Taxonomy (GTDB): domain Bacteria; phylum Pseudomonadota; class Gammaproteobacteria; order Burkholderiales; family Burkholderiaceae_E; genus Quisquiliibacterium. The sequence goes on along the minus strand of CAIZPE010000113.1, from coordinate 6,480 downwards.
AGCGCGATCAGATCGGCGATGTCACGCTGGTCTTCGATGACGAGGATGCGGCGGTCCATGGGTGGGGCGTCCGGAGCGGGGCTCGGGGTGGACGAGGCGGCAGGATAGTCCCAGCCGGCGTCGCTTGAAAGCCGATCGCGCAGCGCCGGTCCGTCGCGGGCCGGCGCATTCGTTATCGAATCGTGATCTTCGGGTGATCTGGCTGACAGATCGGATGGGCAGACTGGCTGCATTGCTTGCCCCACTGAACGGAAGCTTCGTCCCCATGAGTGCTGCCACCCTTTCACCCGCCCTGTTTCCCGAATCCGTCGGCCTCGCGGCTTCGGCGCGCGCCACCGCCGCTGCCGCGCTCGAGCTGGCCACCCACCGTGGCGCCATGTTGCGATTCGCCCGTCGCCGCATCCGAGACGAGGATCTCGCCGAGGATGCGGTCCAGGACGCGCTCGCTGCCGCGCTGGCCAGCCGCGAGGGATTCCAGGGCCGTTCCGCCCTGCGTACCTGGCTGATCGGCATCCTCAACCACAAGATCCAGGATGTGTTCCGTCGGGAATCCCGCTACGTGCGGCAGGCCACCGAGGACGATCCCGTGGACGAGATCCCCGCCGAAGGCCTGCCCGGCGGCCTCGAGGCCCTGGCCCAGGCCGAGGCCCAGGACCCGCTGATCGAGGTGTCGCGTCGGCGCATGCGTGCGCGGCTGGCGCGCGAGATCGACGCCCTGCCGCCCACCCTGCGCGAGGTCTTCGTGATGCAGGTGATCGAGGGCCTGTCCACCGAGGAGGTGTGTCAGCGGCTGAACATCAGCGAGGCGAACTGCTGGGTCCGGCTGCATCGGGCCCGCAAGCGTCTGGCCGAGCGCATGCGCGAACACCGGGAGTAGGCCGCGGCCGCGCGGCGGCCTACCATGAGGGCTTTCATCGATCGGAAGGCCGCCATGAAATACCGCCGACTCGGCGCCACCAATCTCGATGTGTCGGTGCTCTGCCTGGGCACCATGATGTTCGGCGACCAGGCCGACGAGGCCGCCAGTGCCGAGATCGTCGCCGTCGCCCGCGACCGCGGCATCAACTTCATCGACACCGCCGATGTCTACAGCCGCGGCGTGTCCGAGGAGATCACCGGCCGGCTGATCGCGGCCGACCGGCACCGCTGGGTGCTGGCCACCAAGGTCGGCAACCGGATGTCCTCCGATCCCAACGCGGGGCGCTGGTCGCGCAAGTGGCTGATGCGGGCCTGCGAGGACAGTCTGCGCCGGCTCGGCACCGACCATATCGACCTCTATTACCTGCACCGCGACTTCGAGGACGACAACCTCGAGGAGGCGTTGCGCGGTCTGGATGACCTGATCCGCGCCGGGCGCATCCGCAGCTGGGCGCTGTCCAATTTCCGCGGCTGGCGGATCGCCGAGGCGGTGCGGCTGGCCGACCAGATCGGCATGCCGCGACCGGCGGTGTGCCAGCCCTACTACAACCTGCTCAACCGCATGCCCGAGGTCGAGCTGCTGCCGGCCTGCGCCCACTACGGCCTGGGCGTGGTGCCCTACAGCCCGGTGGCCCGCGGTGTGCTCACCGGCAAGTACCTGCCCGGTCAGCCGCCGGCGCAGGACAGCCGTGCCGGACGGGGCGATCGCCGCATGATGGAGACCGAGTGGCGCGAGGAGTCGCTGCGGGTGGCGCAGCGCCTGGCGGTGCACGCCGCCGGCCGTGGGCTGCCGCTGGCGCGTTTTGCCGTGGCCTGGGTGCTGGCCAATCCGCTGGTGAGCTCGGTGATCGCCGGCCCGCGCACGCTGGCGCAGTGGCTGGACTACTTCGGCGCCGAGAGCGTCGACTGGACCGACGCCGACGAGCAGGCGGTCGATGAGCTGGTCACGCCCGGGCACGCCTCCACCCCGGGTTACCACGACCCGTCCTATCCCTTCAGCGGACGGCGGCGCAGCCGCTGATCACCGGACGAGGCCCGCGAGCGCAGGCGGCGCGCCAGCAAAGCGGCCGCCAGCGGCGCGTCCGGCCATAAGCGGATCGCTGGTATCGGAGACGGGCCACGCCTCGGAACGCCGGGTCGGTGGGCGCGTTGACAGCCGATTCCGGCGCGTGCTCTCCTCGGTTGACACACAACGACAGCGTGTCGCGCCGATCGCCGGCTGGCCGAGGATCGCGCAGGCGCGCGGATCCTTCTCCGGGGAGACTCTCGCGTGACCGCATTGCCCGCTCATCGCCGCGTGTCGCGCGTGGCCGCCCAGTGCCGGATCCGGACATGAGCGACGGATCTCCCCGTCCTCCCCTGTCCGGTCTGCGGGTGCTCGAGATCGGCACCCTGCCGGCCGGCGCGCTGTGCGCCCGCCTGTTCGCCGATTTCGGTGCCGAGGTGGTCAAGGTCGAACCGCCGGGGGGCGACCCGTCGCGGCTCGCATCGCCGCGCATCCAGGGCCTGGCGCCCGAGATGGCCGGCGCCGCCTTCGCGGCCATGAACTTCGGCAAGCGCTCGGTGACGCTTTCGCCTGACACCGCGGCCGACCGGCCGACGCTCGCGCGGCTTCTGGCCGCCGCCGATGTGATCATCGACAGCCTCGATCCGGCCGCGCGCGCGGCCGCCGGCATCGATCACGCGGCCCTGCGTCGCGCCCGCCCGGGCCTCGCGGTGGCCGACCTGAGCTGGTTCGGTCGCAGCGGCCCGTATGCCGGCTGGCGCGGCACCGACTCGGTGTGCCGGGCGCTGGGCGGGCAGATCCAGCTGATCGGCCCGGCCGAAGGGCCGCCGCTGGTGCTGTCCGACCATCAGTCCTCGGTGGTGGCGGCGCTGTCGGCCTTCATCGCGCTGGCGGCGAGCCTGCCCGGGCGCGACCGCGCCGGCGGCGGCGCCTGGGAGCTCAGCGTGCTCGAGGCGGTGGTGGCACTCTCCGAGTATCAGGGCTGCGAGGCCGAGCCCACCGGGCGCGGCCAGCCGCGCCTGGGCATCAACCGCTTCACGCCCACCTATCCGATGGGGGTGTACCGCTGCCGCGAAGGCTGGCTGGGCATCACGGTGGTCACGCCGCTGCAGTGGTTCGCCTTCTGCCATCTGCTGGGCATGGATGACCTCGCCCATCATCCCGACTATCACATGGGCCCCGACCGGCTGCGCTTTGCCGACACGCTCGAGCCCCGGATCGAGGCCGCGCTGGCCAGCCAGCGCGCTGAGCACTGGTTCGCCCGCGGCCTCGAGGAGAAGCTGCCCTTCGCGGTGGTGCCCGACATGGCCGGCTTGCTGCAGGTGCCGCCGTTTCGCGAGCGCGGTGCGATCGCCCGCCTGCGGGTGGCCGGCCGCGAACTCGAGGCGCCGCGCTCGCCGCTGCACCTCACCCTCACCCCGCCGGCCTCGGGCGGCGAGGTGCCTGCCCCCGGCAGCAGCGATCCGGCCGCACTCTGGCTCGACCGCGCTCCCGCGCCGGTGTTCACCGGGCCGGTACGCCGCCCGGGCGCCGACCACGGCCCCCTCTCGGGCCTGCGCATCATCGATCTCTCCATGGGCTGGGCCGGGCCGCTGTGCACCCGGCACATGGCCGATCTCGGCGCCGATGTGATCAAGGTCGAGGCCTGCGGCTATCCCGACTGGTGGCGCGGCACCAGCCAGAGCCAGGCCGAGTTCGAGGCGCGCACCTACGAGAAGCTCCCGCGCTTTCTCGCCATGAACCGCAACAAGCGCGGCATCACGCTCGATCTCACCCATCCCGAGGGCGCGGCCCTGCTGCGCGAGCTGGTGCGTGGCGCCGATGCCGTGGTCGAGAACTACTCCAGCCAGGTGCTGCCCAGGCTCGGCCTGGGCTATGCCGACCTTCGCCAGATCAACCCGCGGCTGGTGATGGTCTCGATGGCCGCCTACGGCGCGAGCGGCAGCTGGTCCGACTGCCGGGCCTATGGCTCCACCCTCGAGCAGGGCAGCGGCCTGCCCTCGGTGTCGGGGCGCGCCGACGACCCGCCGGTGATGAACCACATCGCGCATGGTGACGCGGTGGGAGGCCTGAATGCCGCCTGCGCGCTGCTGGTGGCGTTGCGCCATCGCGAGCTGACCGGCGAGGGTCAGCATGTGGATCTCGCCCAGGTGGAGTGCATGCTGCCCTTCGTGGCGCCCTGGGTGGTCGAGCAGTCGGCCAACGGCCAGCTGGCGCCTCGCACCGGCAACCGCCACCCGGACCATACGCCGCACGGCATCTACCGCTGCCAGGGGCCCGATGCCTGGCTGCTGGTGGCGGTCACCGATGACGCTGCCTGGCGCGCGCTCTGTGCGGCCATCGGCGCGGCCGAGCTGGCCGCTGATCCCGCGCTCGCCGAGGCGGCCGGCCGACGCGCGCAGGCCGATCGCATCGATCAGGTCCTGAGTGCCTGGTGCGCCGTGCGTCCTGCCCACGACGCCATGCGGCGGCTCCAGCAGGCCGGCGTGGCGGCCGGCGAGGTGCTGCCCCCGGTGGCGCTCTACACCGATCCGCATCTGGTCGCTCGCGGTGTGATCCGCCGGGTGGAGCGTGCGGTGGTCGGCCTGCATCCGCTGGTGAGCCCGCCGTACCGTCAGGGCGGTGTGCCGCCGCCGGTGCGCTGGCCGGCGCCCACCATGGGCCAGTTCAACCGCGAGGTGCTCACCGGCGTGCTCGGCCTGACCGAGGCCGATCTCGGGCGGCTGACCGAAGCCGGCGTGATCGGCGAGATGCCGCTGCCGCCGGCGCAGCGCAAGCGCAATGCCCGTGCCGCCTGACGCCCGCCCGACCTGACGCCCCCGCCGGCCATGTCCGCATGAACGCCACCGACGCCACATCTGCCGCACCGCTGCTCGCGGTGCGCGATCTGTCGATCGCCTTCCGCGGCCCGCAGGGCGAGGTGCAGGCCACGCGCGGCATCGACTTCAGTCTGCAGCCTGGCGAGCGGGTGGGCATCGTCGGCGAGAGCGGCTGCGGCAAGACCATCACGGGGCTGTCCATCCTCGGGCTGCTGCCGGCGCGCTCCAGCCGGGTCACCGGCCGCATCGAGTTCGAGGGCCGCGACCTGCTCACCCTCTCGCCGCGCGAGATGCGCGCGATCCGGGGGGCGCGCATCGGCATGATCTTCCAGGAGCCCATGAGCGCGCTCGACCCGGTCTTCACGGTGGGTGAGCAGATCGCCGAGAGCCTGCGCACCCATCGCGGCTTCACGCGTCGCCAGGCCCGCGAGCAGGCCATCCAGGCCCTGGACGCCGTGGGCATCCCGCTGCCGCAGCGCCGGGTCGACGAGTACCCGCACCAGCTCTCCGGCGGCATGCGCCAGCGCGCGATGATCGCCATCGCCCTGGCCTGCGAGCCGCGTCTGCTGATCGCCGACGAGCCGACCACCGCGCTCGATGTGACCATCCAGGCCCAGATCATCCGGCTGCTGGCCGATCTCAGCCGGCGCTCGGGCACCGCGCTGCTCTTCATCACCCACGATCTCGGCGTGGTGGCCGAGACCTGCGACCGCCTGCTCACCATGTACGCCGGCGAGGTGGTCGAGGATGCGCGGGTCGATGACGCGCTGGTGCGACCGCGCCATCCCTACACCTCGGGCCTGCTGCGCTCCATCCCCCGCCTCAGCCCGCGCAAGTCGGTGCTGCCTTCGGTGCCCGGCCGCGTGCCCTCGCTCACCGCGATGCCCTCGGGCTGCCGCTTCCAGCCGCGCTGCGCCCACGCCGGCCCCGACTGCGGACAGCCGCAGGCGCTGCAGCCGGTTGATGATTCGGGGCGCCGCGCCCGCTGCATCCGCCAGAGCGAGCTGGCCCTGCCGGGGGCGCTGGCATGATCGGCGCCGGTCTGCCCCCGCGCGAGCCGCTGATCACGGTCGAGGATCTGAAGGTGCATTTCGCCACCGGCAAGGGCGGCGAGAGCGTCAAGGCGGTCGATGGCGTGAGCTTCGCGGTGCGCGCCGGCGAGACCTTCGGCGTGATCGGCGAATCGGGCTCGGGCAAGTCCACCCTGGGGCGGGCCCTCGTGATGCTGCTCAAGCCCACCGCCGGTGGTCTGCGTCTGGGCGGCACCGATCCGCATCAGCTCGGCGCAGCGGCGCTGCGCCACCTGCGCCGCGACTACCAGGTGGTGTTCCAGGACCCCAACGCGGCGCTCAACCCGCGCATGACCATCGGTGATTCGGTGCGCGAGCCGCTCGACATCGCCGGTGGCGTGCCGCTGGCCGAGCGCCGGGCGCGGGCTCGCGCCGCGCTCGAGCGGGTGGGCCTGGGCGCCGAGTACGCCGACCGCTATCCGCACGAACTCTCCGGCGGGCAGAAGCAGCGGGTGAACATCGCCCGGGTGCTGATGCTGCGCCCCAAGCTCATCGTCTGCGACGAGGTGGTGGCCGCGCTCGATGTTTCGATCCAGGCCGATGTGCTCAACCTGTTCGCCGATCTGCAGCGCGAGTTCGGCCTGACCTCTGTCTTCATCACCCACGACCTGGGCGTGGTCTCGCATGTCAGCGACCGTATCGCGGTGATGTACCTCGGCCGCTTCGT
>CAIZPE010000112.1 GCA_903934795.1 uncultured bacterium | reverse complement strand
CCGCGCAGGCAAGCCATAGCATCCCAGCGGTGAAAAAGGATCGCCGCCCATGACCGCCGGCGCGCCCGGTGGCGCGGCCGACCCGCTGCTCGCTCAGGCGGTGCAGCGGCTGGCCCACACCCTGGAGCGCTCGCTGCTCGGGGTGTGCGCCGAGGTTGCGGGCGATCTGGAAGGCGCGGCCGCCTTCGAGGCCAGTGCCCGTGACCGGCAGGCCCTGCTGGCAGCCGCCGGACTGCTGCGCCTGCAGAGCGCTGATCGGGTCACCCGGGCCGCGCGCGGACTCTCCGACCGGGCCGCCCGATGCCTGGCCTACGCGGCGAGCGAGATCGATGCCGAACGGGTGCTCAGCCTGCTGCAGGAGGATGACGCCGGCCAGCAGGTGCTGGTAGGCGATGTGGCCAGGGCGGTGAGGGCGATCGTCGGGGCCGATTACCTCTCGCTCATGGACCGGGTTCACGCCCTCTGGCCGGCGGCCTGGCCGGATGACGACCTCAACCCGCTCGGCGCGCGCATGCTGGCGTCGGCCGCTGTCGGTGCGCTCGAGCCGGCGTCGGGCGCGGTCGAGCCGGTGCCCTCCCAGATGCGGCGCTCGGTGCTGCGCCGGCTGCCCGCGGTACTGGCGCTCGCCCTGGAGGACATCGCCCGCTGGCTCGCCGATCCGGGCGGGCGCCTGTCCGGTCGCAGGCGCGATCCGCCCAGCGCAGCGTCAGGCCGGCCGGCGATCAGCCCCGGGGGTCGCGCCCTGGATGCCAGCCAGCACGCCGCCGATGCGGCCCGGCTGCTGGGATCATCGTCGCTGGCCGCCGCCGGACCGCTGCCGCTGCCGGCGCTGCCCACGCTGCAGCCGGTGGTCGAGCTCGAGCGCGATGCGCTGGCTTTCGCGCATGCCATCGGCGTGCCTCCGCACAGCCGGCAGGCCCGCGAGCGCTTCTTCGCCAACGCGAGGGCGCGCCTGCGCGAGGTGGGTGTTGCGCCGCCTCAGCTCGCCGTGGTGGATGTGGTCGCCGCGCTGTTCGACTACCTGATCGACGATCAGCGCCTGCCCGAGATCGCCCGCGCCATGCTCTGGCGACTGCAGCAACCGGCCCTGGCCCTCGCCTTGATGGACCCTGGCTACCTGGGTGACGAGCCGCGCTCGCTGCGACGGCTGCTGGAAAATCTGGGTGCGCTGGTGGCGGCCTATGGCGACCAGCTCGAACGCGGCGGGGAGCTCCATCGCCGGCTCGAGACCGTGGTGCGCGCGGTCGAGATCGTCGCCGGTGCCCTGCAGTCACGGGCCTTCGTGATGGCCAGGCAGGTCGAGCGCGAGTACGCCCGGGCGGCGCGCCATGTCACCCAGCTGGTTGAAAGACTGCAGCGCGACGCTGCCGCCCGCCAGCCGCCGGCCCCGGTCGGTCGCAACCGCCGCGACTATCGTCGGCGCCCGTCCGCGCAGCGCGAGCAGGAACTCACCGTGCGGCTCTCGGTGATGATCGGCGAGCGGCTGGAGCGGCACCAGGTGCCGGCGTCGGTGAGGGAGTTCCTGCTCACCGTATGGCTGCGGCAGCTGCGAACCACGGCCCTGCGCGACGGCGAGGAGAGCGGCCAGTTCAAGGTCGCCCTGCAGGTGGTCGATGATCTGCTCTGGAGTCTTGACCCGGCTTCGCGCAGCGCCGACGGCCGCGAATTCGCCGCACGCATTCCCCCGCTGATCCGCTTGCTCACCGAAGGGGTGCGCGAGGTCGGTATGGCCAGCGACGAGCTCAAGCCCTTTCTCGACGAACTCTTCCTCGTGCACCTGCGGCGCATGCAGGGGGACTCGCGCGATGCGCCCGCGCCATCCGCAGTTCCGACCCCGGCCGCAGCCCCGACCCCGGCCCCGACACCAGCCGCAGCCCCGACACCTCCGCCCACGCTTACCGATCGGCGCGCGCCCGGCGAACGACTGCCGCCGATCCGACCCGCGCGCCGGCGCGAGGATCGGCAGGGGCGCGACGGTGAGGGCGATCCTTCCGCCCAGGCAAGACTTCGGCAGGTGCTGTCCTCGCTCGATCTGGCCGACCTGCCTGCGCGGCCTGCCGCCGTGCCCGATGCCGGCGCCGATCCGGTGTCCCGACTGCGCCGTGGCGACTGGCTGCGGCTGACCGCGTCCGATCGCGGTGATGCCTACGCCAAGGTCGCGTGGATCAACGACAGCCGGACCGTGCTGCTGCTGGTGCGCCATCCCGACCGGCGAGCCCAGTCGATGCGGGCGGTGGAGCTGGCTGCGCGCTTTGCCCGCGGCGAGGCCTTCCTCATCCAGCCGACGCGGGATCGTCCGCCGGAAAGCTGACCACATGGTCGGCGTCGAAACGGATGCCGATCCGTTCCCCCAGGGCATGGTTGTGGTGGCTGGGCACGAGCGCGAGCAGGCTGGCGCCACTGGGCAGCCGCAGCGTGTAGAGGAACTGCGCGCCGCGAAAGGCCTTGCGCACCACCTCCGCCTGCAGCGGGCTGGCGTCGTCGTGGATCACGTCATCGGGCCGCAGCAGGATCGAGATGTCACCGCTCAGGCTGGCGCTCGCACCGGCCAGGGCCTGGTCGCCACGATGGCGGATCGGCAGCACGCCGAGCTCGAACCGCACCTCGGCCTGCCCGTCGCGCTGGTGCAGCCGGCCCGGCAGGAAGGAACCCATGCCGACGAAGTCGGCGACCGCCCGCGAGTTCGGTCGGTGGTAGAGCCGGTAGGGGGTGTCCCACTGGGCGATCGCGCCATCCTGCATCACCCCGATCTGGTCGGCCATCGCGAAGGCCTCGTACTGATCGTGCGTGACCAGCAACGCGGTGGTGCCGGCCGCCAGCAGAATCTCGCGCAGCTCGACCGCCAGCCGCTCCCGCAGGTCGGGGTCCAGATTGGAGAAGGGCTCATCGAGCAGCAGCAGCCGAGGCGCCGGAGCGAGCGCGCGCGCGAGCGCCACCCGCTGCTGCTGGCCGCCGGAGAGTTCATGCGGATGCCGCCCGGCCACCGAGCCCAGGCCGACCAGTGCCAGCATGCGGGTGATGCGCTCCTGGCGCGCGGCGCCGCGGCCTTCCGGACCGCGCAGGCCGAAGCCCACATTCTCGGCGACCGTCAGGTGCGGGAACAGCGCGTAGTCCTGGAACACGATGCCCACGCCGCGGTTTTCCGGCTCGGTCCACTGGCCTGGCCCGACCAGGCAGCGGCCCTCGAGCAGCACCTCGCCCGCCTGCGGCCTGACGAAGCCGGCGATCGCCCGCAGCGCGGTGCTCTTGCCGCATCCCGAAGCGCCGAGCAGGCAACCGATGCGCCCGGCGGGCAACGCGAAGCTCAGGCCATCGACCACCGGGGCTCGCGCCCCCTTCGGGTCATAGGACACCCGCAGGTCGCGTACCGTGAGCGCGGCCTGCCGGGACGCGGCAGAGATCGGAGGGGCAGACTTGGCCGAATGCATATAATTCTCGTTCAGCCTGATTCTACCGAAGCGCCATCAACATCCCTCCTGTCATGCCTGCCGCGCTCCTGCGCGGTCTGATGCGCGCGTCCTCGGCCACGCTCGGGGTGCTGGCCATCCTGGGGGCGCTCATGACCGCTGCGCCCGTGCTGGTGCTGGCGGTCATCGCCGGGTCGTGGCAGGGTGGGTGGGAAACGCTCGCGCATCTCGCCGGCACCGTGCTGCCGGCGGCACTGCTCACCTCGCTCGGCCTCGCGCTGGTGGTTCTGGCCACAGTGCTGCTGCTGGGCGTGGGTTCGGCCTGGCTGGTGGCGGCCTATGAGTTTCCCGGCCGGCGCTGGCTGTCCTGGGCGCTGATCCTGCCGCTTGCGATGCCGGCCTTCGTGCTGGCCTACGCCTACACCGACTTCCTGGACACCTCCGGTCCGCTGCAGACCGGTCTGCGCGCGCTCACCGGCTGGCCGGTGAGGGGCTACTGGTTTCCCGAGATCCGCTCGGTGCCAGGTGCCGGGCTGTGTCTGGGTCTGGCGCTCTATCCCTATGTCTACATGCTCGCCCGCAGCGCCTTTGCCGAGCGGCCGGCGTCGCTTGCCGAGGCGGCGCGTTCGCTCGGTCTGTCGCCGCGGGCCACCTGGTGGCGGGTGGTCTGGCCGGTGGCGCGGCCGGCGGTGGCGGCAGGTTGCGCGCTGGTGCTCATGGAGACCCTGGCGGACTTCGGCACCGTCAGCTACTTCGGCGTCGACTCGCTGACCGCGGGCATCTACCGGGCGTGGCAGGGCATGGGCGATCGGGTCGCGGCGGCGCGTCTGGGGCTGGCCCTGCTGGTGCTGGTCGGGCTGATCGCCTGGCTGGAACGGCGGCAGCGGGCCCGCATGCGCTTCTCGGCACGGGCCGCGCGGCCGTCACCGCGCGAGGCGCTGCGCGGCTGGCGCGCATGGCGGGCGAGCCTGCTCGCCTTCATCCCGGTGGCGTTCGGGTTTCTGGTTCCCGTGGCGCTGCTGGTGCGGGCCTGGCTCGGGGCCGACGCACCGATCGATACCCGCCTGGGCGCGTGGTTGTGGCACTCCCTGCTGCTGGCCGGGCTGGCCACCGCACTGATCCTGCCGGTGGCCCTGGTCACCGCCTATGCCGCGCGCGTGGTCGGGGGCCGGGCGGTTGGCTGGGCGGTGAGCCTGGCCTGCGCCGGCTATGCGCTGCCCGGGGTGGTGATCGGCATCGGTCTGCTCGGCTGGGTTGGCCTGATCGATCGCTGGCTCGGCATGCTGCTGCTCGGCGGCACGGCTGCCGCCGTGGTCTATGCCTACGGCGTGCGGTTCTTCTCCATCGGCTATCAGGGCATCGAGTCGGCCCTGGCGCGGATCAGCCCGGCCATGGATCAGAGCGCCCGCAGTCTGGGTGCGGCGCCGCTGGAAGTGCTGGCGCGGGTGCACTGGCCGCTGCTCAGGCCAAGCCTGGCCGCGGCCGGACTGCTGGTCGCGGTGGACTGCCTGAAGGAGCTGCCGGCCACCCTGGTTCTGAGGCCCTTCGATTTCGACACGCTGGCGGTCGCCGCCTACCACTTTGCTGCCGACGAGCGCCTGGCGCAGGCTGCGGTACCGTCGCTGCTGATCGTGCTTGCGGGGTTGCTGCCTGTGCTGCTGCTTTCACGGGCCTCGGGTGGGTCGGCAGCGGCCGCTCATGGCTGAGCGGCAGGGTGCGTCCCATCTGGCGAGCGTGCGGCCTCCAGACGGCTTGCCCGGCAGGCATCGCTGCGTTCTGCTATAGTGTGAGGCTTGCAGGCGCGTAGCTCAGCTGGTTAGAGCACCACCTTGACATGGTGGGGGTCGTTGGTTCGAGTCCAATCGCGCCTACCAGGATGCATCCGGCTCGGGCCCGGCGGTTCACAAGACTGTCGGGCCCGTTGTCTTTTCTGCCGCGGCCTTCTGCCTCGGCCTCGCTCAGGCGGCCCTGGGCCGCCGCAGCCACACCGCCAGCGGCCAGAGCACCGCCGCCAGGGTCATGGCCGCCAGCACCGCCGCCACCGGCCGTGAGACGAAGGGCAGCAGGCTGCCGTCGGACTTGATCAGCGAGGTCACGAAGTTCTGTTCGACCATGGTGCCCATCACCGCGCCGAGCACCAGTGCGGCCACCGGGAAGCCATTGCGGTCCATGAAGTAGCCGATCAGCCCGAACACCGCCACCGTGAAGACCAGGGCCAGGTTGTTGCCGGTGGCAAACGAGCCCACCGCGCAGAGCAGGATGATCACCGGCATGACCAGCGCGCGCGGCACGAACAGGATGTAGCGCGCCGAGCGGATCATCAGGATGCCCAGCGGGATCATGATCAGGTTGGCCAGGATGAACACGATGTACAGCGCGTACATGCTCGAGGCCTTCTCGGTGAACAGGGTCGGTCCCGGATTCAGGCCCTTCATGTAGAGCACGCCGATCGCGATCGCGGTGATCGTGTCGCCCGGTATGCCGAACAGCAGCGAGGGCACCCACCCCGAGGCGAGGCTGGCGTTGTTGCTGGCGCCGGCCTCGATCAGGCCTTCCGGATGGCCGGTGCCGAACTTCTCGGGCGTCTTCGAAAAGCGCTTGGACATCGCGTAGCTGATCCACGCCGCCATGTCGGCGCCGGCGCCAGGCAGCACCCCGATGATGATGCCCACGATGTTGCCGCGAACCTGCTGGCGCGGATGGGCCTTGGTCAGGGCCCATTGTCCGGCGAGGATGCTGCCGAAGCGGCGCGGGGGCGCGACCACCACCGGCTGCGCGGTGAAGGCCCGCATCACCTCCGAGACCGCGAACACGCCCACCAGCACCGGGATGATCTCGATGCCGCCGAGCAGATCGGGCAAGCCGAAGGTGAAGCGCTGGGCGCCAGCCGGGTTCTCGATGCCCACGCAGGTGATCAGCAGACCGAGGAACATCGATGCGATCGCCTTGACCGGCGAGGAACGCGCCACCATGGTCGCGCACATCAGCCCGAGCAGCGCCAGCCAGAAATACTCGAAGGTCGAGAAGCGGAAGGCCATCTCGGCCAGTGCGGGCGCCATCACGATCAGCGACAGCGTGCCGATGATGCCGCCGATTGCCGAGAACCACAGGCAGATGCCCAGGGCGAGTTCGGGCTGGCCCTTGCGGGTCATCGCGAAGGCTTCGTCGGTATAGGCCGCCGATGCGGGCGTGCCCGGTATGCGCAGCAGGCAGCCGGGTATGTCGCCCGAGAAGATCGCCATCGCCGAGGCGGCGATGATCGCCGAGACCGCGGCGATCGGCGACATGTAGAAGGTGACCGGCACCAGCAGCGCGGTGGCCATGGTGGCCGACAGCCCGGGCAGCGATCCGACCACCAGACCATAGATCGAAGCCAGCAGGATGGTGAGCAGCACATCGAACTGCATCACCATCTGGAAACCCTGCATCAGCGTGGTCATGCTCAGACCCAGGGCAGGCCGAGCAGGCCCGCCGGCAAGGGCACCCGCAGCAGCTTGTAGAACACCAGATGCACCAGGGGCGGCGCAAGCAGCGCGAGCAGCAGACTGCCGCGCCAGCGCGCGCCCTGGGCGCGGGCCAGCACCAGCACCATCAGGGTGGCGGTCGGCCAGAAGCCGAGCCGCTCCGAGGCGACGTAGTAGAAGAAGAGCATGGCCGGCGGCAGCACCGCCTTCCAGGCGCCCGTGCCGGTTGCCGATGCGCGGCCGAGGCCGTCTGCGGTGGCCTCGGCGAGCTCGCCGGTCTCGCTCGCCACGATCCGTTCTTCCTCCTCGAAGCTGCGGCCCACGCCCCCCAGGATCAGCAGGCCGCACAGCATCAGCCCGATGCCGATCACCGTGGGGAACACGCCCGGTCCGATCTGCTGACCCGGCACCGGCGCCAGCTGGTACGCGCCCCAGCAGGTGATCGCCCCGAGCGCCAGCAGCAGAGCGCCGCTGGTGCGATCGGAGACCTTCATAGCGGCCTCTCTACTTGGCCAGTCCGGCGGCCTTCATGGCCGTGCCCATGGCGGCGTCACCGGCAGCCATGAACTTTGTGAAGCCCGCCGGATCGGCCCAGCGCACGCCGAAGCCGCGATTGCTCATGAAGTCGCGGAACTCCTTGGACTCGTTGGCCTTCTTCAGCGCGGCCACCACCCGGGTGACCACGTCGGCCGGCAGGCCGCGCGGGCCGGCGATGCCGCGCCAGGCGCCCACCGAGTAATCGACGCCGGCACCTTCCTTGAGCGTGGGCACGGTGCTGAACACCGGGTTGCGCTCCGAGGCCATGATCGCGAGGCTGCGCGCCTTGCCCGCCTCGACCAGGGCCCGCGACTCGGGCAGCGAGCAGGTGACCAGATCGAGGCCGTTGGCGGCGAGGTCCTGCATGGCGGGCCCGGCGCCATTGGACGGCACCCAGGCGACATGGTCGGGCTTCAGGCCCATGGCCTGCAGCCAGCCGATCAGGGCCAGGTGCCAGATGCCGCCTTGCCCGGTGCCCGAGGCCTTGAGCTTGCCGGGGGGCGCCGCCTTGATGGCATCGGCCAGCGCCTTGATGTTCTGGTACGGCGAGTTGGCCGCAACCGTGACCCCCGGCGGATCCTCGTTCATGAGGGCGAGCGGGGTGTAGCTGGTGGGGTTGAGCTCGGTGAGCTTCTGCCAGTGCATCATCGAGATCTCGACCGTGATCATGCCCAGGGTGTAGCCATCGGCCGGCGCGGTGGCGATCGCCGAGTGGCCGACCACCCCGGAGCCGCCGGTACGGTTCACCACATTGAAGGGCTGGCCGAGGTCTTTCTCCAGCAGGTTGGCGATGATCCGCGCGGTGGCGTCGGTGCCGCCGCCCGCACCCCAGGGGCAAACGATGGTGACGGGCCGGTTCGGCCAGGTGTTCTGGGCGCGCGCGGCGCGAGGCATCAGAGCGCTGGCACCCAGGGCGCCGGCGCCGGCAAGCACCTGGCGGCGCTGTTCAGAGGTCTTCATGAGGGTCTCCTCCCGGCTTGGTTCTTGTGGGCTTCAAGGCGGGCGCTGCGCGAGCGCAGGGCAGCGGGCGGACCGCCTCGGAGTGGACACTACGCCGCCGGCGCGGCCGGGGGCAACCCGTGCCCCGGCGCGGGCCGATCGAATGGAATCCCGGCCGCGCGCGGCTCAGGCGCCGGGTGATACGCCCAGGATCTGCAGCCGCTCACGCACCTTCCCGAGCAGGGCGTCATCGCCGCGGCGGGCGTGGATGGCGGCGAGGTTGTTGAGCATCCGGATCAGGATCTGACGCGATGAAGCCGGGTGCAGAAGCCGCTCGGGCGGCACGCCGAAGGGCGCAGCCCGGCGTGCGAGTTCGTCTCGATCGAGGCTGGCGCCGGTGAAGGGATCGATCACCGCCATGCCCTCGTGCAGATTCACCCGGACCAGGAAGTGTCCGGGGAAGGCGACGCCGTCGGCCTCCAGGCCCACCTGTCGGGCGAGTTCGGTGAACAGCACCGCCAGGCTGATCGGGATGCCGCTGCGGGTCTCCAGGACCCGGTGCAGGTAACTGTTGTCGGGGTCGTAGTAGTCGCGGCGGTTGCCGGCAAAGCCCTGGGTCACATGAAAGAAGTGCAGGGCGCGCTGCAGGCGCGCGGGCTCGGTGCTCGCCTGGCGGCAGGCCTGCGCCATGTCGCGGGCGAGGCGGTCGAACGCGGCAAGGCAGTCCTGCAGGTTCAGGTTGGGATGGGCGTCCAGGGCGAGCGATGCCGCGGCCTCGAGCAGCGGGATGTCACTGCCCTCGGCGCCGCCGACCAGCAGGCGGAAGTACTCGAGCGGCGAGACAGGCTGGTACATGCGATGGATCCGCGGGTGGGAGCGGCGGCGTGGCGGGGCGTGTGCGCTGCGGGCCGCCGACCGGCTCAGGCGCGGCCTGGCGCGGCGGTGCTGCCGGGGGCAGGCCGGCCCGCCGGAAAGCAGGGCTGGTCGCGATCGACCCAGGCCCACGGTGCCGCGCTCGCCGTCCAGATGCTGGCGGCCAGCGCCATGCCCTCCTGCCGATCCAGGCTGCCCACCTTGAGGATGATCTGCCGGGTGTCATCGCCATGACGGGTGAGGATCGGGCTGCCGCAATCGGCGCAGAAGTGCCGCTCGAGCAGGCGACCGCTGTCGGCGGCGCGGGCGAACACCCGTGTGGCGCCCCGTACCAGCCGGAAGGCCGATGCCGGCACCCGGGCGTTGATGCTCGCTGCCGTGCCGGTGGCGCGCCGGCAATCGGCGCAGTAGCAGGCCACGATCGCGCTCACCGGCACGGCCAGTTCATAGCGCACTGCGCCGCACAGGCAGCCACCGGTCAGCGGGGCGGACTCGGCGGTGTCGGCCTGCGGGCCGGCGGGACGGGCATCGATGCTCATGCATGTCTCGGTGAATGCGGCCTTCGCGCCGCTCGGGAGGGCAGTGTAAGGCCTTCCGCTCCATCGACCTCGCGCCGATCCCGGGCGTGATCGGCTCGTATGATCTCCCCTCCTTTCATCGCACCGTTCGAGGTCCTCATGCTGCTCGATGTCCGAACCTACACCTGCCGCCCCGGCATGATCCGCCGCCACCTGGCGCTCTACGAGCAGCTCGGCAAGGGCCCGCAGACCCGCCATCTCGGCCAGCCGCTGGCGTTTCTCACCACCGAGACCGGCAATGTGAATCAGTACATGCACATCTGGATGTACGAGAACGCCGCCGATCGCGAGCGGCGCCGCGCCGCGATGTGGGCCGATCCGGAATGGATCGCCTACACCGAAGAGAGCGCCAAGCTCGGCGCGCTGCACAGCCAGGAGAACCGGCTGATGTCGCCGGTGTCTTTCTTCCCTCTGGCTGCCGGCGCATCCCGCTAGCTTGACCCGGCCTTCGGGCCTGCCGCATCATCGCGGTCTGCGCGGGCCGGATCGGGCTCGCCACCTGCTCGCAACCCCAGCCCATCATGGTTATGACACCGCTGACTACCCGGCCGGAGCCTCACCGCTAGGTCGTTGCCGGCTGTCTGCTTCAGCTGAAACGCGCGGCCACAGGCCGCGTTTTTTTTGCCCGCGTCCGCCAACCCCGCTGGCTGGGAGGCGGCGCGCCGAACCCAGGAGTGTTCCCATGCCCAACATCACCCTTCCCGACGGCTCGGTGCGCCCGTACCCCGGTCCGGTCACGGTGGCCGAGGTTGCCCGCTCGATCGGGCCCGGCCTGGCCAAGGCGGCGCTGGCCGGCCGGCTCGATGGCGAACTGGTCGACACCAGCGCGCGCATCGAGCGCGACGCCCAGCTCGCCATCATCACCGAGCGCGACGATGCCGGCCTGGAGATCATCCGCCACTCCACCGCCCACCTGCTGGCCTACGCGGTGAAGGAGCTCTTTCCCGAGGCGCAGGTCACCATCGGCCCGGTCATCGAGAACGGCTTCTACTACGATTTCTCCTACACCCGCGCCTTCACGCCGGAAGACCTCGAACGCATCGAGGCCCGCATGCGCGAGCTCGCCGCGCGCGACGAGGCGGTGGACCGCGAGGTCTGGAACCGCGACGAGGCGGTGCGCTTTTT
This sequence comes from uncultured bacterium, assembly GCA_903934795.1. Lineage (GTDB taxonomy): Bacteria > Pseudomonadota > Gammaproteobacteria > Burkholderiales > Burkholderiaceae_E > Quisquiliibacterium. Next base: position 6,684 of record CAIZPE010000112.1, on the reverse strand, counting down.
CGAGTCCATCGGCGAGCGCTACAAGGCCGAGATCATCGGCGCCATTCCGGCCGACCAGGCCATCTCGCTCTACCGCGAGGGCAGCTTCGTGGATCTGTGCCGCGGGCCGCATGTGCCCTCCACCGGCCGCCTGCGCGTCTTCAAGCTGATGAAGGTGGCCGGGGCCTACTGGCGCGGTGACTCGCGCAACGAGATGCTCCAGCGCATCTACGGCACCGCCTGGGCCAACCAGAAGGACCAGGACGCCTACCTGCACCGGCTGGAGGAGGCCGAGCGTCGTGATCATCGCCGCCTTGGCCGCGAGCTCGACCTCTTTCACATACAGGAGGAGGCGCCCGGCCTGGTGTTCTGGCACCCCAAGGGCTGGACGGTCTGGCAGCAGGTGGAGCAGTACATGCGCCGGGTGTACCAGGACAGCGGCTATCAGGAGGTCAAGGGCCCGCAGATCCTTGACCGCTCGCTCTGGGAGCGCACCGGCCACTGGGAGAACTACCGCGAGAACATGTTCGTCACCGAGTCCGAGAACCGCATCTACGCGGTCAAGCCGATGAACTGCCCGGGCCATGTGCAGATCTTCCGCGCCGGGCTGCGCTCGTACCGCGAGCTGCCGCTGCGCTACGGCGAGTTCGGCCAGTGCCACCGCAACGAGCCCTCGGGCGCGCTGCACGGCATCCTGCGGGTGCGCGGCTTCACCCAGGATGACGGCCACATCTTCTGCACCGAGGACCAGATCCTGGCCGAGTGCGAGCACTTCACCGAGCAGCTGCAGCGGGTTTATGCCGACTTCGGCTTCACCGAGATCCTCTACAAGGTGGCCACACGGCCCGAGAAGCGGGTGGGCTCGGACGCCCTCTGGGACAAGGCCGAGCACGCCGTGATGGAGTCGCTGCGCCGCTCCGGCTGCGAGTTCGTGGTGGCGCCCGGCGACGGCGCCTTCTACGGCCCCAAGATCGAGTACACCCTGAAGGACGCGCTCGGCCGGCAGTGGCAGTGCGGCACCATGCAGGTGGACTTCAACACCGCCGAGCGGCTCGACGCCGAGTATGTGGCCGAGGACAACTCGCGCCGCCACCCGGTGATGCTGCACCGGGCCATCGTCGGCTCGCTCGAGCGTTTCATCGGCATCCTCATCGAGAACCACGCCGGGGCGCTGCCGATGTGGCTGAGCCCGCTGCAGGCGGTGGTCATGAACATCACCGAAGCCCAGGCCGACTACGCCCAGAGCGTTGTCCAGGCGCTGAAGAAACAAGGGTTTAGGGTGCAGGCCGATTTGCGCAACGAGAAGATCAACTATAAAATCCGAGAGTTTAGCCTGCAGAAAGTTCCGTACATCCTGGTTGTGGGAGACAAGGAGCGGCAGGCAGGCATGGTGGCAGTGCGTGCGCGTGGCGGAGCCGATCTGGGCGCCATGCCGCTTGATGGTTTCATCGAGCGGCTCTCCCAGGACATCGAGTCCCGTCGTGCCCAGCCGCTTCCGGCCACGCCGGTCTGAGCCGGGTCACCGCTGTACGGTGATCCCCAGGCCGCGCGGGGCAGGGGACCGGTGCGCCGCCGTTCTCATCCACTGACTGGAGGTCCAGACAATCGCTACCGAACGTTCGCATCGCATCAACGGCGAAATCACAGTGCCCGAGGTGCGGCTCATCGGGGTCGATAACGAGCCACTCGGTATCGTCGCTTTCCGGGATGCCATCCGCCTGGCGGAAGAGAAGGAGGTCGATCTCGTCGAGATCGCGCCCACCGCCTCACCGCCGGTCTGCCGCCTGATGGACTATGGCAAGTTCAAGTATCAGGAACAGAAGAAGGCCCACGAAGCCAAGCTCAAGCAGAAGATCATCCAGGTCAAGGAAGTGAAGTTCCGGCCTGGCACCGATGACGGCGACTACAACGTCAAGTTGCGCAATCTGGTCCGGTTCCTCGAGGAAGGCGACAAGGCCAAGATCACCCTGCGCTTCCGCGGTCGCGAGATGGCGCACCAGGAGTTCGGCGTGCGGCTGCTCGAGCGGGTGCGCACCGACCTCGATGCGGTCGGGCAGGTCGAGCAGATGCCCAGGCTGGAAGGCCGGCAGATGGTCATGATCATCGCGCCGCGCAAGAAGAAGTGAACATCGGGCCGCGCCCACCCGCGCGGCCCTGCAGCACCAGCCGCCTTGCGGGGCGGCCGGGGTCCGGCCTCAGGCCGGGCCGACACAAGCCGAGCGGGTTCAGCAAGTTCCGGCGTCAGCAGCCGGACACCTGTCAAGGCAACCAAGAAGGAAGCCAGGGGTTCCCATGCCCAAGATGAAGACGAAGAAGAGCGCTGCGAAGCGCTTCAGGGTGCGTGCCGGCGGCAGCATCAAGCGGGGTCAGGCGTTCAAGCGCCACATCCTCACCAAGAAGACCACCAAGACCAAGCGTCAGTTGCGTGGCTCGGCCGGCGTTCATGAGACGAACGTCGATTCCGTGCGCGCCATGATGCCTTACGCCTGAGGAGCTGAACCATGCCCAGAGTCAAGCGTGGCGTCACCGCCCGGGCCCGTCACAAGAAGGTTCTTGCCCTCGCCAAGGGCTATCGCGGCCGTCGCAGCAAGGTCTTCCGGATCGCCAAGCAGGCGGTCATGCGGGCCGGGCAGTACGCGTATCGCGACCGTCGCAACAAGAAGCGGGTGTTCCGTTCGCTCTGGATCGCGCGCATCAACGCCGCGGCCCGTGAGCACGGCATCAACTACAGCCGCTTCATCGCCGGCCTGAACCGCGCGGCCATCGGCCTCGACCGCAAGGTGCTGGCCGAGCTTGCCGTCAACGACAAGCCGGCCTTCGCGGCCATCGTCGCCCAGGTCAAGGCCTCGCTCGCCGCGGCCTGAGCCCGCGCGCGGCGCGGTGTGCGCCGCGCCGTGGCGCGCGCCTGGCAAACGGGGCCCTCGGGCCCCGTTTGCATTGTGGATTCCGCTTCCGGGTCGTGGCAGCTGCCGCAGCCCGGTCGCATCACCCCCCGGAGCCGTCCTGCCATGGACCTCGATCTGAACCAACTCGTCGCCACTGCGGGCGCCCTGATCGGCCAGGCGCCCGATGCCGCTGCCCTGGCCGACGCCAAGGCGCGTTTCCTCGGCAAGGAGGGCGAGATCACCCGCCACATGAAGGCGCTCGGGCGGCTCTCGCCCGCCGAGCGTGCCGCTGCCGGCAAGGCCCTGAACGAGGCCAAGCAGGCGGTCGAGGCGGCGGTGAACGAGCGCGAGCAGGCAATCGCCGCGGCGCTGCTCGATGCCCGGCTGGCTCAGGAGGCGATCGATGTCACGCTGCCCGGCCGCGGCAGCGGTGCCGGTGGCCTGCACCCGCTGTCGCTCACCATCGAGCGCATCGAGGCGATCTTCCGCTCGATCGGCTTCGATGTCGCCGACGGCCCCGAGATCGAGGAAGACTTCTTCAATTTCACCGCGCTGAACACCCCCGAGAACCACCCGGCGCGGTCGATGCACGACACCTTCTATGTCGAAGGGCGTGATGCCCATGGCCATGGCCTGCTGCTGCGCACCCACACCAGCCCGGTGCAGATCCGCTATGCCCGTACCCACCAGCCGCCCATCAAGGTGATCGCGCCGGGCAAGACCTACCGGGTGGATTCCGATGCCACCCACTCGCCGATGTTCCAGCAGTTCGAGGGCCTCTGGGTCGACGACGACATCAGCTTCACCGACCTGAAGAGCGTCTACACCGAGTTCCTGCAGCGCTTTTTCGAGACCACCGACCTCGATGTGCGCTTCCGCCCCTCGTACTTCCCCTTCACCGAGCCCTCGGCCGAGATCGACATGCGCTTTCGCGACGGCCCGCTGGCCGGGCGCTGGCTGGAGGTCGCTGGCTCCGGCCAGGTGCATCCCACGGTGATGCGCAACTATGGTCTCGATCCCGAGCGCTACCTGGGCTTTGCCTTCGGCTCGGGCGTAGAGCGCTTGGCCATGCTGCGCTATGGCGTGGCCGATCTACGGCTCTTCTATGAGAACGACCTGCGCTTCCTGGCGCAGTTCAACCGCTGACGAGGCACCCGGATGAAGTTTCCCGAAAGCTGGCTGCGCAGCTTCTGCGACCCGCAGCTCACCACCGAGGCGCTGGCCGATCGGCTCACCATGCTCGGCCTGGAGGTCGAGGAGGTTGGCACCGCCGCGCCGCCATTCACCGGCGTGGTGGTCGCCAGGGTGGTCTCGGTCACGCGGCATCCCGCAGCCGACAAGCTCTCGGTCTGCGAGGTGGACACCGGCCACGGCCTGCAGACCATCGTCTGTGGCGCACCCAATGTCGCTGCGGGCCTGCGCGTGCCCTGTGCGCTGCCCGGTGCGCAACTGCCCGGCGGGCTGGGCATCCAGCCGGTGGAGATGCGCGGTGTGCGCAGCAACGGCATGCTCTGCTCGGCACGCGAACTCGGCCTGTCGGAAGACCATGGTGGCCTGCTGGTGCTGGCCGATGACATCCCGGTGGGTGCCGACCTGCGCGGCGCGCTCAGCCTCGATGATGCGGTGCTCACCCTGAAGCTCACGCCCAATCTCGGCCACTGTTTCGGGGTGCTGGGCATCGCCCGCGAGCTGGCAGCCGCCACCGGCGCGCCGCTGCGCGAGCCCCGCTTCGAGCCGGTACCGGTGAGCCTGTCCGAGCGCCTGCCGGTCAGCCTGCAGGCGCCCGATCTGTGCGGCCGCTTCAGCGGCCGCATCATCCGCGGCGTCAATGCGCGGGCATCCACGCCCGACTGGATGAAGCGCCGCCTGGAGCGCGCCGGGCAGCGTCCCATCTCGGCCCTGGTCGACATCTCCAACTATGTGATGCTCGAGCTTGGCCGGCCCTCGCATGTGTTCGATCTGCATCGCATCCACGGCGGCCTGCAGGTGCGCTGGGGGCGCCCCGGCGAGACCCTGAAGCTGCTCAACGGCCAGACCATCGAGCACGACGGCTCGGTGGGCGAGATCGCCGATGCGAGCCAGGTCGAGAGCCTGGCCGGCATCATGGGCGGCGACAGCACCGCGGTGTCGCTCGACACCACCGACATCTACCTCGAGGCCGCTTTCTGGTGGCCGCAGGCCATCGCCGGCCGCGCTCGCCGCTACAACTTCTCCACCGACGCCGCCCAGCGCTTCGAGCGCGGTGTCGATGCCGCCACCACGGTGGCGCACATCGAGTACCTGTCGCGCCTGATCCTCGAGATCTGCGGCGGCCAGGCCGGCCCGATCGATGACCAGATCACCGGTCTGCCGTCGCGTCACCCGGTGGCCATGCGCACCGACCGTGCCCGCAAGGTCATCGGCATGCCCATTGCCGACGACGAGATGGCGCAATGCTTCGAGCGTCTGGGCCTGCCTGTCGTGCGCGAGCCCGGGCGATTCGTGGTCCAGCCGCCGTCGTGGCGCTTCGACCTGCAGATCGAGGAGGACCTGATCGAGGAAGTGGTGCGGGTGTGGGGCTTCGAGCGCCTGCCGGTGCGCCCGCCGCGGGCTGCCTCGCCGATGCTGCCGCAGCCCGAGCAGGAGCGATCGGTGGGCCAGCTGCGCCGTGCGATGGCCGCGCGCGACTTTCAGGAGGTGATCAGCTTCGGCTTCGTCTCGGGCGCGCTCGATGCCCGGTTCGGCCAGGGGCCGGCGATCCGCCTGCTCAACCCCATCGCAGCGCATCTCGATGTCATGCGTACCACGCTGTGGGCCGGGCTGGTCGACACCCTGCGCACCAACCTCAACCGCAAGGCGAGCCGGGTTCGGCTCTTCGAGATCGGTCGCGTCTTCCGGGCCGATCCCTCGGTGGCGGCCGGGCCGCACAGCGTCCAGGGGGTCGATCAGCCCCTGCGCCTGGCCGCGCTCGCGTTCGGCCCGGTGCTCGATGATCAATGGGGCGCCAGCCCGCGGCCGGCCGACTTCTTCGACCTCAAGGGCGATCTCGAGGCGCTGGTGGGCGCGCGCGCGGCCGGGCTCACCTATCAGCGTGTCGAGCATGCCGCCCTGCATCCCGGACGCAGCGCCCGCATCCTTGATGGCGTCCAGGCGGTGGGCTGGATCGGCGTGATGCATCCGGCGCTGCAGCAGGCCCTCGAACTGCCGCAGGCGCCGGTGCTGCTCGATCTCGATCTGGCCTGGCTGCGTCAACGGGCGCTCGCCCGCCCGCAGGAAACCTCCCGTTTCCCCTCGGTCGTCCGTGACCTTGCCTGGGTCGTGCCGGCCGACCTCGATGCCCGCGCCGTGGTCGACGAGATCATGCAGGCGCTGGCCGAACAGCCCGCTGGCGAGCTCGTCCAGAACGTGAGACTGTTTGACGAATATCGCGGTAAGGGATTGGAAAATAAGGAAAAAAGCCTTGCCTTCCGATTCTGGATGCAAGATACTCGGCGCACGCTGAACGATCAGGAAGTGGCCCACCTGCTGGACGCGGTCGTGGCCCGACTGGCCGATCGGCTCGGCGCCAGACTGCGCGCTGGCGCCTGATTCCTTCCCCCTCCATGAATCCGTCCGGCTCCCTCTCGACGCTGCCCGAACCGCTGACATCGCCCGAGCCGGGTGACGCTGCCGACGACGCCTTCACGCTCACCAAGGCCGAGCTCGCCGAGATGCTGTTCGAGCGGGTAGGGCTCAACAAGCGCGAGGCCAAGGATATGGTCGAGACTTTCTTCGACGAGATCCGCGGCGCGCTCGAGCGCGGCCACAGCGTCAAGCTCTCGGGCTTCGGCAACTTCCAGCT
>CAIZPE010000111.1 GCA_903934795.1 uncultured bacterium | reverse complement strand
CTTTGTCCTGGACAGATTCAATGCCCAGGAGGCTTCATGTCCCGTCGTCAGTTCCTCTCCCGCACCGGCGTTGCCGCTGCCGCCACCGCCAGCCTGGCCGCTCCGGCCATCGCTCAGACCACCCCCGCGGTGCGCTGGCGTCTCACCTCCTCGTACCCCAAGTCGCTCGACACCGTCTATGGCGGGGCCGAGATGCTGGCCGACCGGGTGCGCAAGCTCACCGATGGCAAGTTCGACATCCGTGTGTTCGCCGCCGGCGAGATCGTGCCCGGCCTGCAGGCGATGGACGCGGTGCAGAACAACGCGGTGGAGTGCTGCCACACCAACTCGTACTACTACATCGGCAAGAACATGGCGTTCGGTTTCGAGACCGCGCTGCCCTTCGGCATGACCACGCGCCAGCAGAACGGCTGGATCTATTACGGCGGCGGCATGGAACTGCTGCGCGAGTTCTACAAGGACTTCGGCGTCATCAACTTCCCGGGCGGTAACACCGGCACGCAGATGGGCGGCTGGTTCCGCACGCCCTTCAAGACCCTGGCCGACCTCAAGGGCCTGAAGATCCGCATTCCCGGGCTGGGCGGCCAGGTGTGGCTGCGCATGGGCGCGGTGCCGCAGAACATTCCGGGCGGCGACATCTACCCGGCGCTCGAGCGCGGCACCATCGACGCCACCGAGTGGATCGGCCCCTATGACGACGAGAAGCTCGGCTTCTACAAGATCGCCAAGCACTACTACACCCCGGGCTGGTGGGAGCCGTCGTCGCAGTTCTCGTTCTTCGTCAACGCGGCCGAGTGGGCCAAGCTGCCCAAGACCTACCAGGAGGCCTTCTCGGTGGCCGCCGCCGAGGTCAACCTGAACATGATGGCCGAGTACGACGCCAAGAACCCGGTGGCGCTCAAGCGCCTGATCGGCGCCGGCGTGACCCTGCATCGCTACCCGGCCGAGATCCTGCGCGCCGCGCAGAAGATCTCCTTCGACATGTACGAGGAAGAGGCGGGCAAGAACCCGGCCTTCCGCAAGATCTACACCTCGTGGAAGAAGCACCGCGAAGATGCCTACACCTGGTTCTCGATCGCCGAGCAGGGCTACGAGAACTTCGCGTACAGCAAGGGGTGAGGTCAGGCCCCGGGGTGTCGCCGGGGCTTGCGGTCTTTCATCCCTGCGGCGATTGCTGGGGTCATCCTTGACTTATTGGGGTAATGAAGATCAGTATTACCCTAATTCGGAGTGGTATTACCCCATTCTTTCTCGTCCGGATGCTGTTGCGTGCAATCACTCTCGCCAGACTACCTCGCCAGGCTGCGCTTCGACGCGCAGCAGCTGGCGACGCTGCGCGCCCTGGGTGAGTTCAGGGGCAAGCAGCAGCTCTTCGTGGCGCAATCGCCGGAGGTCTTGAGCGACCTGCGGCAAGTGGCAGTGGTCGAGTCCACCGAGTCGTCGAACCGCCTGGAGGGCGTGGTCGTCGCTGCACACCGCCTCAAGTCACTGGTGCTCAGGAATGCAAGGCCGCAGAGCCGGTCCGAGCAGGAAGCGGCCGGCTACCGCGATGCCCTGAGTCTGATCCATGAGAGCGGCGCGCAGATGCCATTCTCAGAGGGCACGGTTTTGCAGCTGCACGGCATGCTGTACCGCTACATGCCGCAGCCAGGTGGGCACTGGAAGGCTACAAACAACGACATCATCGAGCGTCACCCCGATGGCAGCTCGCGCATCCGTTTTCGACCGGTCGCGGCGCACCTCACCCCCATCGCGATGGCGGACCTGATCGCGCGCTACCGCCTGGCCCTGGATCAGCACCTGGCAGACCCCCTGGTGCTGGTGCCGCTGGCCATTCTCGATTTCCTGTGCATCCACCCCTTCCCGGATGGCAACGGCCGCATGGCACGGCTGCTGACCCTGCAACTGCTCTATCACTTCAACTATGTGGTGGGGCGCTTCATCAGCCTGGAGCGCATCTTCGAAGAATCGAAGGAGAGCTACTACGAAACGCTGCAAGCCAGTTCACAGGGCTGGCACGGGGCTGCACACGACACGGCCCCGTGGCTCGACTACTTCTGGGGTGCCCTGCTGCGCGCCTACAAGGAATTCGAAGAGCGAGTGGGCACCATCGAGCGCGGCCGGGGCGCCAAGGGCGACCGCGTTCGCTCTGAAATTCTCAAGCGCCAACTTCCCTTCTCCATCTCGGAGATCGAGGAAGCCTGCCCCGGCATCAGCCGCGACACGGTGCGCGTGATCCTGCGCGCCATGAAGGCTGAGGGGGTGATCGCCCCGACAGGGAAGGGACGCGGCGCGAAATGGTCTCAAGTCAAGGCGCAGGGGAATACCTGATGCAACAGACGCGGCCGACCCCCGCCCGCTCGCCTCAGGCCGGCGGTGCGAGAATGGCAACCCGCTGCATGCGTCGCGAGCCGCCACCCCATGATCATCGACTGCCACGGCCACTACACCACCGCCCCTCGGGCCCTGCATGACTGGCGCGCCCGCCAGGTGGCGGCCATCGGCCAGCCGGGGCAGGCGCCCAGCCCCTCGGCGCTGCGCATCAGCGACGACGAGATCCGCGAGTCCCTCGAGGACAACCAGCTGCGCGTGATGCGCGAGCGCGGCCATGACCTGACGGTGTTCAGCCCGCAGGCGAGCTTCATGGCGCATCACATTGGCGACTTCCAGGTGTCGGCCACCTGGGCGGCCCTGTGCAATGAGCTCGTCCACCGGGTGAGCCGGCTCTATCCGCGCCAGTTCATTCCGGCGGCCATGCTGCCGCAGAGCCCCGGGGTGGATCCGGCCACCTGCATCCCGGAGCTCGAGCGCTGCGTGCGCGAGTACGGCGCGGTGGCGGTCAACCTCAACCCTGACCCGTCGGGCGGCCACTGGACCTCCCCGCCGCTGACCGATCGCCACTGGTATCCGCTCTACGAGAAGCTGGTGGCGTTCGACATCCCGGCCATGATCCATGTCAGCACCAGCTGCAATGCCTGCTTCCACACCACCGGCGCGCACTACCTGAACGCCGACACCACGGCCTTCATGCAGTGCCTGAGCGCCGACCTGTTCCATGACTTCCCCAGCCTGCGCTTCGTCATCCCGCATGGCGGTGGCGCGGTGCCCTACCACTGGGGGCGCTTCCGTGGCCTGGCGCAGGAGCTTCGCAAGCCGCCCCTGGAGGAGCATCTGCTGCGCAATGTCTTCTTCGACACCTGCGTCTACCACCAGCCGGGCATCGACCTCCTCACCCGGGTGATCCCGGTGGGCAACATCCTGTTTGCCAGCGAGATGTTCGGGGCGGTGCGCGGCGTTGACCCCTGCACCAGCCATCCTTTCGATGACACCCGCCGCTACCTCGAGGCGGCCTCGCCCCTCTCGGCGGCCGACCGGCAACAGATCTTCGAGGGCAATGCCCGGCGGGTGTATCCGCGGCTGGACGCGGTGCTCAGGGCCCAGGGGCGGTGAGCGCCGGGCGTGTTGCAATGCCGCAACTGCCTCTTGAGCGCTGACAATCACCCGGATGGGGGAGGCGCCGACCCGATCGCCGGTCTAATCTGAAGGTCCGATCAGCGGTAGAATCCGGAAAGACGCCGGGGCTGCTGCACAGCGTCAAGAACTGGATCCCGCCATGGCGCCTCTACCCGTTCCCTCCCCTGATCAGGCCGCTGTCCAGCAGCTTGCTGCGGTGCCGCAAAGCGGCGAGCGGCGCGCGCCCGAATCAACGCCTCCCTGGTACCTTGCCTACACCAAACCGCGCCAGGAGATGGTCGCCCAGTTGAACCTGCGTCAGCAGGGCTTTGAGACCTATCTGCCGCTCTTCAAGGTGCTGCGTCGCGGCGCCGCCGGGCCGGTCATGGAGCCGATGTTTCCGCGCTACCTGCTGATGCGGCCGGGGCGCGAGGGGCAGTCGCTGAGCACGGTGCGCTCCACCCGGGGGGTGAGCGGGCTGGTGCGTTTCGGGGTGGAGCCGGGCACGCTGGCTGAGCGGGTGGTGGATGGCATCCGGGCGGCAGAACTGGCGCGGGCGCAGCTGGATGATGCCGCGCTGCAGGGCCTGCGGGCCGGGCAGACGGTGGTGTTTGCGGGTGGGCCGTTCCAGGGGCTGGCCGGGCTGGTGACTTCGGTGTCGGCGCAGCGGGTGCGGGTGCTGCTCGAGCTGTTGGGTCGGCCTACGCAGGTGCAGGTGGCGCCTGCCGAGCTTGCGCCTGCCTGAGCAGGCTGCGGGGGCGTCAGCAAGGCGTCATGCGCCCTGTGGCATCTTCAGAAGTTACCCGCGGCTGCGGGTGATGTGATTCATGCGGTGTGGGTGCGTTTGCGCCGCACCGGGCAGGTGCCCTGCAAACAGGCAGCGGGCACTGCGGTAGCCTGCCCGCTCGGTGCGTTGCCAGGGTCTGAAACCAACAAGGTGAATGGTTGCGAAGTCCAGCGTTACCCCTGTTGATGGTTTGTGCGGTATCGGCCAGCCCGATCTGCCATGCGCTCGATGCGGGCGTCTCGGCCATCGGCGCCACCGGCGGCCTGCGCATTCCCTCAGCTGAAGTGCTCGCGCCGGGTGAGTTCGCCTTCGGGGTGGGCAATGAGCAGGATGCCAGGCTGGGCAGCTACACCCATCGCCGCAATTACACCGCCGGGTTCGGCCTTGGCGGGGGCGTGGAAGTGTTCGGCCGGCTGGCTGACTACCAGAACCCTGACCAGTACCCCAGCCATGCGCCGGGCGTGTTCAAGGGTAATGGCCCCCGAGACCTCTCGGCCAACATCAAGTGGCAGCTGCCGCTGAGTGGTGCCTGGTTGCCCGCGCTGGCGGTGGGCGCCACCGATCTTCAGGGCGGGGCATCATTTTTCCAGTCGGTGTACGCCGTGGCCAGCGACCAGCTTGGGCCGGTGCGGTGGACCCTGGGCTACGGAAAAAGCAAGACCGGCGTCGGTGGGTCTGCCCGGGTGCTGGATGGGGTCTTCGGCGGCGCCGAACTGCGGCTCTTCGATACCCGGGCCACCGCCCTGGTGGAGCACAACGGCAGTCATTGGAACGCCGGCTTGCGCTATTACAGCCCGCCGCAAACCTGGGCGGGTGGCGCGCAGTGGGTGGGCTCGGTGCAGCGCAGCTTCCGTGCCACCGATGCCAGCGGGCAGGCTGCCAACGCCAGCAGCGTCAACTTGAGCCTGGTGGT
>CAIZPE010000110.1 GCA_903934795.1 uncultured bacterium | reverse complement strand
CATCCTGGGGCTGTAGCCGGTCCCATGGGTATGGCTGGTCGCCATTTAAAGAGGTACGTGAGCTGGGTTTAAATCGTCGTGAGACAGTTTGGTCCCTATCTGCCGTGGGCGCTGGAGATTTGATGGGACCTGCTCCTAGTACGAGAGGACCGGAGTGGACTCACCTCTGGTGTACCTGTTGTCACGCCAGTGGCATCGCAGGGTAGCTATGTGGGGAAGAGATAACCGCTGAAAGCATCTAAGCGGGAAACTCGCCTAAAGATGAGATCTCCCGGGGACTTGATCCCCCTAAAGGGTCGTCCGAGACCAGGACGTTGATAGGCTGGGTGTGGAAGCGTGGTGACACGTTAAGCTAACCAGTACTAATTGCCCGTGAGGCTTGACCCTATAACTTTGCTAATGATCAGCGCTACTGCATGTTGCGTTGTGATCGCAACCCAGTGTCTTCGGACACGACCAGTTCAAACGAATACTTCTTCTCTTCCAGGATTGGCCTTGCAGGGATTCCTGCAGGCGACAAGTCATGCCTGACGACCATAGCGAAGTGGAACCACTCCTTCCCATCCCGAACAGGACCGTGAAACGCTTCAGCGCCGATGATAGTGAGCATCTCGCTCGTGAAAGTAGGACATCGTCAGGCAAACCTCCACAAACCCCCAGGGCTGTCCCTGGGGGTTTGTTCTTTTGGTCAATACCTCAAGCCCTTGTCGCCGCACGGGCCACTCCCACGCCTTGCACCGGGCGATCTAAGCTCGGGGCATGAAGAATACCGGCGAGTCAGCAAGCAACAGCCCGGGACGCCACCGTCCATCCTCTGCTCGCGAAAAGACGATCACGTTTTTGCGGTTAAGCGGGAGCACGAGTGCAGGCAGGCATCTCGAGTTCTCCGGTAGCGCAGCGTCAAACCGGGAGCGCGCGGTGCCCAAATCCGGATCCGCAGCTGCATCGGCACTGACCAGGGATATGTTCAGGCCGAGCGGTGCAGCTTCTCACGCATCCGCCCTCATGTGTGTTCCAGAGAGCGCACAGCCACACGTCGTGCAAGGCCGGCGCCTCATGCTCGGTGTGCTGCCTGCGCTGGCGGCTTCCGGCTGTGTAGGGCCAGGCGTTCTTGAAGCCCCCGAGCGCCGATCCGGTGCAGACACCTCGGGCGTACTGCCACCGCAGAGGGAAACCGCTCTGCCCCATGGCGCTCTGCCCCATGGCGATGCGGGATCCACAGGCCTGATCCCACCCTTCTCAGCCGCACGACCGGGTGGTCCGCTTCCTCAGGGATGGGAAGAATGGCTTCTCCACAGAACCAAGCGCAAGACCCAGTACGCTCTGGTCCGACATGACGGCAGAACGGTTCTACAAGCGCGGGCCGACCAGTCTGCGTCGGGACTGGTGACGCCAGTCGACAGGAGCCTGTCTGTTGGGAGCCGCCTGCGGTGGGCCTGGCGCATTGCTGCCTTGATCCCCGATGCGGACAACAGCGTAGCGGAAGCGGAGGATGCCCCGGTTCGCGTGGTCCTCAGTTTTGATGGGCCCTGGGAACGTCTGCCAGTCCGGGATCGACTCTTTGCGGAGCGGGTACGCCTGATTGCGGGACGCGAGCTGCCGTATGCCACGCTGATGTACATCTGGGCAAACCGCCACCCTATCGGACAGGTCATCGACAATCCGCACACACAGCGCATCCGCAAGCTCGTGGTCGACAGTGGGGACACCGACCTCAATCGTTGGCGCAACCATGAACGCCGGATTCACGAAGACTTCATGCAGGTCTTCGGTGAACCGCCTGGCAGGCTGACGCGGATCGGCGTGCTGACAGACACCGACAACACCCGCTCAACCGCCGAAGCACTGTACAGCGACCTCGTGCTCAGTCCCTGACGGCACGCAAAGCGGCATGCCGCCCCACAAGCTCAGTACCTGATTGCACGCAAGAGCGGACCCCGCTCGACAACCAGGCCTGGACAGCGATCAACCACGCTTCTCCTCAATCGCATGGCACGCAACAAGGACCTCCTCGGCATTCGCAGGAGGCTTCAGTACCGGTCGTTCCCGTCGACACCGTTCACTGGCAAGCGGACAGCGAGGGTGGAAGGTGCATCCCGGAGGTGCCGCGAGCGGGTTCGGGACCTCTCCTGCCACCGGTGTACGAATCCGACCATCGGCCGCCAGATCAGGGATGGAATCGATGAGCATGCGTGTGTACGGATGCCTGGGCTCGCGAAAGAGAGCGCGCTTGGGTGCGAGTTCGACCAGTCTGCCGAGGTACATCACCCCGATACGGTCACTCACGTGATGGACTACCGCAAGATTGTGTGAGATGAACAGGTAAGTCAGTGACTGCCGGGTCTGAAGATCCTTCATCAGGTTCAGAACCTGCGCCTGCACAGACACATCCAGCGCGCTCGTCGGCTCGTCGCAGACCAGGAACTCCGGCTCCGAGGCCAGGGCACGGGCGATCGAGATCCGCTGCCTTTGTCCCCCGGAAAACTGATGCGGATACTTCGCGCCATCGGCGGCAGACAGCCCGACCTGCGCGAGCAGATCTTCCACTTTGCGGTTGATTGCTGCAGTCCCGGACAGCACACCGGGCCTGCCCGAGCGCACCGCCGCGCGCAGTGGCTCGGCGACGATCTCACGGACGGTCCAGCGTGGGTTCAGGCTGGCATACGGATCCTGAAAGATCATCTGTATGCGCTGCCGGCGCGCTACCTGTTGACTGCGGCTGGCCGCGCCCAGTGGCTCGCCATTGAAGAAGACGCTACCCGCGCTAGGTGCGTGAAGACCCACGAGCAGCCGCGCCACCGTGGACTTGCCACATCCGGACTCACCCACGAGCGCCAGCGTTTCGCCACGGCAGATGGTGAAGGACACCCCGTCGACTGCGCGCAGCAACTGGCGCGGGCGGCGCTCGATCACCCGGGTCAGCCAGGGCGGAGAGACATCGAAGATCTTCGACAGCGCGCGTGCCTCGACGAGTGCGGACGGCGCCTGGGTGGGCAACCCCTGCGGGACGCGAGCCGCTGCATCGGGCGGATGCCCGGCATCCACCGGCGAGGGCTTCGCATCGCCGGTGCGCCCAGCCTCAGCGGTCCTGGAAGGCTGGACGCTCATCACGGTCCTGGAAGGCTGGGTGCTCGTCACGGTCTTGGAAGGCTCGATGCTCATGAATCACCCTGCTCCGGAACATGCAACCAGCATGCCGACATCGAACCGCCAGCACGCTCGGCATCGCCTCGGCGCACGCGCATGAGCTCCGGGCGTTGCTGCTCGCAGCGCGCCGTGCGCATGGCGCATCTCGGGTGGAAGCTGCAGCCGTTCGGTATGGCATTCAGGCGGGGCATTGCCCCGTCGATCTGCTCGAGCCGGTCGCGCTGCTCATGGATGCTGGGAATCGACCCCATCAGCCCCCGCGTGTAGGGATGCTGCGGTCGATGGATCACATCGGCGACGGCACCGATCTCGGCGATACGCCCGGCGTACATCACAGCCACTCTGTCGGCGGTCTCCGCGATCACGCCCATGTCGTGGGTGACGAGCATCACCGCGGTACCCTGATCCCGGCAGAGCTGGCGGATGAGGCCGATGATCTGGGCCTGAATCGAGACATCGAGCGCCGTGGTGGGTTCGTCCGCGATGATCAGCCGCGGCTTCGCCGCGAGCGCCAGCGCGATCACCACCCGCTGCCGCATGCCGCCTGAAAACTGGTGCGGATAGTGGTCGACGCGGCTTGCCGCGCCGGGTATGCCGGTGGCTTCGAGAAGCTCGATGGCACGCTGCCGTGCCTGGCTTGCGCTCAGGCCAAGATGAACCTGCACGGTCTCCGCTATCTGACGCCCGACGCTGTAGAGAGGATTGAGCGAGGTGAGCGGATCCTGGAAGATCGCGCCGATCTGTCGGCCGCGAACCCGCCGCATGGCCTCCGGCGGAAGGTTGTCGATGCGACGCCCCTCGAGCAGGATCTCCCCGCCACTGATGCGGCCCGGCGGATCGATCAGCCCGATGATGGCCGCGCCAGTGATTGACTTGCCCGCCCCTGACTCTCCGACCACGCCAAGCACCTCGCCCGCCGCGATCTCGAATGACACATCATCGATGGCGGTGAGCAGCGCGCGTCTGGTCGCGAACTCCACGCGCAGCCCGCGCACCTCGAGCAGCGGCACCCGATGGCTCTCGGTCTTTGACGGTATGGCGGTGACGGACATGAAGAATGCGAAAGGTCAGGGGCGACTGTCAGGCTGCAGGCGTTCTCGTTGCGGCGGTGGTCGGCATGAGGAGGATTCGGGCCGGGATCGGTGTGCGCGCGGGCGGTTCGTCAGCGAACCAGCCCGAGCACCGCAGCGCTATCGCGGCAGCATCAGCGCAGCCTCGGGTTGAGCGCATCGCGCAGCCAGTCGCCGATCAGGTTGACCGACATGCACAGCATCACCAGCGCAAGACCCGGAAACACCACCAGCCACCACTCACCCGAGTAGAGGAAGTTGTTGCCGCTGTTGATCATCGTGCCCAGCGAGGGAGACGTGGGCGGCACACCCACGCCCAGGAAGCTGAGCGTGGCCTCGGTGATGATCGCGGTGGCGATGTTGATGGTGGCGATCACCAGAACCGGACCCAGAACGTTGGGCAGGACATGGGTCATCATGATCCGCCAGGCCGGCACACCGATGACTCGGGCGGCCTGCACGTACTCGCGGTTCTTCTCCACCAGGGTGGAGCCGCGTACGGTGCGGGCGTACTGCACCCAGTTGGCCAGCCCGATGGAGCCGATCAGCACCAGCAAGGCCAGGGTGTCGCTGTGTGCGTCGCGAGGCAGGATGGCCCGTGCTGCGCCGTCGATCAGCAGTGCGATCAGGATCGCAGGGAAGGACAACTGAACATCGGCCACGCGCATGATGAAGGCATCAAGGCGGCCGCCGGCATAACCCGAGAGCAGTCCGAGTCCTACGCCGAGCACCATGGCCAGCACCACCGAGGCCAGACCGACGAGCAACGAGATGCGCGACCCGTAGAGGATGGTGGACAGCACATCCCGTCCCTGGTCATCGGTACCGAGCAGATATCGCCACTGGCCTTCACCGATCCATGCCGGGGGCAACAACGAGTCGTTCAGTGACAGCGAGGCGAGATCGAAGGGCCGATGCGGCGCCAGCCAAGGCGCGAAGGCCGCGCCCAGCACCATGACCATCGCGACGATGCTGGCCAGCACGGCCACCGGGCTGCGCCGGAAGCTGTGCCAGACATCACCATCGAGGAATCTCGCCAGCGCTGCGCCCATCAGCGTTTGCCTGCCGCCTTGCCTGCCTCGGGCTTCATCACCACATACTTGAAGGGATTGAAGTTGTCGGGCAACTGGACGAGATCGACCGACTTCTTCATGCCCCAGGCCAGAGCCTGCTGGTGCAGCGGCAGGTGCCCGACATCATCGGCGTGCAGCTTGAAGGCCTCGCTGATCATGGCATTGCGGCGGCCCTGATCGGTCTCGCTCGCGATCTTCGCGGTGAGCTCGTCAAGCTTCGGATTGCTGTAGCTGCCCAGATTGAACTGGCCCTGGCCTCCCGCAGCCGGCGTCGCCATCAGGGCGAACAGCGGGTTGTGCGAATCATAGGTGCCCGGCGTCCAGCCCAGCAGGTAGAACGAGGTGTTGCGCGACAGGATCTTGGGGAAGTAGGTGGCCTTGCTTTCGGCTTCAAGGGTGATCTTCACCCCGACGCGGGCCAGCATGCCTGCCACCGCCTGACAGATTTCACCGTCATTCACATAGCGGTCGTTCGGGCAGTTCATCTTGACCTCGAACCCGTTCGGGTAGCCGGCCTCGGCCAGCAGCTTGCGGGCGGCCTCGGGATCGTGGGGCAGGCGCTTGTTGAGATCCGGCACGAAGCCCTTGATCCCGGGGCCGACCATCAGCGCGGTCGGCGCAGCCGCGCCGCGCATGATGCGGGTCTTGATCGCCTCGATGTCGATCGCCTGGTAGAAGGCCTGTCGCACCCGCTTGTCCTTGAACGGGTTCTTGCCTTTGACATTCGAGAACAGCAGCTCGTCGCGCTTCTGGTCCATGCCCAGGAATATGGTGCGCAGTTCTGGGCCCTGCATGATCTTGAGCGCCGGATTCTGAGCAAGCCGGGCCGCATCCTGCACCGGGACCGGCTGCATCATGTCGATCTCGCCGGAGATCAGCGCCGCCACCCGGGTGGCGTCGTTGCCGATGGGGGTGAACACCACCTCGTCGACATTGCTGTCGATCTTGTCCCAGTACGCGCCGTAGCGCGCCAGCGTGGTACGCACGCCGGGATCGCGCGCCTTCAGGCGGAACGGGCCAGTGCCATTGGCGCGGAACGAGGCGGCATTCTCCACGCCCTTGCGCTTGTCCACCGGCTGCGTGGCCTGATTGGCGACACACCAGCTCTGGCTCATGATGTACCAGAGCGAGAGCACGTCGGGCAGGATGGGGAACGGGCTGTTGGTGATGATGTCGATCGTGTGCGGGCCGACCTTGCGGATGTCCTTGATCGCACCCACGTAGGTCTTCACATCGGAGCCCTCGCCCGCCGCGCGCTTCCACGAGAAGATCACATCGTCGGCGGTGAAGTCGGTGCCGTCATGGAACTTCACGCCCTTGCGCAGGTCGAAGCGCCAGGTGGTTGGATCGGTCTGTTTCCAGGCCGTTGCCAGACCCGGGATCAGCCCGAGTTTCTTGTCGCGCGCGACCAGCGGCTCGTAGATGTTGCCGGTGAACGAGAGTTGCAGCGACTCGTTCAGCGAGTGCGGGTCCATGGAGAGCGCGTCTCCCTGGTCGGCCACCTTGAAGGTTAGCGCGGCCGCCGGGCTGGTGGCCATGAGCGGCATGGCCGCAGCGGTGGCGGTGGCCAGCGCGAGGGCGAGGCGTCGCAGTCGAGGCATCATGAGGTGTCTCCTGGAGATGGGGTGAGGGTCGGGTCAGGATCCGAGCGGCATCGAGCGCTCGACCAGCCTGACGAACAGCGAGGCGCCGAGCGGCAGGATGGCGTCGTTGAAGTCGTAGCGGGTGTTGTGCAGGAAGCAGCCGCTGTCGGTCCCGCCCTGGCCGATGCGGAAATAGGCGCCCGACCGGCGCAGCAGCATGAAGGCGAAGTCTTCGGAGCCCATGCTCGGATCGAGGTCGGCAACCATGTTTTCGTCGCCGACCAGTTCGCGGGCGACTTCCTGACCGAACAGCGCCTCGGTCTGCGAGTTGACCGTGGCCGGATAGATGCGGGTGTATTCCACGCGGGCCCGCGCGCCGAAGCCCTGGGCGATCGACTGCACCAGTTCACCCAGGCGGGCCTCGATCATGTCCTGGGTGTCGCGCCGGAAGGTGCGCACGGTACCGACGATGGTGGCCTCACGCGGAATCACGCTCATGGCGCCCGGGTTGCCCGCCTGCAGCGAGCACAGGCTGACCACGGCTGAGTCGATCGGATTGACATTGCGCGACACGATGGACTGGGCGGCAGTGATGATGTGCGCCGCGACCACCACCGGGTCGATGGCCAGGTAGGGATGGGCGCCATGGCCGCCGCGACCTTCGACATGGATGGTGATGCGGTCGGCGGCCGCCATCATGGGGCCGGGCCGCACCGCGATCTTGCCCGCCGGCAGGCCGGGCCAGTTGTGCATGGCGTAGACCGCGTCGCAGGGGAAGCGTTCGAACAGGCCGTCATCGATCATGGCCTGCGCGCCGCCGAAGCCCTCTTCGCCGGGCTGGAAGATCAGATGGGCGACGCCATCGAATTCGCGGGTGGCAGCCAGATGGCGGGCCGCGCCCAGCAACATGGTGGTGTGCCCGTCGTGCCCGCAGGCATGCATCATGCCTTCGCGCTGCGATCGCCAGGGCACCGGGTTCTCCTCCTGGATGGGCAGCGCATCCATGTCGGCCCGCAGGCCGATGCGACGCCCCTGCGTATCGCGCCGGCCCCGTACCACCGCCACCAGACCGGTGCGGCCGAGGCCGCGGTGCACCTCATCGACCCCGCAGCGGGCGAGCTCACGCGCCACCAGCTCAGCCGTGACATGCTCCTCGAAGCCGAGTTCGGGGTGGCGGTGCAGCTCGTGCCGGATCTCGGTCAGGTCGCGATGATGCTCGCGCAGCCGCAGCAGCGTGGGGTGGGCGCCAAGATAGGGTTCGGGGGCGTTCATGACTGAGCTCCTTCAGTGGGCGGCAACCGCACGATCCATGCGCAGGCGCGGGTCGACCGCGAAGTAGAGCAGGTCGACCATCAGGTTGATGACGACGAACACCAGGGCGATCAGGCAAAGATACGCCGCCATCACCGGGATGTCGGCGCTCTGGACGGCCTGGATGAAGAGCAACCCCATGCCGGGCCACTGGAACACCGTCTCGGTGATGATCGCGAAGGCGATGATCGCACCGAGCTGCAGGCCGGCGATGGTGATCACGGGCACGAGGGTGTTCTTCAGGGCATGGCCGAAGTGAATGGCACGGTTGCTCAGGCCGCGCGCCCGCGCGAAGCGGATGTAGTCGGTGCGCAGCACCTCGAGCATCTCGGCGCGAACCAGCCGCATGATCAGGGTCATCTGGAACAGGCACAGCGTGATGGCCGGCAGCACCAGATGCCGCAGCCCGTCGGCGGTGAACAGACCGCTGGTCCACCAGCCCAAGGCCACGGTCTCGCCTCGGCCATAGGAGGGCAGCCAGCCGAGCAGCACCGCAAAGAACAGGATCAGCAGGATGCCGATCAGGAAGGTGGGCAGCGAGACGCCCACCAGCGACACGGCGAGCATCAGGTTGGCCAGCCAGCCGCCGCGCCGCAGCGCGGTATAGACCCCCATCGGGATGCCCAGCGCGAGCGCAAGCACCGCGGCGGCGAGCGAGAGCTCGAGCGTGGCGGGCAGTCGTTCACGCAGCAGTGTGGAGACCTTGCGGCCCTGCTTGAAGGACAGGCCGAATTCGCCTTGCACGGCATTGCCCACGAAGCGGGCGAACTGCTGGTGGAAGGGCTGATCGAGCCCGAGATCGCGACGGAGCTCGTCTCGCTGCTCGGGGGTGGCATCCTGCCCGACCATGGCCAGCACCGGATCGCCCACATACTGGAAGAGCGAGAACGCCACGAACGCCACGACCAGCATCACGATCGCGGCCTGCAGCAGGCGGCGGATGACGAAGGCGAGCATGGATGCGTGGGTGGCGAGTGGAAGTGCTGGGCGGGGCCTGCGCCCCGGCACCGGAACGCCGTGGACAGGCGGCCGTAGCCCAGGCTTGCGGGCAGGCAGGCAAGGCGCAAGAGCTTAGCACCATGGCGGTGCCGGGGCGCCGGAATCCCCCGCCCCGGCGTGATGGTCTGCCCTCCTGCCACCAGGGAAGGGTCGCCCTCCCGGCGCGCCCGGGCGAGAATGCGGGATGCGCTGCATCAGGTCGTTCTCGTCGTTGCTGCTGGTGGTTCTCGTCCTGCTCTCCAGCGGCTGCGCCATGATCGCCGACATCCCGTACTACTGGCAGTCGGCGCGCGGTCAGTTCGCCATGCTGGCCGCGGCGAGGCCGATCGATGAATGGCTGGCCAGCGACGACACCGACCCGCCACTGCGTCAGCGTCTGCAGACCGCCCGTGATATCCGGCGCTTTGCCGCCACGGAACTCGGCCTGCCCGACAATCCCAGCTACACCCGCTATGCCGACCTTGGCCGACCCTTCGTGGTCTGGAATGTGTTTGCGGCGCCGGCGCTCTCGCTTACGCTCAAGACCTGGTGTTTCCCGGTCGCGGGCTGCGTGGCCTATCGGGGCTATTTCGACCGCGAATCGGCCGAGGCCCTGGCTGCCCGCTTGCGCGAGGAAGGCTGGGACACCCAGGTGGCTGGCGTGCCGGCCTACTCCACCCTCGGCTGGTTCGACGATCCGCTGCTCAACACCTTCATCCATTACCCGCCCACGGAACTGGCCCGGCTGATCTTTCATGAGCTTGCCCACCAGGCGGTCTATCTGCCCGGCGATTCCACCTTCAATGAATCACTGGCCACCGCCGTCGAGGAGGCCGGGGTCGAGCGCTGGCTGCAGATCCAGACCGACCCGCAGATGGGCGTCCGGTATGCCGAGGCCTCCCGGCGTCGCCAGCAGTTCCTGGCCCTGCTGCAGCGTGCACGAGAATCGCTCGAGGCGGCTTATCAGGCTTCGGGCACCGATGCCGAGCGTCGGCTGGCCAAGCTGGCGGCATTCGAACGTCTGCGCGCCGACTATCGGGACCTGCGGGCGCAGTGGGGTGGCTTCGCCGGCTATGACCGCTGGTTCGAGCAGCCACTGGGCAATGCCCACCTCGCGTCGGTGGCCACCTACACCCGGTGGGTGCCGGGTTTCCGGCACCTGCTTGCCGAGCAGGGCGGCAACCTGCCCCGCTTCTTTCGGGAAGCCCGGCGGCTGGCGGCCTTGCCACCTGCCGAGCGGGCTCGCCTGCTGGATCGATGATCTCCCGCCATTCGGACGAAAGCCTGCCCATGTCCTCAGCTGATCCCGCCGGCCAGGCGTCTGGTGCGCCCGGCGTCACCCCCCCGCACGGCGCCTCTGGCGCCGACCATGCCGAGACCTGGTTGCAGCACGGCGACGACGATCCCACCGACAGCGCGATCGCTCCGCCGCTGCATCTGTCGGCCACCTTCCGCGCTGCCGATGCCGCGGACTTCGCCGCGATGGCCTCGCAAAGCCGTCACCCCCGCTACTACACCCGCTATGGCAATCCCACCCTCGCGCGGACAGCGGCGCTGATCGCAGGGCTGGAAAACGCTCCCGCCGGGCTGATGACCGCCAGCGGCATGGCGGCGATCAGTGCGAGCGTGATGGCGCTGGTGAGCGCCGGCGACCATGTGGTGGCGCAGACCAACCACTACATGGGCACCACCCGGTTGCTGGGCGATCTGCTGGCCCGGTTCGGGGTGACCGTGAGCTTCGTCGATCAGACCGACACGGCCGCCTTCGCGGGTGCGCTGCGTCCCGAGACGCGTCTGATCCTGGTCGAGACCCCGGTCAATCCCACGCTGGCCCTGACCGACCTGGCCGCGCTGGCCGCACTGGCCCGCGAGCGTGGCATCCTGACCCTCGCCGACAATACCTTCGCCACGCCCCTGAACCAGCAGCCGCGCGCCCATGGCATCGATCTGGTGGTGCACAGCGCGACCAAGTATCTTGGCGGGCATCACGATCTCACCGCCGGGGTGGTGGTGGGCGACGAGCCACTCATCGAGCGCATCTGGGACGCCGCCATCGTGCTCGGTGGCACCTTGTCGCCGCAGGATGCCTGGCTGCTGTTGCGCGGCATGCGCACGCTCGCGGTCCGGGTCGAGCGCATCAATGCCACGGCCTTGCGTGTGGCGCAGGCGCTCGAGTCGCTGCCCGGTGTCGCTGCGGTCCACTACCCGGGCCTGACCTCCCATCCCCAGCATGCGCTCGCCCGCGGGCAGATGCGTGGATTTGGTGGCGTGATGGCGGTGCAGGTGGTGGGCGGCTACCGCGAGACCGAGCGGGTGATGAAGCGTCTGCGCCTGTTCGCGCAGGCGGTCAGCCTCGGCGGCGTGGGCTCGCTGGCGGTGCACGCCGCCGCGATGTGGGCAGGCACCCTGGATGACGCGGCGATTGCGGCCGCCGGGATCGCGCCGAATCTCATCCGGCTGTCGGTGGGGCTGGAGCACCCCGAAGACCTCATCGCCGATCTGAGCCAGGCACTGGCACCGGATTGACCTGCCGGAAGCTGGCCGGGTGCCCCCCGTTGGTCTGCGCTGCCATCCAGTGAGAGCGAACCCGCGCCTTCACTCGGCGATGATCTGCTCGTACAGGTAGGCTTCCAGCGCGAACAGCAGTGACGAGTCCATGGGCGCGTTCTCGTGCGCGAACGCCACGCCGGTGATCCGACGGCCCTTGCGCGCGCGGGTGTTGCGGATGAGCGCCGGCAAGGTGAGGGTGTATCCCTGCCCGCGCAGTTCGATGCGAAACAGCAGGTCGAAGCTGGTGCCGATCTCGCCGAGCACCATGTCGGTATCGATGCCGCAGCCGTCACCCGAGATGTTGTCCACGGACACACTCATGCGTGTGCCGTCCTTGAGCAGCGCCACCGCCTTGAGCCGGGTGCGCACCCTCACCCGGCTGCGTACCTGCTGGTGACGCACCACGCTCGGGTAGCGCAGGAACAGGACCGGCACCGGCAGCGCCACGAATCGCAGCAACTGGCTTTCGAAGGAGTAGGCGCTGCGCCCGGTGAGCACCCGAAGGCTGATCGGCGTGCCCTGATCGATATCGCGCCAGCTGTGCCGCCCGGGCAGCGGGGGGGCGCTCACGATCACCGCCTGCCCGTTCATCTTGCCGATGTATTCGGTGATCAGCACGGTGGTGGCGGGTTCGCCGCGGAGATCGATGCTGAGCTGCGCGAATTCCACCGACTGACGAAGCTCGCTGAGCTTGTCGTCGTTGACGGTGTCGCGCCGGATGTTCGGCGTGCCGCCAAGCTCGAGCCGAAGTCGCTGCGGCTCCCGGTACAGGCCGCTTTCCAGCAGCGACTTGCGCTTGGACTCGTCGGTAACCACGAAGCCGGCCTGGGCCACGAGCACGCCGTTGCGGCCGTAGACCGCCCAGGGCAGGGCCTTGCCGATCTCGAGTTCGCCGGGCTGCACCTCGACCCGGTGGTCGATTGCGTGACTGGTGTTCATGGGACTTGCTGCGCCTTCTGTCTGCGATCGCTGCCCTGCCGGCGGGGGTGCGCCTTACGGGCGCCCGGCACCATCGATCCTGTGAGTCAGGGTAGCCCCTCGCGCAGCGCTCGGTTCCTCGAATATGCAGCAGTTCCTCCCCGCATCCTCCGCGTCCTTTCTGCGGGCGGTCGCCGGGAGCTTACCGGCGGCGGGTGTGGCCGATGCGGGCAGAAAAACGCCGGGTTTCCCCGGCGCTTCACGACGTCAAGGCAGCCCGGGGGCCGCCGCCATGGCTTGCTCAGAATGCGTGTCGCAGGCCGACGTAGAAGGAGGTCAGATCCTGCCCTGCGGTAAGGGCCGGCTGATTGGCCAGGCTCGTGCCCGTGAATGGCGCGTAGGCAGCGCCAGAGGCGTTGTCCAGCTTGGCATAGGAGGCGCCGATGCTGGTGCGCTTCGACAGGGCGTAGTCGTAGCCGATGACCATGTACTTGGCGCCAGTGTTCGATGCCGTCGTACCGGCAACCTTGGCGTCTTGCGCCACGGTGTAGGTGAACAGCAGCGTGCCGGGGCCGACCGCAGCCTTGACCGGCACGGACCAGGCCATGCGCTCGGTCTTGGCGCCCTGGGTGCCGTTGGTGGCGCCCGCGGCGGTCAGCGACGACTGGTCAACCGTCAGGCCGATGTCCACGATGCCGAAGTTGTAGCCTGCCCAGCCACGAACCGACGCGTGCTTCACGGTCTTGGGTTCGTTGTAGGCATTCCAGAACGACACGCCGGCGCGCAGCGGGCCTGCGGCATAGCCGAGATTGGCCGCGATGGAATCTCCTTTGGCCAGCGCACCAAGCCCGCAGGAGGGGCTGGTCGTGGTCAGGCTGGGCGCCGAAGCGCACCCGTCGTAGGTACCACCGCCGGAAGCGCTGATGGCCGCGGTGCTGTAGCCGAAGCCCGCGCTGAAGCCGCCCATCACCCGCGAGTCCCAGCGGATCAGGTTGTCGGTGCGGCTGCCACGCGCGATCGCGGTCTGGTTGATGTACGACAGGAGCGATACGTTCCAGTGGGTCAGCGGGGTGGCACGGCTGCTGTGCTCATCAACGCCGTAGATGTAGTGCTGGTCCATCCGGCCGAGACGGAGCTGGCCGAAGCCGCCGGCCAGTCCTACCCAGGTGGCGCCGTCGGCAATGGCCGACAGCGAGGCGGCTGCGCTCTTGCCCTCGTCGGGGCGGAAGCGGGTGTCGATCTGGAAGGTGGCGCGCAGTCCGCCGCCGAGGTCCTCGCTACCCGCAATGATGAAGCGCGAGGAGCCGTCGGTGAGGGCCAGCATGTTGCCGGTGGTGCCAGCGTTCTTGACGCTGACCGCGTCGAGACCGGTTTTCAGGATGCCGGTGAGGGTCACCGAGGTCTGGGCTTGGGCCAGGGCGGGGATGGCGGACGCCACCGCGAGGGCAATCAGGGACTTTTTCATGGACGATCCTCAGAGGGGTTGCAGGTTGCTCGTGCCCGATTCGTTCCATGCCGGCGGTTCAACCCGGGACGACATGGCCAGGAGATCGGATACGGCTGCAAATTCTGGTGGCTTCGTCCGGGCGAGCCGGATTGACCCTGAGCCGGATTGACTGTGATCAGGCTGAAATCAGGCATTGGTAGCGCGGGCGCAGACCGGGAATCCCGCGCAGACCAACTCGGCCCAAAAAAAAGCGCCGGACGAATCCGGCGCTTTCGGCTGATAGATAGCTGGCTCGCGCCAGCGGTCTATCAGAAGGCGTGACGCAGGCCCACGGTGAAGGACGAGATGTCCTGGCCCGCGGTGACGGCCGGCAGGTTCGCCAGCGCAGCGCCGGTGAACAGGGTGTACGACGCGCCGGTGGCGTTGTCCAGCTTGGCATAGGACACGCCGAGGCTGGTGCGCTTCG
This sequence comes from uncultured bacterium, assembly GCA_903934795.1. GTDB lineage: Bacteria > Pseudomonadota > Gammaproteobacteria > Burkholderiales > Burkholderiaceae_E > Quisquiliibacterium. Next base: position 3,257 of record CAIZPE010000110.1, on the reverse strand, counting down.
AGAACGGGTAGTCGTAGCCGATGACCGTGAACTTGGCGCCGGTGTTGGCGGCGGAGGTGCCGGCAACCTTGGCGTCTTGAGCTTGGCTGTAGGTGAACAGCAGGGTGCCGGGGCCAACAGCCGCCTTGACCGGGATCGACCAGGCCATCCGCTTGGTTTCCGCGCCCTGAGTACCGGCGGTAGCACCGGCGGCGGTAACCGACGACTGGTCGACGGTCACGCCGATGTCGATGATGCCGAGGTTGTAACCGGCCCAGCCGCGAACCGAGTTCTGCTTGACGGTCTTGGGCTCGTTGTAGGCGTTCCAGAACGACACACCAGCGCGCAGCGGACCGGCGGCATAGTTGACGTTGGCGGCCATGCCGTTGCCCTTGGCGTTGTCACCCAGCCCGCAGGTGGGGGACGGCGCGGTCAGCGACGGAGCGGCAGCGCAACCGTCGTAGCTGAAAGCAGCGGTGCTGTAGCCGAGACCGAGGCTGAAGCCGGCGATGCTGTTCGAATCCCAGCGGACCAGGTTCGGGGTACGGCTGGTGTTGGCGATGGCAGTACCGTTGATGTGCGAGATGATCGACACGTTCCAGTGCTGCAGCGGGGTGGCGCGAGCAGCGTGCTCGTCAACGCCCCAGATGTAGTGCTGGTCCATCCGGCCCAGGCGAACCTGGCCGAAACCGCCGGCGATGCCGACGAAGGTGGCGCCGTCAGCAACCGCGGCCAGCGAGGCGGCAGCGCTCTTGGCTTCGTCAGGACGGAAACGGGTGTCGATCTGGAAGATACCTTTCAGGCCGCCACCGAGGTCTTCGGTGCCCGAGATAACAAAACGCGACGAACCGTCGGTCATCTGCATGCCGCTGCCGCCACCGTTGCTGATGTTGGTCTGGGCCAGGCCGGTTTTCAGGTTGCCCGACAGGGTGACGGAGGTTTGGGCTTGCGCCAGCGCCGGGACGGCCGAAGCAACGGCCAGCGCGATCAGGGTCTTCTTCATGGGTCAATCTCCTTGGTTTCTGGAATCACCGGGCGGCCCTCACGCCGCCACCACCCCCCGAACCCGCCCGGACTGCTGAGCAGGATCGGTCGGAAGTCGAAGCATTGTCATCAATTTCAGGCGGGGGTCAAAGCACGCTGCCACCGGGTGTGTGCTTTTTTTGCCACGCTGTGGTGCGTTGGCAACAGTAGGCACTGGGCTGGGGCGTCAATCAGGGCCGTTAACATACCGAGATGACGCCGCTATCCAGTTCTCCGGAAAGTGCCAGTGCCGTTCGGCGCGAAGCCGCTCACCCTGCCGAGGTTGGCGCCCCGCCCAGCAGGGGCCGGCCGCAGGGCGGCGGCCCTGCGCTTTCGCCGCTGGATCGGCTGCTGGTGTCGGTTGGCCGCGGCATGGCCACCCTGGCTTCCGGCTTGCCTGCTGCGCGACCCAACCCGGCAGCCGCGCATGCCGAGGCGGAGTTAACGCCGGCGCAGCGGGCGCTGGCTGCGGCGCTCATGCGGGTCAACCATGTGGGTGAGGTCTGCGCCCAGGCGCTTTATGACGGTCAGGCTGCCGGCACGCGCAATCCCGTCCTGCGCGAGGCCTTCCAGCAGGCAGCCCAGGAGGAGATCGATCATCTTGCCTGGACCCGCGAGCGCATCGCTGAACTGGGCGGCCGGCCATCGCTGCTGAATCCGGTCTGGTACGCCGGGGCCTTCGGGCTGGGGGTGCTGGCCTCGCGGGCCGGTGACGGTCTCAGTCTGGGCTTCATGGCCGAGACCGAGCGGCAGGTGGAGCGCCACCTTGAAAGCCACCTCGAAAGGCTGCCGGCCGAGGATGTCCGGTCTCGGGCGGTGGTCGCCCGCATGAAGGACGACGAAGCGGCGCATGCGCGTACCGCCGAGTCGCTTGGCGGCGTGACCCTGCCGGCGCCGGTTCGGGCTGCCATGCGCGTGGCCGCGCGGGTGATGACCACCACGGCGCACCGCATCTAGGGCTGCCGCCCGGATCAGTCTTCCAGGATTTCCCAGTCCATGGTCAGGCGGGCGGTATGGGCCAGCATGGCCGAGGCCGAGCAGTACTTGTCGTGGGAGAGCTTGATCGCGCGCTCCACCAGGTTGGCTTTCAGCCCGCGGCCGCGCACGATGAAGTGGAAGTGGATGGCGGTGAACACCTTGGGGTCGGTCGGGGCCCGCTCGGCGGCAAGCTTCACGTCGCAGCCGCGGATGTCCTGGCCGCTCTTGCGCAGGATCAGCACCACGTCATAGGCCGTGCAGCCACCGGTGCCCGCCAGCACCAGTTCCATCGGGCGCGGCGCCAGGTTGTTGCCCCCACCCTCCACAGCGCCGTCCATCACGGCGGTGTGGCCGCTGCCGGTGGTGGCCAGAAAGCTCATGCCGGTGAGGCCGGTCCAGCTGACGGTGCATTCCATGGGGGCAGAACTCCGGATAGGTCCGATACGCGGGTGTGTTGCGGTGCGAAAAACAGAATGGTTTCCGAGAGGAATTGTCGGAAATTCCAGCGATTCGAACTCCCGGCCTGAGCCTGGCTTCATCGCAACTTGCTGAAACAAAACAGAATTTCCTGCGGGCTTCAGCCGGCCTCTGATTTTGTTGCGATGCCGCAAAAAACTCTTGCGGCGCAGCATCGCGTGGTCTATAGTCTGTCCATCGGCTGTCAGTGACAGCCCCCCGCGTCTCCTCCACCCTCCTCCAATGGTGGATTCAGCCCGAACCCTGCGGTTCGGGCTTTTTTTTGTCCGACCGGAAGGCTTTGACTTGGGGCGCAGAGCCGCGATAGAATAGCAGGCTTTCCGCCGTCAACAGGATGGTCAGCGGATGGCCGCAAGCCCTGCGAAGGGTCGCGGCATGGCCTGGCAACCGCCTGGCAGCCAGCCGCGCGGCAAACCAGCGGATGGGTTGCGGTCGGATCACCCAAGAACAGGAACAGTGATGAAGACGTTTTCCGCCAAGCCTCACGAGGTGGTGCGTGAATGGTTCGTGGTTGACGGCACCAACAAGGTGCTGGGTCGGCTGGCTGCCGAGATCGCGCTGCGTCTGCGCGGCAAGCACAAGCCCGAGTACACGCCCCATGTGGACACCGGCGACTTCATCGTCGTGGTCAATGCCGGCCAGATCCGGGTCACCGGCAACAAGGCGCTCGGCAAGAAGTACTACCGGCACAGCGGATACCCTGGCGGCATTACCGAGACCAACTTCGGCAAGATGCAGGACCGCTTCCCGGGGCGCGCCCTCGAGCATGCGGTCAAGGGCATGCTGCCCAAGGGGCCGCT
>CAIZPE010000109.1 GCA_903934795.1 uncultured bacterium | reverse complement strand
GGGCGTGACCTTCTACCAGCACCCGCTGGCGGGTGCCGACCATCGCCTGGCTGATGGCACGGGCATGGGCCTCGATGCGTGCCTGCAGGGTCTGAAGCCGCTGCAGCTTCACCGGGGCCGGGGTGTCGTCGGCAAGATCGGCCGCCGGCGTGCCCGGCCGCGGACTGTAGATGAACGAGAACGAGGCATCGAAGCCCACCTCGTCGATCAGGGCGAGGGTCCGGGCAAAGTCCTCGTCGGTCTCGCCGGGAAAGCCCACGATGAAGTCGGTGCTGATCGAAACCTGCGGGCGCGCAGCCCGCAGCCGCCGGATGATCGACTTGTACTCGAGCGCGGTGTAGCCGCGCTTCATGGCGGTAAGGATGCGGTCGGAGCCCGACTGCACCGGCAGGTGGACATGGTCGGCGAGTGCGTCGATGCGGCCATGGGCCTCGATCAGCCGCGGCGAGAATTCGCGCGGATGCGAGGTGGTGTAGCGGATGCGTCCGATCCCCGGCACGCCGGCCACGCAATCGAGCAGCAGCGCGAAGTCGGCGGGCTCGCCGTCGTCCATCAGCCCGCGCCAGGCGTTCACGTTCTGGCCAAGCAGGGTCACCTCGCGCACGCCCTGAGCCGCCAGGCTGGCGACCTCCACCAGCACATCGTCGAGTGGCCGCGAGACCTCCTCGCCGCGGGTGTAGGGCACGACGCAGAAGCTGCAGTACTTGCTGCAGCCCTCCATGATGGACACGAAGGCGCTCGCCCCTTCCACGCGCGGCGGCGGCAGGTGGTCGAATTTCTCGATCTCGGGGAAGCTGATGTCCACCTGGGGGCGGCCGGAGCGACGCCGTGCCTCGATCAGCGCCGGCAGCCGGTGCAGTGTCTGCGGCCCGAAGACCACATCGACATACGGCGCGCGCGCGACGATCGCCGCGCCCTCCTGGCTGGCCACGCAGCCGCCCACGCCCACGATCAGCCCGGGCCGCTCGCGTTTGAGCGCGCGCACCCTGCCCAGGTCGGAGAACACCTTCTCCTCGGCCTTCTCGCGCACCGAGCAGGTATTGAACAGGATGATGTCGGCCTGTCCGGGATCGTCGGTGCGCTCCAGCGGGCCCTGTTCGCCGAGCACATCGGCCATGCGGGCCGAGTCGTACTCGTTCATCTGGCAGCCGAAGGTCTTGATGTAGAGCTTGCGCGTCATGGCGGGGCCGCGGCCCGGAGGGGTTCGGATGCGCCGCAGTATATCGGTCGGGCCGCGCGCGACCGGGCGCAGCCTGCCGGCCCGACCGGGTTCAGCCCGGCCCGAGCGGTGCGAAGTGCGGTACCCGCTGGCCGGCGGCCTCGTCGACCCGACCGCTGACCCGCTGGCCGATGACCAGACCCGCAGCGCCATGGCCCATCAGCCGGGTGCCTTCATCGAGATCGACCAGCACCAGGGTGTAGGGCACCAAGGCCCGCCAGGCATCGGCCGGCGCGCGCCGCACCTCGGTGACGGCGGCCACCGTGCCGGTGCCGGCGCAGTCGTGCCAGCGCAGATCGGTGCTGCCGCAGGCCGGGCAGGCGTGTCGGGCCAGACGCTGGGCCTGGCCGCAGCCGGCACAGCGCTGGTAGCGCAGCACCCCGGCGGCGAGGCCCTCGGCGTAGGGACGCGACAGGCGCGACACGCTCATGGGCGGGCCTCCAGCACCAGGCTGACATGGGCCGAAAGCACCCCGCCGTCGGCATGGAGCAGACAGCGGCGGCGCGCATCGAGCTGACGGGCGCCGGCGCGTCGGGCAAGTTGCCGCCAGGCCTCGGCGATGTGCGCCATGCCGCCGGCGGCGCCGGAGTGGCCGAAGGAGAGCAGGCCACCGTGGGTGTTCAGGGGCAGCGCGCCACGGGTCCCGAAAACCCCCTCGCGAACCCGCTCGGCGCTGGCGCCACGCGGACACAGGCCGATCTCCTCGAGCAGGATGGCCAGCGTGATGGTGAAGGAGTCGTAGATGGCGAGCAGGTCGAGATCGGCCAGCCCCATGCCGGCCTGGCCGAGCGCGCGTCTTGCCGAGGCTGCGGCGCCAAGGTCGTCGAGCTGATCGACCGCGCTCAGGTGCTGGTGATGGTGGGCCTGGCCGGCACCGGTAATCGCCACCGGCAGTCCGTCGCCGCGCCCCGGGTCGGCGCTGATGACCAGCGCGACCGCGCCGTCGGAGATCGGACAGCAGTCGAGCAGCTTCAGGGGCGAGGCGATCGGCTTGGAGGCGAGCACATCGGCCACGCTGATCGGGGCGGTGAGCTGCGCGTCGGGGTGGCTCGCGGCGTGGCGGCGCATCAGCACCGCGAACTCGGCGAGGTCGGTCTCGGTCAGCCCGTACCGGTGCATGTACTGCGAGGCGAGCAGGGCGTAGTAGGCGGGCACCGAACCCCCGTTGGGCACCTCGAAGTCGGCGTCGCCGACCTGGGCCAGGGTCTGGATGGCGTCATCGCGGGTCTGGCCGCTGGCGCGGTTCTCGCCGGCCACCACCAGCACCCGGCGAACCCGGCCGAGACGGACCAGGTCGCTGGCCAGCATCACCATGCCGGCGCCGGTGGCGCCGCCCATCTGCATGCCGTGGGCGTAGGCGGGCCGGATGCCCAGGCGCTCGCTCACCAGGCTGGCCAGCATCAGGTGCGGCAAGGTGGTGGCGTAGCCGCAGAGCACGGCGTCGATCTCGCCACGGGCGAGACCTGACTCGCGCAGCGCGCCCTCGGCGGCCTGCGCCATGAGGTCGATGGCGCCAAGGCCATCGTGACGGCCGAAGCGGGTGTTGCCGGCACCGGCGATGTAGGCGGGGTTCAGAGCGGTCTCGGCGCGGGCATGCCGGCAGGTGGGTGCGCGGTCACAGGCTGCTCTGGCGCAGGTAGGTGCGGCAGGCCGCGGCCTCGCGCAGCAGCGCCTCGGAGAGTGCCGCCTCGCGCCCGATGATGCGTTCGCTCAGCGCGGCGATACTGATGGCGGCACTTGGGCGGCCGTCTTCGGAAAGGATGGGCACTGCGATGCCGCCCATGCGCGGCACCACCACATCGACCAGCATGACATAGCCGCGGCGCCGGGCGTCCTCGATGGAACGGCGCAGCAGCGCCGGGCTGAGCAGCGGGTAATTCACGAGTCGGTCGGCGATGAACGGCATCAGCGCGTCGATCTCTTCGTCGGGCAGCCAGGCGAGCAGCGCCAGGCTGCCCGCGCCCACGCCGAGCGGGCGCCGGCTGCCCACCTCGAGATAGTTGGCACGGATGGCGAAGCTGCCCTGGTGCACATCGACCGCGACCGACTCGGCGCCCCGCGGCACCGACAGGATGGCGGTGTCTTCGAAGGTACGCACCAGCTGGATGAGGCTGGGCCGGACCTTGGCGCGCGGGTCGCTGCGCGACATGGCGGCCGCACCCAGCGCGAAGATCTCGGGGCCGAGGCTGTAACGCTTGTTCTCGGGGTCGCGATTGACGAAGCCGTGCCGCGCGAGCACATCGAGCAGGCGCAGGGTGGTCGCCTTGTCCTGGCCGGCGGCTTGCGCGATGTCGGTCAGACGGGCATTGCGGGCGTCGGACATGGCCCGCAGGATCAGGCAGGCTTTCTGCACCGAAGAGGGCGCGCCGCCGCCTTCGGGACCGCTGGATCGGACTCCCCTGGGCATGGTTGGGATGACTGCTCGTGAACGCGAATGCGGCCGATCCTAGGTTTGGGGCCATGGAGCGTCAAGCGAACTGGACAGCGCCTCATTTCATTCGCCGAACGCGTCATGTCGAACGCTGCGCTCACTCGGAAAGCGGGCCTTTCCCGGCTGTCGAAGACCCCTGGATCGAGACGCGCGCAGATGCCGTGCCGGCGCTGGTTGAAACCCTTTCCTGGTCGTCGTCAGCGTCGTCGCGGATGGCCCCGGGGATCTGTGCTTCGCCGATCGGCAGCGCGTCCGGTGCGTCGGTCAGGAGCGGCGGCTGCGATGCGTCCTCATCGCGCGTCGTCGATCGTTGCGGGCCGGACGCCGCCGTCGCCGGCGGAGCCGAAGCGGCGCGGCCCCGGCGCGATCGTGCGTCGGGGCCCGGGGCGGCGAGACGCCGCCATCGGGTCATCGCGGCTTGACCTCCACATAGGCATCCTTCTCGAGATCCCAGCGATGGGTCTTCAGGAAGGCGGCGGTCTCGCGTCGGACTTCTGCGCGTGAGAGCTTGGAGATGTCGCGCGGCGGGCCCGAGATCGGCTCCCAGCGGGAGGCCTCCTCGTTCCAGCGGTTGCCCTTCATGAAGCTGTTGCGGGCGGCGCGGATCTCCTCGCGCGACTTCACCCCTTCGGGCGGGCGAAAGCCGGGCTTGAGCACCCAGTTGCCGGCTTCCTCGTCCCAGACATGGCTCCGGATGAATTCCTTCTGCTCGATACGCACTTCGGCGCGGGTCTTGGGGGCGGGCTGGGCGTCGCTGCTCTGGGCACCCACGGGGCCGATCAGCCCCAGGCTGCAGATCGCTGCGGTGATGACGCTGCGTCCCATCTTGCGCATGCTGGTTCTCCTTGGCGGGCACGGCGCCGACGGACTGCCGGCGCGCAGGTCATTGTCGGCAGGGGCCGCGCCGGGGGTGATGAGCCGGGTCAAGGAAGGCGCGCGGCAACGCGCGCGTCGGGTATCGTTGCGCCTTTCCGCCCCATCCCATCGCTGTCAGGCCCCGGATGCGCATCGAGGAAGCCCGCTGGATCGAACAGGCCCTGCATGGCCATGTGCTGGGCGCGCCGCCCTCGGGCACGGCCGCGGTTGCCATCAACCTGGGCAGCGGGCCGCGCCGCATGCGCGAGGTGAACAAGCCCCATGTCCATCGCCAGACCATCCTGCCGCTGCAGCAGGCAGGCTGGCAGGTGGTGCACAGCGACCTCGAAGCGGCCGACGGGGTGGACATCGCCGGCGATCTCTTCGATCCCGGGCTGCAGGCCCGGCTTCGCGCGATGTCCCCGGGCCTGGTGATGTTCTGCAATGTGATCGAACATCTGCCGCCGCGGCTGCTGCCCGGTCTGCCGGCGGCGCTCGATGCCCTCGTGCCGCCGGGCGGCCTGCTGCTGGTGGCCGCGCCGCATTCCTACCCCTATCACGCTGACCCGATCGACAATCTGCACCGACCTTCCCCGGCGCAGATCGCAGCGCTCTTCCCGGACTACCAGCCGGTGGCGCAGGCGATCGTCGACAGTGAGAGCTATGGCGCGGAGTTCCGGCGCGGCGGCCTGTCACGGCAGGTGCGGCGCCTGCTGCGCTTGCTGGTGCCCTTCGTCCGTCCGCGGCGCTGGCTCTCGCACGCCCACCGGATGTTCTGGCTGGCCCGTCCGTACCGGCACTCCCTGGTGCTGCTGCGCAAGCCTTCAGCCTGACGTGGCTGCTTTCGTGCCCGCGGATCAGCCCGAGAGCCGATCGCGGCGCACCACCACCCCGGCGGCCTCGCGGTCCCAGGTGTCGGCGGTGACGCCGGCACTGCGGATCAGGTGCTTCTGCACCTTCTGCGTGGGGGTCTTGGGCAGGTCGTCCATCACCCGCACATAGCGGGGCACCATGAAGTGGGCCATGCGCTCGCGCAGGAAGCCGATCAGCTCGGCCGGGTCGAGGGTGCGGCCCTCGCCGAGCGACACCGCCACCAGCACCTCGTCCTCGGCCACCTCGCTGGGCACCGCGACCGCGGCTGCCTCGCGCACCGCCGGGTGGGCCAGCACCTCCGACTCCACCTCGAAGGACGAGATGTTCTCGCCGCGGCGCCGGATCGCGTCCTTCATGCGGTCGACGAAGAAGAAGTTCCCGGCCTCATCGCGCCGGAAGGCGTCGCCGGTGTGGAACCAGCCGTTGCGCCAGGCCCGCGCGGTGGCCTCCGGGTTGCGGTAGTAGCCGGAGTTCATCGCCCAGGGGGTGTCGGTGCGCACGATCAGCTCGCCCACCGCCCCCACGGGCACCTCGCAGTCATTGGCATCGACCAGACGCACCTCCACGCCGGGTCGTGGCCCGCCGCAGCTGCCCGCCAGCGTGGGGTTCAGGTCGGACACCAGCGGGCAGGACACCTCGGTCATGTTGAAGGTGGTCACGATGTCCACCCCGAAGCGCCGGCCGAATGCCATGCCGTCCTCGTCGAGCGGCACCGCGAGGGCCCAGCGAAGCGTGGATCGGGCCGGGGCCTCGTCGCGAGGGCGCTTCACCACGAAGCCGGCCATCACGCCCAGCAGGATCAGCGAGGTGGTGCCGGTGCGCTCGATCAGCGGCCAGAAGTCCTCGGTGCGGAAGGAGCCGGCCAGCACGAAGCTCGCCCCCAGCCGCAGCATCAGATAGATCGGGATGGTGCTGCCGGCATGAAAGAGCGGCAGCGGCACCAGGTGCCGGTCATCGGCGCGGGCTGGCGCAAAGCCGTGACCGGACTCGTGCAGCTGCAGGTAGGAGGTCATCACCCCCTTGGAGGGACCGGTGGTGCCGGATGTGAAGATGATGCACTGGGTGTCCCAGGGCGCGATGGCACGGGCGAGGGCGAGATCCACGGCAGGCTCGCCATCGAGCGCCTCGCGGCCGCGCAGCCGCAGTCCGCCGGGCGCCTCGACCTGGCCGCCCTGCGCCACCACCACGGTCTCCAGGCGCGACAGGCCGATGCCCTTCAGCCTCGGCAGCAGTTCGGCATGCACGAGCCCCAGGCGCGCATCGGCCACCGAGATCGCATGCTCGAGCACGCCGCCGCGATAGGCGGTGTTGATCGGCACATAGACCGCACCCAGCCAGTTGATCGCGAACCAGCTGAGCAGGCATTCCGGGCCGTTGGGCAGCCACACCAGGACATGGTCGCCCTGGGCCACGCCCAGCGTGCGCAGCCCACGGGCCCGTTCGCAGACCTTCTCGTGCATCTGACGGTAGGTCCACTGCTCGCCGTTCTCGAACACGACGAAGACCTTGTCCGGCTGGCGTTCTGCCCAGTGCTCGAGCATCGGCCGCAGGACGCACTGCTCGGGGGGCGGGATGCGGCGGTCGGTGCTCATGCTCGGATGCCCCAAAGAAAAAGCCCGCAGGACCAGGGTTCCTGCGGGCTTGTTCGGTACTGGTGGCGCATCAGGGACTCGAACCCCGGACCTGCGGATTATGATTCCGTCGCTCTAACCAACTGAGCTAATGCGCCGAAGGGCGCGAATGTAGCGCAGACCGCCGGCGCTTGTCAAAAGGACAGCGCGAACCGGACGGTGAGGCGGGCCCCGACGAGCGGCTCGCGGGCCGCCACCGGTTCGCCGCCCGGATCCCGGCCGCCGATGGTGACGGTGGCGCCGTGCTGGGTGGCGATCTCGCGCACGATCGCCAGTCCCAGGCCGCTGCCGTCGACCTGCGAGCCCAGCACCCGG
>CAIZPE010000108.1 GCA_903934795.1 uncultured bacterium | reverse complement strand
GGCCCTGGCCGCCGCTTTGCCACTGGCCGTCTGCACGGTCCATGCGGCCGGCTCCGCAGAGACCACCCCGCGCCAGGCCGTCACCGACCTCAAGCCCCTGCTCGCTCGCGCGGCCGCCGAGGGCAGTGCCCGCGGCACGCTCACCGGTCCCGGTGCCCAGGCCATCGCCCGCCGCTTCCAGACCGATGCCCCGATCGAGATCGACGTGCGCCGCATCCAGCGCCTGCCTCAGCCCGGCTGCGGCCGGCTGGAGGTGACCACCCGGCAGCGCGACGTGAATCAGTCGGGCAAGCGCGGCGACCAGGAGATGGTCTACCAGCTCAGCTACTGCGCCGACGGCCGATTTCCGGAGGAACGGTGAACGCTTTTCGATTCGCCTTCCTCGCAGTGCTCGCAGTCCTGCCTGCGATCGCGACCCATGCCGCCGAACCAGCCGCGGCTCAGCCTCCAAACCCCGCCGAGACCGCCACCGTCTACTGGCAGCAGCACCGCGAAGGCTGGTTCTGGTACCGCGACCCGCCGCCCCCGGCAGCGCGCCCCGCCCCGAGGGAGCCCGCCACCCCGGCCAGACCGCGCGAACTCGCCGACTTCGAGGCCATGCAGCAGCGGCTGGAGGCGCTCAAGCGAGTCGCGGTCATGAACCCCACCGACGACAACCTGATGGCCTACATGCGCTTCCAGCGCATGGTGATGGACCGCTCCCAGGTCTTCGCCGACCGCTGGCAGCGCCTGGTCTGGCGCGAGCCCAGCCTCGACTACGCCTCCGAGGGCCGCCCCACCAACACCCTGGCCATCGCCGCTTTCGACGAGCGCCAGAAGGAACGCGACACCGCCGCCGTGCGGCAACTGGCCACCACCCACGGCCTGGTCTTCGTCTTTCGCAGCGACTGCCCGTTCTGCCACCGCTTCGCGCCCGTCCTCAAGCGCTTCGCACAGACCCATGGGCTGACGGTGCTGGCCGTGAGCCTGGACGGCGGCACCCTGCCCGAGTACCCCGACGCCCGCCCCGACAACGGCATCGCCGCGCGCCTGAACGCCCGCGCCGTGCCGGCGCTCTACCTCACCCAGCCCAGCCGCCGCGAGTTCCGGCCGGTGGGCTTCGGCCTGATGTCGGACACCGACCTGCTGGAGCGCATCGGCGCACTGGCCCGCGAAGCCGAGCCGGCCACGCCCCCCAACGCATCGAGGACCACGCCATGACGCAAACCAGACGAGCCCTGGCAGCACTGTTGGCAACCAACATCGCCATCGGCCCAGCTCCGGCGCTGCCCGCCGACCTTAACACCGAGATGCAGACGATGTTCAACGACCTGGGGGCCATCGGCAACGTCACCAGCCCCGGCGCCTTCCGGGGCCAGGCGATGAACCTCTACACCGGCGGCAGCCTCATGATGCGCGCCCCTGGGCGCAACTACCCGCTCGTCCAGGCCCAATTGCCCAGTCTGAAGGCCGGGTGCGGCGGCATCGACATCTACGGCGGCGCCTTTTCCTTCATCAACAAGCAGCAGTTCGTGGCCCTGCTGCAGAACATCGGCTCCAACGCCGTGGGCTACGCCTTCAAGCTGGCCCTGCAGTCGATCTCCCCCGACATCGACAAGCTGCTCACCGAGCTGCAGGACCAACTCAACAAGATCAACGCGATGAACATCAACTCCTGCGAGGCGGCGCAGGCGCTGG
>CAIZPE010000107.1 GCA_903934795.1 uncultured bacterium | reverse complement strand
GAGCGCGGCGGCGGCAAGCAGGACCTGGCGGCGATGCATCGTGAACGGCTCCTGAGGCAAGACAGAGGGGGCGCGGCGGAGCGCCCGCTGCGCACTGCTATCGTACCGGCATGGGCATCTACCTACACAAGATCCTGCCGGTCCTGATTCTGCCCACCGGGCTGATCATCCTGCTGCTGCTCGGCGGGCTGCTGCTGCGGCGGCGCTGGCCGGTGTGGACGGCGCTTGCGCTGTTCTGGCTGTGCAGCACGCCGGTGCTCTCCGATGCGCTCATGACCCTGGTGGAGGGCCGCGGTCCGCGACTGGAGGCCGCCGAGATGCCGGCGGCCGATGCGATCGTGGTGCTGGGCGAAGGGCGCGACATTGCGCCGGGGCCGGCCGCCGTGAGCGAGTGGACGGACGGCGACCGCTTCTGGGGCGGCATTGCGCTCTACCGCGCTGGCAAGGCGCCGCTGCTGGTGTTCACCGGCGGCTGGCTGCCCTGGGCGCCCGGCGCCCCGCCCGAGGGCGATGTGCTGATGCGCCACGCCCGGCTTCTGGGGGTGCCGGAGATCGCGCTGCACACCACGGCCAAGGTGGTGAACACCGAGGCCGAGGCTTATGCGGTGGCCCAACTGCTGCAGCAGAAGTCACGCACCCGGGTGCTGCTGGTGACCTCGGCCTTCCACATGCCACGGGCGCTGCACCTGTTCGAGGAGACCGGGCTGGTGGTGACGCCTTTCCGGGTGGACTATCAGGTGGATGCTGCCGAGGCGTTCACGGTGCGCAGCCTGGTTCCCAGAGCCGAGAAATTCCGCAAGACCGAGATGGCCTGGCGGGAGCTGATCGGGCGGGCGTGGCACGCGCTTCGCTGAGGCTGACGAAGCCGGTGCTGCGCTGACAGGGGTCATCGGTGGAACACACCTCGGGGTGCCGCCTGATCAGGTCTGCCCTGCGAACCCCGACAGCTCCAGAATGATCCACGCCGACCCGGGCTGTTTCTCCACGATGATCCGCTCGCTCTCGAGGCGGTAGGTCAGCTGACAGAGATGCCGTGGATTGGAGAGCACTGCGGGATTGAAGATCACGGCGTTCTCGCCCCCCGCCCTGCGTACCGACATCGTCAGCAGGCCGGGGTGTCCCTCGCGATGAATTCGGGCGCCGGCTGACTGGCAGTACCGGTAGTCCGAGGGATGCAGCAGCGCCGGATCGGTGGCGGCGAGCTCGCGCGCGTCGAGCAATGCCGCCGCGCAGGCCACCGCATAGACCTTGCGCTCGGCGATGACGCTCTCCCGCTCGAAACCTGCGTCGAGAATCAAGCCGCGGTACCAGTGAAAGGCGGTCTCGAAGACCGTGGTCTCCACGGATTCCGATCCGTACCAGACACCGAAGCTGCCATCGGAATACCGACTGGCATGCCAATGTCTGAACGGCCAATCGATGGCGCTGAACCACTCGGCATCTTCGAATGGTCGATCGATGATCGGGGTTCGTGATCGATAGGACACTGGCTTGACGTCGTCTTCCACCCGCTGGGCCAGCAGACGATGGGCGGGGTCCGATGACAGGTCGTCGAAAAGATCCTGCGACATCCGCAGGGACACGATGTTGCGGGCGAAGTCCTGCTGAACATCGGCCAGCGTGAGCCAGTCAAACAGCGAATCCACGCTTGCGCCCGATCAGACACCCCGGGCGCGGTCGAGGTAGGCGCGCACCATCAGCAAACCGGCGAACCCCCATTGGCGAATCACCTCCACCGGGGTGAGATTCTCGAATGCCTTGTTGCGGGTGGTCATCCAGCGGTAAGCCAGATCCCGGTTCTGCGGGAACAAGAGGCGCAGGTTCTTGTGAATGCCCAGCAGATGGCCGACACGCTCGTACTGGTCGCGGCTGGTGCCGATCGGCTTGCCACGACGGTCATTGGCCAGGGCTGCCCGACTGCCCGGGGCGAGGCCAAGGAGAGCCGCCTGATCCTCGGTCGTCAGGCGCCCATGATCGAGCAAGGTCATGACCATGGCGGCGAGCGCGCTGCGGTCATGGGTTGCGGCAATCTC
>CAIZPE010000106.1 GCA_903934795.1 uncultured bacterium | reverse complement strand
GCTCAAGTCAGAGACCCGGCCACCGAGGGCTACCGGGTTTTCAATCTTGCGCTCTCCTACCTGGATCGCGGCAAGTTCGCCCGATGCCTCGATGTGATCGATCAGGCCGCCGCCGATGATTCGCCCTTCCTGCCCGCCGAGCACAGAACCGCGCTGCGGGAACTGTCCTCACGGATCGCCGAACTCGATGCCAGCATCGTCGTGGCCACCGACCCCAGGGCCCAGCGCGAACTGCGCCGCGAGAAGGAGGGCGCGCGCGATGAACTGGCCGGGCTGCGCGACCGTCTGCTGCGGGAGTATCCGCGGTATGCGGCGGTCAGCCGGATCACCGCGCTCGCGCGCGCGCCGGAGGGGCTGATTCCGGCAGACGCAGCCTTCATCAGCTACCTCATCATTCCGCCCGATGAGCGTGCAGGGTCCGAGCTTCGTTCGCGCCTGTGGGCGTTCGTGCTGCGCGGCACGGCGGCGCCGGTCGCGGTCGACCTCGGGCCTGCCGATGAAATCGACAAGCAGGTCACGCAGTTCCAGCAGCGGCTGTCCTCTGGAGAGGCGGTCCGCCAGGCGATGCGCGGTCGCCGCGCTGCGGGTCCGCTTGCGGTGGCGCCGAAGGGCGGTGCAGAGATGTCGACCGCCGAGCGCGGCACCATGGCCGCCGCGCTCTCGCGCAGCCTCGCCCGGCGGCTGATCGAGCCGCTGCTCGACAAGCTCGAGGGCGCGCGCCAACTGATCATCAGCCCCGACGGTGCGCTTTCCCTGTTGCCCTTCGAGGCGCTCAGGCTTGGCGATTCGTTGCTGATCGAGCGTTTCGATGTCGGCTACGTCCAGTCGCTGTCCATCCTGAACCTGCTCAGGCAACGACAGGTCGAGTACCAGGCGATCCGCCGCCGCGATCTGTTTGCGATGGGAGCGCCGATCTACATGGCGTCTGACCCCGCGCCCGCGCCGGTGCCGGCGCGCGCCCTGCCAGCGCAGTTGTCAGCGAATCCGGCCGAGCCCGTTGCGGGTCGTTCGACGCGCGCCGCCGAGCTCAGCCGCAACTTCTTCGCGTCCCTCTCCGGCAACCTGCAGAATCTGCCCGGAACCGAGGACGAGATCCTCGCCATTGCCCGCCTGTTCCCCGATGGTGAGACCTTCCTGGGGCCCGAGGCCACCGAGGCGAAACTGCTCAGCCTGAACCGGGAGCGGCGTCTGGAGCAGTACCGGTATCTGCACTTCGCTGCCCATGGCTACCTCAACACCGAGGTGCCCGACCTGAGCGCCCTGATCCTGGGGCAGGTGAAACGGGCTCCCGACACCGACGGGTTCATCACGGCGGCCAAGTGGATGACCTACAGCGTCAAGAGTGATCTGCTGGTGCTGTCGGCCTGCGAGACCGGTCTGGGCAAGATCGTGCTCGGCGAGGGCATTCTCGGGCTGCCCTATGCCCTTTATGTCGCTGGCAACCGCAGCACGGCGCTGTCCCTGTGGCCGGTCGACGACGAGGGAACCGCCTTCTTCATGCAGCAGTTCTACGGTGCGCTGAGGGCCGGGCAGGGTCACGCGCAGGCCATGAGCAGGGCCAAGCGGGATATGTTGCGGCATCCCGAGTACCGGGACCCCTTCTTCTGGGCGCCGTTCATCGTCTACGGTCCGTGATCAACACGCCGTGGTGACTCGCTACCAGTTCAACTGTTCGACTTCAATACCCAGCCCGCGCGCGACCTTGTCCAGCGTTGCTTGCCTGGGCTTGCGAGCGCGCTCCATCTGCGCGTAGGCCGCTTGTGAGATGCCGATCCGGGAGGCCAGTTCCGCCTGGGTCAATCCGAGATGCTCACGCCATGCGCACATCGGCGAGACTCCGCGATCGAAGGCGATGTTCACCACCTCGTGTGGCACGACATCTGCCATCGCGCGGCCCCGCATCCGCTGGAACTGGTCGTAAGGCACCACGACGAATGCCGGCTTTCCGTCTTGCCCCAGGATCACCTGAAAGTCAGTACGTGCGTTCATCCCGCTTTCTCACTTCCTCGATGCTGATGATCCGGATGATCCCGTCGTAATCGAAGAAGACCCGGTAGTCGCCCACCCTGAGACGGTAACCGTAGGTGTGGTTGACCAGTGCCTTCACATTCCTTGCCGCTGAAAGATCTGCGAGTTCCTCGGAAACAGCCAGGCGGATGCGCTTGCCGGCGACTGCTTCGATCTTTCGCAACTGTCGCAGTGCCCTGGTGCGCCATGTGATCGTGTTCACCGGGGAGATTATAAGCAATCGATGCTTATTCTGCATCGTCGATCCAGTACGCCTGGCCTCTTTCCTAACCCCGGCCTAACCCTCGCCTCATCGTCGGCTAATCGCGAACCTGCACTGTCCGTCCTGCGCGAATCCCGCGCTGACCGAACAGGAGCCGACATGCCTGACAAGACCCTCCGCGCTGCGCTCGTCGCCGCGGGCATCCTCGCTGCCGGGAGCTCTGCGGCGCTGCTGGCGTCCACCCCCGGCGCGACTGCGCAAGCACCGACACGCGAGGCCTCGACCCCCGTGCTGCTGTCGCGGCCCGACTACCGCGCGATCGTGCGTGCGGCTGGCCCGGCGGTGGTCGGCGTCATGGTCGAGGGGGAGCGCGAGCCGTTTCGCGGCCAGGGCTCGGGCTTCATCGTGAGCGAGGATGGCCTGGTGCTCACGAACGCGCATGTGGTGCGCGACGCGCGTCAGGTGGTCGTGCGTCTGGCTGACCGGCGCGAGTTCAGCGCCCGGGTGATCGGCGCCGACCCGGTCACCGATGTGGCGGTGCTGCGGGTGGCAGCCCGCGGTCTGCCCACGGTGCGTCTGGGGGACCCCCGTGGCCTGGAGGTGGGTGACCCGGTGCTCGCCATTGGCGCGCCCTACGGCCTGGAGCACAGCGCCACCCAGGGCATCGTCAGCGCGAAGGGCCGCTCGTTGCCCGGTGACGCCGTCGTGCCCTTCATCCAGACCGATGCCGCGGTGAATCCCGGCAACTCGGGCGGGCCCTTGTTCGACGGCAGCGGCGCGGTGGTCGGCATCAATGCCCAGATCTTCTCGCGCTCGGGTGGCTTCCAGGGCCTGAGCTTCGCGATCCCGATCGATGTCGCGCTCAGGGTCAAGGATCAGATCCTCGCCACCGGCAAGGCGCAGCATGGTCGCCTGGGCGTGGCCGCGCAGGATCTCGATCAGACCCTGGCCCGCTCTTTCGGTCTGAGCGCGCCCTCGGGCGCGCTGATCTCGCAGGTGCTGCCGGGCAGCGCCGCGGCGGCGGCCGGCCTGAAGCCGGGCGATGTGATCATCGCCGTGGGCGGCCAGCCGGTGCAGCGCTCGGGCAACCTCTCCAGCCTGATCGGCCTGGCCAACCCCGGCGAGCGGGTGATGCTCACGGTGTGGCGTGACCGCGCCACGCGCGAACTGCCGGTGACGCTCGGCAGCGCACCGCCGGCCCCGTCGGCGAGCGCGCCTGCGCCGGCAGCCGATGGCGCTCGGGTGGGGCTGGCCTTGCGCGAGCCCGATGCCGCCGAGCGCGCGCGCCTGGGCCTGCCCCAGGGGCTGCTGATCGAGCAGGTGAGCGGCGTGGCCGCGCGCGCCGGCATCCGGCCGGGTGATGCCCTGCTGCTGGTCGAGGGTCAGCCGGTGCAGTCGGTGGCCCAGGCGCGTCGCCTGATCCAGGGCGCGGCCGACGGTGTGGCCGTGCTCATCCAGCGTGACGATGGCCGATTCTTCGTCGGGCTCAAGCCAGCGGCTAGAATGGGCTGATGGATGCCTACCTCCTCGACTGGGCGAATCTGCTCGTCCGCTGGCTGCATCTGATCGCGGGCGTCGCCTGGATCGGATCCTCCTTCTACTTCGTCTGGCTCGACAACCACCTCACCGCGCCTGCCCGGCCGGGCGACACCGACCGCGGCGTGCACGGTGAGCTCTGGTCGGTGCACGGCGGCGGCTTCTACCACAGCCAGAAGTACCTCACCGGCCCGCGCAACGAGCCGCTCACCGAGAACCTGCACTGGTTCAAGTGGGAGGCCTACACCACCTGGCTCTCGGGCATGGGTCTGCTCGCGGTGGTCTACTGGTTCGGCGCGTCTACCTATCTCATCGACCGCTCGGTGATGGCCCTCTCGGTGCCGGCCGCCATCGCGATCTCGGCGGCGGTCATCGTGGCGGGCTGGCTGGTCTACGACAGGCTGTGCCGGCTCCTCAAGGAACACGACACGCTGCTCGCCGCGGCCCTGTTCGTGTTCGTGGTGGCGGTGTCCTGGGGCCTGTCGCAGGTGTTCAGCGCGCGCGCCGCCTACCTGCATGTGGGCGCCATGCTCGGCACCCTGATGGTGGCCAATGTGGCCATGGTGATCATCCCGGGGCAGCGCCGCATGCTGGCGCAGATCCGGGCCGGCCAGACCCCCGATCCCGAGCCCGGGCGGCAGGGCAAGCTGCGCTCCGGCCACAACACCTATTTCACCCTGCCGGTGCTGTTCATCATGATCAGCAACCACTATCCGTTCACCTACAGCCACCGTCATGGCTGGCTGGTGCTCGCCGGCATCATGCTGGCCGGAGTGCTGGTGCGGCAGTTCTTCGTGCTGCGCCACAAGGGCATCATCAAGCCCTGGCTGCCGGTGGCGGCCGTGCTGCTGCTCGCGGCGGTGGCTGCGGCCCTCG
>CAIZPE010000105.1 GCA_903934795.1 uncultured bacterium | reverse complement strand
TGGCGACCTTGTCGCCCAGGCGCACCTTCAGTTCCTTCACCACACCGGCGGCCGAGGACGGGATCTCCATCGAGGCCTTGTCGGACTCCACCGTGATCAGAGACTGCTCCGCGGCCACGGTGTCACCCGGCTTGACCAGCAGCTCGATCACCTCGACCTCGGCGAAGTCGCCGATGTCGGGCACCTGCACTTCCATCGTCTGGCTCATGGTGCGGTCTCTCAGGCGGACAGGGGGTTGGCCTTGTCGGGATCGATGCCGTATCGGCTGATCGCCTCGGCCACGATGCGCGGGGGCACGCTGCCCTCATCGGCCAGCGCCTTGAGCGCGGCCACCACCACGAAGTGGCGGTTGACCTCGAAGTGCTCGCGCAGACGGGCCCGGAAATCCGAACGGCCGAAGCCATCGGTGCCCAGCACCCGGTAGTCGCGGTCGCGCGGCAGGTAGGGCCGGATCTGGTCGGCGAAGAGCTTCATGTAGTCGGTGGACGCGATCACCGGGCCGCCGTGGCCGGCGAGCTGGCGGCCCACGAAGGGCACCCGCTGCGGCTCGGTGGGATGCAGCAGGTTCCAGCGCTCGCACTCCAGGCCGTCGCGGCGCAACTCGGTGAAGCTGGTGACGCTCCAGACATCGGCAGACACCTGCCAGTCGGATTCGAGCAGCTCGGCGGCCGCGATCACCTCGCGCAGGATGGTGCCCGAGCCGAGCAGCTGCACCCGCGTGGTGCCCGGCTGGCCGGGGCGCAGCTGGTAGATGCCGCGGATGATGCCGTCCTCGTCGCCCGCCCGCAGGCCCGGGTGGGCGTAGTTCTCGTTCATGACCGTCAGGTAGTAGAAGACATTCTCCTGGCGGGTGACCATGCGGCGCAGCCCGTCGTGGATGATGACGGCGAGCTCGTGGGCGAAGGCGGGGTCATAGGACACGCAGTTGGGGATGGTGGCCGACAGCACATGGCTGTGGCCGTCCTCGTGCTGCAGGCCCTCGCCGTTCAGCGTGGTGCGACCGGCGGTGCCGCCCAGCAGGAAGCCGCGGGCCTGCATGTCGCCCGCCGCCCAGGCGAGGTCGCCGATGCGCTGGAAGCCGAACATCGAGTAGTAGATGTAGAACGGCAGCATCTGGCGGTTGTTGGTCGAGTAGGAGGTGGCCGCCGCGATCCAGGAGCTGAACGCGCCTGCCTCGTTGATGCCCTCCTCGAGGATCTGGCCGGCCTTGTCCTCCCGGTAGTACATGACCTGGTCCTTGTCCACCGGGGTGTACTTCTGGCCCTCGGGGGCATAGATGCCGAGCTGCCGGAACATGCCTTCCATGCCGAAGGTGCGGGCCTCGTCGGGAACGATGGGCACGATGCGCGGGCCGAGGGACTTGTCGCGGATCAGCGCGGTGAGCACCCGCACGAAGGCCTGGGTGGTGGAGATCTCGCGACCCTCGGGCGTGGGGTCGAGCACCGACTGCAGGGCGGTGAGCTCGGGCACCACCAGCTGCTCCTCGCACTGCCGGCGCCGCTGCGGCAGATAGCCGCCGAGCGCCCGCCGACGCTCGTGCATGTAGACCATCTCGGGCGCGTCCTCGGCCGGCTTGTAGAAGGGCAGCTCGTCGAGCTTGTCGTCGGGCACCGGGATGCCGAATCGGTCACGGAACTCGCGGATGCTCTGGGCGTCGAGCTTCTTGAGCTGGTGGGTGGGGTTCTTGGCCTCACCGGCGCGCCCCATGCCGTAGCCCTTGACGGTCTTGGCCAGGATCACCGTGGGCTGGCCGCGATGACGGGTCGCCGCCGAGAAGGCCGCGTAGACCTTGTGCGGATCGTGGCCACCGCGGTTCAGGCGCCAGATGTCATCGTCGGTCATGCGCGAGACCATCTCGAGCAGCTTGGGGTGCTTGCCGAAGAAGTGGCGGCGCACATAGGCGCCGTCATTGGCCTTGTAGGCCTGGTATTCGCCGTCGACGGTCTCTTCCATCACCCGCTGCAGGATGCCGTCCTTGTCGCGGGCGAGCAGCGGATCCCAGTACGAGCCCCAGAGCAGCTTGATGACATTCCAGCCCGAGCCGCGGAATTCGCCCTCGAGCTCCTGGATGATCTTGCCGTTGCCGCGCACCGGGCCGTCGAGCCGCTGCAGATTGCAGTTGACCACGAAGATCAGGTTGTCGAGCTTCTCGCGAGCGGCCAGGCCGATCGCGCCGAGCGACTCGGGCTCATCCATCTCGCCATCGCCGCAGAACACCCAGACCTTGCGGTTGGCGGTGTCGGCAATGCCGCGGGCGTGCAGGTACTTGAGGAAGCGCGCCTGGTAGATGGCCATCAGCGGGCCCAGGCCCATCGACACCGTGGGGAACTGCCAGAAGTCGGGCATCAGCTTGGGATGCGGATACGAGGACAGGCCCTTGCCCTGAACCTCCTGGCGGAAGTTGAGCAGCTGGTCTTCGCTCAGCCGCCCTTCCAGATAGGCGCGGCCGTAGATGCCGGGCGCGGAATGGCCCTGGAAGTAGACCAGGTCGCCGCCATGGCCCTCGTGCGGGGCATGCCAGAAGTGGTTCATGCCGGCGCCGATCATGGTGGCCAGCGAGGCGAAGGATGCGATGTGGCCGCCGAGGTCGCCGCCATCGGGCGGGTTGTGGCGATTGGCCTTGACCACCATGGCCATCGCATTCCAGCGGATGTAGCTGCGGATGCGCTCCTCGAACTCGGCATTGCCGGGCGAGCGCTCTTCCAGGTGGACCGGGATGGTGTTGATGTAGGCGGTGTTGGCCGAGAACGGAATGAACGCGCCGGAGCGGCGCGCCTTCTCGGTCAGCGACTCGAGCAGGAAGTGCGCGCGCTGCGGGCCTTCGCGATCGATGACGGCCTCGAGCGCATCGAGCCACTCCTGGGTTTCGGCAGGGTCGGCGTCGGCGGGGTTGCCGGCGCCAGGCAGGGATTCGGGAACAGCGGACATGGTCTCCCCCATCATGGGCGGTGCGGGCGGGCCTCGAAGGGTGGCCCTGTCCGGCGGATTCTAGGTAGGCGGCACGGTGCCCACAAGACAAATTTGCACCATACGCAAATGCTTTCCGCATTGTGACATTTGCGATTGCGCCATGCGGAGTGCCCCCCGTAAACTGCGCCGCCATGCAGCCCCGCACCCAGGACAGCTCGCCCCCGGCCGAACTCCGGGCGATCAAGTGGTTCACGCTGACCCACGCGGCAGGTCTGCTGGCCTTCGGGCTGCTCATGGGTGGCTTCTTCTGGTACCTGCACCATGTGATGGAGGATCAGCAGCGGCAGGCCTTGTACCGCGACATCGAATGGGCGCAGCAGTCGATCCGGCTGGGGCTGCGCGAGCACCAGGACGAGATCGCCGGCAGTGCCGTCGACTGGGCGCTGGCGCGCCGCGGCCCGCCGGCACCGGCCCGCGACTTCCTCACCCGTCATCCCGATCTTGCCTATCTCGCCTTCGTGGGCCCGGAGCGCGAGGTGCGCTGGCTGATCGCCGCACGCGGTGTGCCCGGCGTGGCCATGCGGACACCCGGCACCCGCCTGGAAGACTCCGCCGGCTTCGGCAGCTTCCACGAGGCCCGCGACGAACGCCGCCCGCTCTACACCGCCCCGTTTCTCGGAGACGAGAACGAGGTGCTGGTGGAGCTTCACACCCCGATACTGCGCGAAGGGGTCTTCGCCGGGGTGCTGGTGGCCGGCTACTCGCTGCGCCGCATCCTCACCGTGTACCTCTCGCCCGAGGTTCGGGAACGCTACCAGGTCTCGCTCACCGACCAGGGCGGCAACGAGCTGGTGAGCTCATCGCCAAGACGCATCCACGAGGCCAACCTCAGCTACGAACTGCCGCTCGATCCGCCCGGCCGCGGGGTGCGGCTGCGCGCCTTCGTGTTCGACTCGCGCCCGCGGCTGCTGGAGCGCAGCCTGATGCTGGCGGTGATCGGCCTGAGCCTGGCCAGCGCGATCAGCCTGGCGCTGCTGTGGCGTCATGCGCGCCGGCGCCTGACGGCGGAGGCCGAGCGCGACCGGCTGTTCCGCCTCTCGGGCGACCTGATGTGCGTGATCGACGCCACCGGCCGGTTCGGCCGCGTGAACCCTGCCTTCTCGACGCTGTTCGGGCCGCTGGCCGAGCGACGCTCCCTCACCGACCTTGCGCACCCGCACGACCGGCAGGCGGTGGCGCGGGCGCTGCTCAAGGCGGCCGAGCGCGCCCCCGATGGCGCCGACTTCGAGGCGCGCTTCGAGCATCCGCAAGGCTGGCGATGGCTGCAGTGGTCTCTGCGCGGCGATCCCGAGGGCAGCACCGGTCATGTCTACGGCGTGGCCCACGATGTCACCAGCCGCAAGAACACCGAGACCGCGCTCGCGGCGGAGACCTCGTTTCGCCAGGCCATGGAAGACTCGATGCTCACCGGCATGCGCGCCTTCGACATGGAAGGGCGGGTGATCTATGTGAACCGCGCCTTCTGCGAGATGACCGGTTATCCGCGCGACGAACTGGTCGGGCGCACCGCCCCCTATCCCTACTGGCCGGCCGATGACCACGAGGCCCAGTACGCCAATCTCGACATGATCCTGGCCGGGCGTGCGCCCTCCTCCGGGTTCGAGGTGCGGATCCAGCGTCGGGACGGCAGCGGCTTCGATGCCCGCATGTATGTCTCGCCGCTGGTCGACCGCGAGCGGCGCCAGACCGGCTGGATGAGCTCGATCACCGACATCACCGAACCCAAGCGCATCCGCGAGGCGCTGGCCTCCGCCCACGAGCGATTCACCACCGTGCTCGACGAGCTCGATGCGGCGATCTGGGTGCTGCCCGATGCGCCGGGCGCCGTCGAGCCGCTGTTCGCGAACCATGCCTTCCGGGCGATCTTCGGCGACGACGCCGAGGCGCCCGCGGGACTTGCCGGCGCCGCCGCAGGTCATCCCGACGGCCTGCCCTGCGAAGTGGCCCATGCCGGCTCCGGCCGCTGGTTCGAGGTGCGCTCGCGCGGCATCCGCTGGGTGGACGGGCGTCAGGCGCGGATGCTCATGGCCAGCGATGTCACCCGCCGCCATGCCGCCGAGGACCGCCAGCGCGAACAGGAGGAGAAGCTCGGCCTGACCTCGCGTCTGGTGACCATGGGCGAGATGGCCTCCTCGCTCGCCCACGAGCTGAACCAGCCGCTCACCGCCATCGCCAACTACTGCATGGGCCTGTCGGCGCGGATCCGCACCCGTCAGCGCGGCGGCCAGCCCCCCGAGCCCGACGAGACCCTGGAGGCTCTGGGCAAGACCGCCGCGCAGGCCGAGCGCGCCGGCATGGTGATCCGCCGCATCCGCGAGTTCGTCAAGCGCAGCGAACCGGAGCGGCGCCCCTGCGAGGCCGCCGCGATCATCGACGAGACCCTCGGCCTGGCCGAGATCGAGGCCCGCAAGCACGGCATCCGCATCGCGGTCGACCTCGCGCCGGCCCTGCCCACGCTGCTGGCCGATCCCATCCTCGTCGAACAGGTGCTGCTCAACCTGATCCGCAATGCGCTCGAGGCGATGCAGGGTCAGCGTCGGCGCGAGTTGCGGGTGGGCGTCAGCCGGCGCGCCGACTGGGTGGAGTTCGCGGTGAGCGACACCGGACCGGGCCTGTCGGCCGAGGCGGCTGCCAAGCTGTTCGAACCGTTCTTCACCACCAAGCAGGAGGGCATGGGCATGGGCCTGAACATCTGCCGCTCGATCGTCGAATCCCACCAGGGCCGGCTCTGGACCGAGCCGGCGTCCGGTGGCGGCTGCGTCTTCCGGTTCACCCTGCCGGTGCCGGGCGAGGCCGAGCTCGCGAGGGCGGCCTGATGAGCGCAGCTGCCCTGCGCGAGGACGCGATGGTCGAGGGACTGGTGCATGTGGTCGACGACGATGAGGCGGTGCGCGACTCGCTGCGCTGGCTGCTCGAGGCCAACGGCTTCAGGGCCCGCGTGCACGACAGTGCCGAGGCCTTCCTGGCGAGCGAGCCGCAGCGCGAGCCCTTCGCCTGCCTGATCCTCGATGTGCGCATGCCCGGCATGAGCGGGCTGGAACTTCACGAGGAGATCCTGCGCCGTGGTCTCGCGCTGCCGCTGCTCTTCATCACCGGCCACGGCGATGTGCCGATGGCCGTGGCCAGCATGAAGCGCGGCGCGGTCGACTTTCTGGAAAAGCCCTTCAACGACGCCCACCTGTGCGCCGCCGTGCGGCGCTGCCTCGCCCGCAGCGCAGCGGCCCAGCGCGACGCCGATGCCGCCCGCCAGGCCCGCGAGCGGGTCGATCGGCTCACGCAGCGCGAATCGCAGGTGCTCGAACTGATCGTTGCCGGTCGGCTGAACAAGCAGATCGCCGATGACCTGAGCATCAGCATCAAGACGGTGGAGGCGCACCGCGCCAACATCATGGACAAGCTCGAAGCCCGCACGATGGCCGAACTGATGAAGACCGCGTTGCAGGCGGCCGAGGCTGCGGCCGGGCGGTGATGCGCCCGAAGCGGGACACGCGCTGCGGATCGTGCTATAGTCCTTGGCTGTGCGCCCGTAGCTCAGTTGGATAGAGTACCTGGCTACGAACCAGGGGGTCGTGGGTTCGAATCCTGCCGGGCGCGCCATAACAAGAACGGGCATTGCGCAAGCAATGCCCGTTCGCTTTTGCGGGCCCGCCTGAGGCGGGCGGGTGGGGCCGGCCTCAGGGCGCCCTGCCCCCGCGCACCACCCGGAACCCGTACACATCGTAGCGACGGTTCGCGGCGTTCTTGATGCGGGTGCCCGAGCGCGCCAGTGCAGGAATGCTGATCCAGGCGCCACCCTTGAGCACCCGGGTGAGACAGCCCGGCGTCGTGCGCGCCGTGCCGTCGGTGGAGCCACCGGCGTGGTTGTCGTGCCAGCAGTCCTCGGTCCACTCGCGGGCATTGCCGATCATGTCGTGCAGCCCGAAGGCATTGGGCGCATAGCGCGCCACTGGCGCGGTGCGGGCATGGCCATCGTCGCAGGTGTGCAGCGGCCAGTTCGGTGGCAGGGCGCGGGTGGGTCGCAGCGATTCATCGGCCACGTTGGCATGCTCGCAGGCACGATCGGGCGATTCTCCCCAGTGACGGGCCGTGCTGCTGCCCGACCGGGCGGCATACTCCCACTGCGCCTCGGAGGGCAGCCGGTAGGCGCGGCCGGTCTTGCGCGACAGCCAGCGAACATAGGCCTGGGCATCGTCCCAGCTCACGCAGACCACCGGATGGCTGTCATCCTGCACGAAGCCGGGATTGCGCCAGTCGCGACCGGCGCGCTCCTCGTACTTGCCGGCCTCGTTGGTCCAGCACCGATCGGCCGGCGGATGGCGGGTCTCTTCCACGAAGGCGGCGTACTGGCCGCGGGTGACCTCGGTGCGGCCAATCGCAAAGCCGGGCAGCGTCACCCGGCGCGGCGGGTCCTCGCTCTCCTGGCGCCCTTCCTCGCCCGCCGGGCTGCCCATCAGGAAGCTCCCACCGGGCACCGGGACCATGTCGGGGCATACCGGGCAGTCGCGGGATGCCTGGGCGGCCGGGCGCGACGGCGGGGCCGGCCGGGGCGCGTCGCCAGACGCCGCCCAAGCGGCCAGTGGCGCAGCCAACCAGGCCACCACCAGCAGGGCCACGACGCGCCCGCTTCGCGCGGAACGGGACAGGGGGACAGGAAGACCGATCACGCGCGAAAGGATACCGCCCGGCCGCACGGCGGGCCGATCGGGCCACGGATTGCGCCTGCGCTGCCGCCGGCGAGGGGCATCCCGGTGCGCCCCGCCGAAGCGCGGTAAGGTGGCGGCCCTGACGCATCCAAACCATCCATGGACACGCCATCCCCTTCCCCCGACGCCGACCTTGGCGTGCCGGTATCGCAGAAGATCCGCGAGCGCCTGAAGGCCGCGCGCGAGCGCTTCCACGCCAACGACAACATCGCCGGGTTCATCGAGCCGCATGAACTGCCGCTGCTGCAGGCCGAGGTCGAGTCGCGCATGCTGGCGGTGCTCGAAAGCCTGGTGATCGATACCGACAGCGACCACAACACCCGCGAGACCGCCGCACGCGTGGCCAAGATGTACGTGCGCGAGGTGTTTGGCGGCCGCTATCAGCCCATGCCCTCGGTGACCGAATTCCCGAATGTCGAGCGGCTCAACGAGCTGATGATCGTGGGTCCGATCACCGTGCGCAGCGCCTGTTCCCACCACTTCTGCCCGATCATGGGACGGGTCTGGATCGGCGTGCTGCCCAACGAGCACTCCAACCTGATCGGTCTGTCCAAGTACGCCCGCCTGGCCGAGTGGGTGATGAGCCGGCCGCAGATCCAGGAGGAGGCGGTGGCCCGTCTGGCCGATCTGCTGCAGGAGCGGGTGCAGCCCGACGGCCTTGCCCTGGTGATGGAGGCCGATCACTTCTGCATGCACTGGCGCGGCGTGCGCGACAGCGAGTCGAAGATGACCAACAGCCTGATGCGCGGCGCCTTCCTGAAGGACCCGAACCTGCGCCGCGAGTTCCTGGCGCTGATGAACCGCACCCATGCCTGAGGAGCGCCGGCCATGCTCGTGAACCTTCTCTATGCCAGCCGGGTTGCCCACGGGGCGAGCGGCGAGATCACCGAATCCATCCTGCAGCAGTCACGGGCCCGCAATCCTCGGCTCGGCATCACCGGCGTGCTCTGCCAGGGCGGCGATGTCTTCATGCAGGCGCTCGAGGGCGGACGCGCCGCGGTCAACGAGCTCTACAACCTCATTGCGCGCGACCCGCGGCACCAGCAGGTGATGCTGCTGCACTACCAGGAGGTGGCCCGGCGCCGCTTCGCGGGCTGGACCATGGGCCATGTGCGGCTCGAGAAGATCAACCCCTCGGTGCTCCTGAAGTACTCCGAGCGGCCGCAGCTCGATCCCTTTTCGGTGCCCGGCGCCGCCTCGATGGCGCTGCTCGAGGAACTGATCGACACCGCCCAGATCATCGGCCGCGCCGGCTGAGGCGGCACCGCCCTCGGAGGGGCGCCGCCCGGCCTCGCGGGTTTCGGCATCCGGACCGCGCCCGCTGCGGCTTTCGACACCGGCGCCGCGCCCGGCCACGGCTTTCGACACCGTGGCGCCACCCCGCCCACCCGGGGTTGTCATCCCTGAAATCGCGTCTCCCCTGGCCGGTGATAGCATCGACCGGCCAGTTTCACCGGCGTGAGCGCGCAGCCCGCCGTGGCGCTGCCAGCGTCGCCCGCCGGTCAACCCAGGAGACCCCCCAGCATGAGCATCCGGGCCAAGGCCTATATCGCCGGTGCCTTCGAGCACCCCACCCGCAAGGCCGAGAACAAGACGGTGGCGCAGCTGCACGCCGAGTGCGCGCGCGGTGCGCTCCAGGACGCCGGGCTGAGCCTGCGCGATGTCGATGGCTATTTCTGCGCCGGCGACGCGCCCGGCATGGGCGGACTGAGCATGGTCGACTACCTCGGCCTGAAGGTCCGGCATGTCGACTCCACGGATGTGGGCGGCTCTTCCTACCTGCTGCATGTCTCGCATGCCGCGCAGGCGATCGCCGCAGGCAAGTGCGATGTCGCGCTCGTCACCCTGGCCGGCCGGCCGCGCAGCGAATCGCACAGCGGCACGCTGCCGCGCGTGGTGGCACCCAACGTGCCCGACGCGCCCTTCGAGACCCCCTACTACCAGGTCACCGTCAACAGCTACGCCATGGTGGCCGCGCGCCACATGCACGAGTACGGCACCACCAGCGAGCAGCTCGCCTGGATCAAGGTGGCCGCCTCCCACCACGCCCAGCACAATCCCCACGCCATGCTGCGCGAGGTGGTCACGGTGGAAGATGTGCTGAACTCGCCGGTGATCGCCGATCCGCTGCACCGCATGGACTGCTGCGTGGTCAGTGACGGCGGCGGCGCGCTGGTGATCGTCAAGCCCGAGATCGCGCGCGCACTCAAGCGCCCGCTGGTGAAGATCATCGGCGCCGGCGAGTCCATCAAGGGCCAGGACGGCGGCAAGGTCGACCTCACCTATTCCGGCGCGGTGCGCTCCGGCGCCATCGCCTTCGCCGAAGCCGGCGTCAAGCCCTCGGACATCCAGTACGCCTCCATCTACGACAGCTTCACCATCACCGTGCTGGTGCAGCTGGAAGATCTCGGCTTCTGCGCCAAGGGCCAGGGCGGCCGCTTCGTGGCCGACGGCAACCTGATCTCCGGCGTGGGCAAGCTGCCCTTCAACACCGATGGCGGCGGGCTGTGCAACAACCACCCGGCCAACCGCGGCGGCATCACCAAGGTGATCGAGGCGGTGCGCCAGCTGCGCGGCGAGGCCCATCCCCGGGTGCAGGTGCCCAACTGCCAGCTCGCCCTCGCGCACGGCACCGGCGGCCTGCTCGGCAATCGCCACGGCAGCGGCACCCTCATCATGGAACGGGAGTGAACACCATGGCCACCCCTTATCAGGATCGCAAGCTCAGCGCCCCGGTTCTCTACCCCGACAGCGAACCCTTCTGGCAGGCCGCCGCCGAAGGCCGGCTGCTCATCAAGCAGTGCGCCGATTGCGGCGAGTACCACTGGTACCCGCGCCCGCTCTGCCCGCACTGCGGCAGCGACCGCACCGAGTGGAAGCCGGCCGCCGGCACCGGCACCATCTACACCGTGAGCGTCACCCGCCGCGCCGGTCCCGTCGCCTTCGCGATCGGCTATGTCACCCTCGACGAAGGCGTGACCATGCTCACCAACTTCGCCGACTGCGACCTCGACACCCTGCGCATCGGCGACCGGGTGCGGGTGGTGTTCAAGCCCACCGACGGCGGGCCGCCGGTGCCGCTGTTCACCCCGGCCTGAACCCGGCAGGCACGGCAGCCATGAGCGCCACCGCGCCCTCGCGGCGCGACCGGATGCTGGTCAGCCCGCAGTGGCTGCACCAGCATCTGCGCGACCCCGACCTGCGGATCATCGACTGCAGCGCGCAGCTGATCGTCCAGCCGGTGGGTGCCTCGCGCGTGGAAAGCGGCCTGCCGGCCTACCGGCAGGCGCACATTCCCGGGGCGCGCTACCTGAACATGGCCACCGATCTCTCCGATCCGCAAGGCCGCTACCCCTACACCTTCCCCGGCGATGAGCGCATTGCCGCCCTGCTCGGCGGGCTCGGCATCGCCAACCACCACCGGGTGGTGCTCTACGGCCACGGCTACTTCGGCTCGATCACCCGGGCCTGGTACGTGCTGCATGCCGCCGGCCATGAGCGCCTGTCGGTGCTCGATGGCGGCCTGGAGGGCTGGCGCGCCGAGGGGCTGCCCCTCACCGATGAGCTGCCGGCCATCCACCCCGAGATCTACACCGTGCGCCGTCGTGCGCGCCTGATCGCCGACGCGGCCGAGGTGCTGGCCAGTCTCGATGACGCCGGCACCTGCCGCCTGAATGCGCTCAGCCGCGAGCAGTTCGCCGGCAGCGGGGGCACCCACTACGGACGCCCCGGCCGCATCCCGGCCAGCGGCAGCGTACCGGCGCGCGACATGCTCGATGCCGCCACCGGCCGGCTGCTGCCTGACGAGACCTTGCGTGCGCAGCTCGATCAGGCCGGCGCCTGGCAGGCCCGCCGCGCGATCACCTACTGCGGCGGCGGCATCGCGGCGAGCACCACCGCGTTCGTGCTCGAGATGCTCGGGCATCCCGACTGGGCGCTCTACGACAACTCGCTGCTCGAGTGGTCCACCCGGCCCGAGCTGCCGATGCTCACCGGCCCCGAATCCGCCTGAGCCGGCCGCCCCAGGGGCGGCCCGGCTTTCTTCCCCATCACGCGTCACACCAGGTTCAGACCATGATCGAACTCAACCGCAGCCCGCGCGAACTCGAATTGCAGGCGCGCACCGAGCGCTTCATCCGCGAGGTGGTGATTCCCTACGAGCACGATCCGCGCATCGAACACCACGGCCCCAGCGATGACCTGCGCCGCGAACTGCAGGCCAGGGCCCGCGAGGCCGGCCTGCTCGCGCCCCAGGTGGGCGAGGACTGGGGCGGTTGCGGCCTGAACCACCGCGAGACCGCCACCGTGCTGCGGGCCTGCGGCTACTCGATGCTCGGCCCGGTGGCCATGAACTGCATGGCGCCCGACGAGGGCAACATGCACCTCTTTCAGAAAGTGATGACCCCGGCCCAGCAGGAACGCTGGCTGCGCCCGCTGGCGGCCGGCCAGATCCGCTCGGCCTTCATGATGACCGAGCCCGATGACGGCGCCGGCTCCGATCCGTCGATGATGGCCACCAGCGCCCGCAAGGACGGCGACACCTGGGTGATCCGCGGCCGCAAGTGGCTGATCACCGGGGCCGAGGGCGCGGGCGTGGCCATCATCATGGCCCGCACCGAGCATGGCGCCACCATGTTCCTCACCGACATGGACACCCCGGGCATCGTCATCGAACGCACCCTGGGCACCATCGACCGCTCCATGCCGGGCGGCCATGCGGTGGTCACCCTCGATGATGTCCGGGTGCCGGCCGACCAGGTGCTCGGCGAGGTCGACCAGGGTTTCCGCTACGCGCAGATCCGACTCGCGCCGGCGCGCCTCACGCACTGCATGCGCTGGTGGGGCGCGGCGCGGCGCGCCCACGACATCGCGGTGGATTACGCCTGCCGGCGCAAGGCCTTCGGCAAGCCGCTGATCGACCATGAGGGCGTGGGCTTCATGCTCGCCGACAACGAGATCGACCTGCAGCAGTCGCTGCTCACCATCGACTGGTGCGCCTGGGTGCTCGACCAGGGCCAGCCCGGCACGCATGAATCGAGCATCGCCAAGGTGGCGGTCTCGGAGGCGCTTTACCGGGTGGCCGACCGCTGCGTGCAGGTGCTGGGCGGGCTCGGTGTCACCGAGGACACGCCGGTGCAGCAGATCTTCCGTGACATCCGGGCCTTCCGGATCTACGACGGTCCGTCCGAGGTGCACCGCTGGTCGATCGCCAAGCGCCTGAAGAAGGGCTGGCAGCCCGGCTGAGGCACCGCGCTACCAGCGGGTGCCCACGGTGAGCAGCAGCCGGGTGCCCCAGGTCTCGGCCGACTGCTCGTAGCGGCTGCCGGCGGCGGCGGCGTCCACGCGCTCGCGGCGGATGCGGGTGTTGCCCAGATTGAAGACATCGAGCCGCCAGAAGCCCAGGCCGCTGATGAGTTGCCCGGCGTGGGCATCGACGCCGAGCCGGGCCCGCTCGCGGCCGCTCATGGCCGCGCTGCTGCCCAGGTCGGAGGCCCCCTTCAGGGAAAGCGACACGCCGCCGAAGGCGCCGCCCGTGCGGGGCATGGGCCGGGCCACCGAGAAGTTGGCCAGGTAGTGGGCCTGCCCCGGGATACGGCCCTGCCAGCCGGTGCCGTCATCGACCCGCGACTGCAGCAGGCTGGCATTGGCGCTGAGGTTCCAGCCGCGCGCGCCGATCGCGCCGAGGTGCTGGCGCAGATCAGCCTCGATGCCCCAGACCAGCGCGCTCCCGAGGTTCTCGGGCCGCTGCTGCCAGCGCCCTGACACCTCGGTCGTGCGGCGTACGATCAGGTCATCGATGCTGCGCACGAAGAGGTTCACACCCGCCTGTCCGCCACCCTCGAGACGGCGCTCCACGCCGGTGTCGAGGCTGAAGGTGGTTTCAGGGCGCAGGGCCGGGTTGCCGATGAGGTCGGGCCGGGTGGGCGAGTTGCTGCCCCAGCCCGGGATGACCCGGTCGATGGTGTCGGTGAGCGCGGGCAGTTTGCGGATGCGGGCGAGGTTGGCGCGCGCCTGCCAGCCCTGGGCGAGCGGCTGGCGCCAGTGCAGCGAGGGCTGCCACTGCTCGGGCGAATCCTGCTGCCGGATGCCATCGACCTCGGTGCCACGGCTGAGCGCCTCGGCGCGCAGGCCGGCGGTGAGCGTGCCCCGCCCCGGCAGCGCCCACTCATTCTGGCCCCAGAGCACCCGACGGTTGAACCACGAGGCGAGCTGACGGTCGGTGGGCGTCGCCGCGCCCGTGGCCAGGTGGCTTTCGATGCTCAGGCGCCGCTGCTCGAATTCCAGGCCGGCCATCCAGACCTGCTCGCCGCCGGTGCCGGTGAGCTTGATGGCGGCCTGGGCGGCATGCTCGCTGCGGCGATCACCGAACTCGGAGGCCAGCGTGCTGCGGTTGCCTGCCCCGCTGGTGGTCTGGGTGTCGAGCCACTCCAGGCGCTCGCGGGCGATGCGTTCGCCGGAACGCTCCACCGAGGCACGGGTCTCGAGGCGCGCCGCCGACAGCCGCCGGGTCCAGTCGGCGCGCAGCTGCATCAGCTGGCGGTGGATGTCGCCAGCCTCACGGGAGCCGCCAGCCACCGGTGATCCGTCGGCACGCGCGCCACCGAGGCTGCCTTCGGAGCGGCTGTCGGTCTCGGCGGCGAGCAGCGTGGCGCGCAGCACCACGCTGTCGGTGGCCGAGAGCCGGCCGTTCAGGCGCGGCAGCACGGTGAGCTCGCGGGTGCGGCCACGCAGGTGATCGTCGCCGCCGGTGCGGGTGCCATCGGCGCCAACCACCTCACGATGCAGGTCGCTGCCCCAGAGGCGCTCGCCGGCCGACACCGAGACCAGATAGGTCCAGCGGCTGTCGCCCGGCAGCCCGGCATTGCGGCTGTAGAACAGCCGCGGCGCCTGCTCGCCGAAGGCCTGCTGGCCGCTCAGCCGCAGGCTGGTCTCGGGCCGCGGCGCGGATTCGCGCAGCACGATGTTGAGGGTGCCGCCGGTGGCACCGCTGTATTCGGCCGAGGGCGCGCGCAGCACCTCGATGCGCTCGATCATGTCGGCGGGCAGCTGATCGAAGGGCAGCTGCGCACTCGCCCGGCCGCCGCTCACGCGCTGGCCATCGACCAGGATCTGGGTGGCGCCGCGATCCATGCCGCGCATGCGGATGTCGACCGAGCCCGAGGCGTTCGGCGCAGCCTGCACGCCGGGCAGCTTCTGCAGGACATCGGCGATGGTGTCGGCGCCCATCTGCTCGATGTCGTTGCGGGTGACCGTGACCCGCGAGCCGGTGGCCGCGAATCGTTCCTCGAGGCTGCGCTCGGCGCGCACCACCACCGCGTCGAGCCGCTGCGCGTCGCTGGCGCCGGGGCGCTCGCCAGGGCCGACACGATCGCCAGCCCCCATGCGCTCGCCACTGCCCCCGGGACCAGCGCCCTCGGACGCGCCGGACTGGGCCCGGGCGCCGACAGGCACGACCAGCGCCAGGGCCGCAGACAGCACGGCTGCCGGCAGCCGGCCGACGACCCGATGACGGGGCGCGGTCATGGCGGGCGGCGTCAGAGCCGCTCGACGATGGTCACATTGGCCAGACCACCGCCCTCGCACATGGTCTGCAGGCCATAGCGCTTGCCGCGCTGACGCAGCGCGTGGACCAGGGTGGTCATGAGCTTGGTGCCCGAGCCGCCCAGCGGATGACCCAGCGCGATGGCGCCGCCGTTGACATTGAGCCGCTCGGGGTCGGCACCGGTGGCCTTCAGCCACGACACCGGCACCGAGGCGAAGGCCTCGTTGACCTCGAAGAGATCGATGTCGTCGATGTTCATGCCGGCCTTGCGCAGCGCGTGCTGGGTGGCCGGCAGCGGCGCCTCGAGCATGACCACCGGATCGTGGCCGATCACGGTCATGTGGTGGATGCGGGCCAGAGGCTCGACGCCCAGGGCCTTCAGGCCACGCTCGTTGACCACCATGACGCCGGAGGCGCCGTCGCAGATCTGGCTGGCGCTGGCCGCGGTGAGCACGCCGCCCTCGGCGATCAGCTTCACGCCACGGATGCCCTCGAGCGAGGCCTCGAAGCGGATGCCCTCGTCGACGGTGTGCAGCTCGTCGGTGAGGCTGCCGTCGGCCAGGCGCACGCGCACCGGCACGATCTCGTCGCGGAAGGCGCCGGCCTGGGTGGCGGCCGCCGCCCGCTGGTGGCTGCGGAAGGCGTACTCGTCGAGCTCGTCCTTGCTCAGGCCGTACTTCTTCGCGAGCATCTCGGCGCCGGTGAACTGGCTGAACTGGACGCCCGGATAGCGGGCCTGCTGCGCCGGGCTCATGTAGCTGCCGAAGCCGTTCTTGGCGGGCAGCGCCACCGACAGGCCCATGGGCACCCGGGTCATGCTCTCGACGCCGGCGGCGATCACCACATCCATGCTGCCCGACATCACCGCCTGGGCGGCGAAGTGCAGCGCCTGCTGCGAGGAGCCGCACTGCCGGTCGACCGAGGTGCCCGGCACGCTCTCGGGCAGCTTCGAGGCAAGCACCGCACCGCGGGCCACATTGGTGGCCTGCTCGCCGACCTGGCCAACGCAGCCCATGATCACATCCTCGACCAGCGCGGGATCGGCGCCGGTGCGGGCCATGAGTTCGTTGAGCACTTCGGCGGCGAGATCGGCAGGATGCCAGCCGGACATCCGGCCTCCCTTGCGGCCGCCCGCGGTGCGGACGGCGGACACGATATAGGCTTGAGACATGAGGACTCCTCGGTGGGGAAACAGGAAGGGATGAGCGGCGCGGATGCAGGCCGCAGCGCTGCCTGCGCGATCCGCCGATGGTAAGGGATGGCCCCTGCGCTGGCGAACGCCGCGCCTGATGAACCGGCACGCAGGCCGCCTGCGCAGCCTCATCGTCCGGGCCTGAGAGCCCCGCTATAACACGGTCTGACCGACCGTTCGGCGGCCCTGAACGGCACGGCGCGCCGCTCATCGGGATCGCGCGCCGCGTCGTCGGCATCCGCGCGTCACGGCGCGAGGAGCGGTCGCACCATGGCTCGACAGGAGGCACCCATCATGACCGACATGCTGATCGACGACGACCTGCTCGAGAGCGAGTGCAACGCGCACGGCCCGGCCGCGCGTTTCGAGCATCTGGAGGAACTGGCCGAGGAAATGACCGCGCAGGCCAAGGCCAGGCGCGTGTTCGACTGGACCGTCCAGTCGGTGTGCGATCCCGGCAGCCTCGTCCACTGAGGCCGGCATACCGCGCGTGGCGCGCCCGTGGCGCCACGCTAGAATCGCGCGTCCCGTCGCCGGCACGCGCGCCCGGCGAGGACACGCCCAGGAGCCTGCGATGTCCGCTGCCGGTCATGTCGACACATCCCACAAGGGCATTGCGCTGCTGATCGCGATGCTCGCGCTGGTGCTGGCCTTCTCCGAGACCCTCGGCAAGGCCGCCCAGACCGCCGCCCTCAGCGCCAACATCGAGGCGGCCAATCTCTGGAACTTCTACCAGGCCAAGACCGTGCGCATGACCACGCTGCGCACCGCCGCCGAGGCCGCCGAACTGCAGGCCGGCGCCGCCGCCCCCGAGGCGGTGGGCAAGCAGACCGAGGCCTGGCGCAAGACCGCTGCCCGCTACGACTCCGAGCCCGAGACCGGCGAGGGCCGCAAGGAACTCATGGCCCGCGCCAAGCAGGCCGAGGCCCGCCGCGACCGCTCGATGGCGGCTTACCACCAGTACGAGATCGCCAGCGGCGCGGTGCAGATCGCAATCGTGCTGGCCTCGGCCACGATCATCACCGGCATCGCGGCGCTGGCCTGGATCTCGGGCGGTCTGGGCGTGCTCGGCGTGGTGTTCAGCGTGATCGGCCTGTTCGCACCCAACGCCGTGCACATCTTCTAGGCCACGACCGGCAGCGGCCAGAGCCGCTGCGCCGGGCGCAGCTGCTCCAGCACGCGCGACAGCCGCAGCACGCCGAGATCGTCGAAGCGCTGCCCGACCACCTGCACGCCCAGCGGCATGCCCTCGGCCGACGCCGCCCAGTTCACCGAGGCCGCAGGCTGCTCGCTGAAGTTGAAGGCCACGGTGTAGGCGATGTGCGAGAGCGCGTTGGTGGCATCGTTGCCGGGGCTGGGCTGCTCGGCCGGATACGACACCACCGGCGAGACCGGCGAGATCACGAAGTCGAAGGCCGACACCGCCCGCACCGCCGCCTCGCGCATGGCCATCAGTCGCGCGAAGCCGGTCATGACATCGCGCCCCGAGAAGCCTGCGGCCCGCCAGGTGCACCAGCGCATCACGAAAGGCAGCACTAGCGCGCGCCGCTCGGCCGGCATGTCGGCGATGTCGTTGTACGAGCGCGCCTCGAGGAAGGTGCAGATGCCGTCGAGCATCTCGGCGCTCAGCCAGGGCGCGACCGGACTGACCTGCGCGCCCGCAGCGGCCAGCGCCGCGGCGGCGGCGGCGCTGGCCTGACGCACCTGCGGATCGAGCGGCAGCCCCACCCCCATGTCGGCCAGCCAGCCGATGCGCAGGCCGCGTACCGGGAGGCCCTCCAGACCGGCGGCGTAATCGGTGGGCTG
>CAIZPE010000104.1 GCA_903934795.1 uncultured bacterium | reverse complement strand
CTGTCCGTCGATCCGGTAGTTCGTGAGCATCGAGGCCACCATGTTCAGGGCCGCGGCGAGGCTGGCGCCCGCACGAGTCCGTGGCAGCAGCACCAGAACGCCGATGACCACGCAGATCAGGTTCGCGCCGGTGTTGATCCAATCCGGCAGCGGCTCCAGTGTCTCCGGATTCCCGGAGCCCGCTGCCGCCACGAACATGGCGGCAGCGACGGTCAGTGCGACAACCGAAAGGAAGGCACGGGTCCGGCCGTTGTCCTGGCGCATGACCGCGGAGGGTTCAAGAAGTCTTCGCATGGCGATTGGTGCAGACGCGAGTGAGAGGGATGAGCCGACAGTCATGCCCTTATCGGGTCCTGCTTCAGTCCCGCATCACTTCCAGTTGCCCGCGTATGTCGCCGAAATAGTTCTGACCGGTGGTGTGCAGGTTGAAGTACAGGTCCCCTTCGCGCGCCAGCGCGGCCATGCCGGCGATGGTCTTCACGCGGTCCAGCGGATTGCCGATCAGGATCGGGCAGCCTGCGGTCATGGAGCCGATCGGGCCGTGACTTTGCTTGAGCACGGCCACCAGCTCGTCGTTGCGGATCTCTGCGGTGAGCAGGTTGCCGGCGAAGGCCTGCTTGAGATCGCGCTTGATCCCCAGGTCCACCAGGATCGGCCCCAGCATCCCGGGCTTGCCGCAGTGGATGTGGAACATGGTGATCGATGCAGGATCGACGCCTGCGATACGGACATCGACATAGGCGCGGCTTAGGTCACGGGAGTCGTGGATGCATTCGGACCAGAGCCGGCACAGGGCCGGCAAGCTGAGTCGCGCAGGTGTCGATGTCGATGCTTGCCCGACACCGACATCGCGCGCGGCCCCGGAGGCTCGATAGTAGCTGCCCGTCGGTCGTGAGCGAGCAGAGGTCCGTGTCGTCCGCTGTTCGCAACCGCCGATGCCGCGATCAGCAGCCCCGGGGCCGGTTGTACTGGGTGACCTGCTCCGGAGCCAGCACTTCCATCATCGCCAGGTGATCCTGCTCGCCCAGTGCCATAGCTTCCCGCCGCATCTTGTCGAAGAGCACCTGAATCTTCGAGCGCTGCTCAGGTCTCGGCCGCAGTTGTTCGGTCAGTTCCCGTAAGTGCGCGGGTCCGGGCCACCCGGTGAGTTCCACCGGCGATGCAATACAGAGCCGGCAAACAAGAACGCCCATCCGTTGACGGCTGGGCGTTGAAGGATGGTGGCCAAGGGCGGAATCGAACCACCGACACGCGGATTTTCAATCCGCTGCTCTACCAACTGAGCTACTTGGCCTGGGGTGCTGACGCTGCGCGACCCGGCTTGGCGCCGCGCGAAGGGCCGCAGTATAGCTCAGGAGCCCGGCCCGGCGTAAACCCGGGCGGCCAGGGCCAGGCGCTGCGCGATGCGCTCGCGCAGGGCGGGCGGGCCCAGCACCTCCACCTGTTCCCCGTGGCGCAGGATGTCGAGCTCGAGCTCGGGGGTGGCGGCATAGGGCACGCGCAGTTCCAGCCCGCCATCGGGCAGGTCGGTGCTCTGCTGTCGCGGATGCCAGACCTCGGCGCGCACCCAGCGCGCGGCGTCCGGGCTGAAGCGCAGCCGAGCCCACTGGTTCGCCTTGCCGCGGTAGATGCCATAGCCCTCGCCGACCGCCTGGTCGAGCGCCGTCTCCGACACCTGCCGCGCCCGCACGGCCAGCAGCCGGGCGTTCTCGATCGCATCCATGGCGAAGACCCGCACCGCGCCGCTCTGGTGGCACCACGCTTCCACATACCAGGCGTTGCGGTAGTGGACCAGCCGCTGCGGCGAGATCTCGCGGCGGCTGCGCTCGTTGCGCGAGCGCGTGAAGTAGTCGATCTCCACCCGCTGGCGCTGCACCAGCGCGCCGCCGATCACCTCGAACCAGCGCGGCGCCACCGGCCGGTTGTGGGCCTGGATCAGCTTCACCCGCCGGATCACCTCGTCGGCGCTGGCCTGCGAGGCGCCAAGCAGCCCGCGCAGCCGGTCCATCAGCGGGGCCACATGCGGGCCGAGCAGGCCGCCGGTGTCGAGTTCCTGCAGCAGGCGGTGCATGGTGAGCAGGGCGATGATCTCCTGGGCGTTGAACCACAGGCCCGGCAGCCCGTACTGGGGGCCGTTCTCGGCCACGCCCAGCCGGTAGCCGCCGCCCTCACGATCGAACACCACCGGCATGTTCAGCCGGTCGCGCAGGAAGACGAAGTCGCGCTTGAGCGTGGGCCAGGAGATCTCCAGTTCGGAGAGCAGCGCGGCGCGGGTCAGCAGGCCACGGGCGCGCAGCATCGACTGGATGCGCGAGAGGCGGTCGAGTTGGCTCATGGCGTAACGGGCACTCGCTCGTCGGGTCAGGGACGGCTGCCAGTGTGCCCCACGCCTATAATCAGCGCATGCAATACGCCCCGGCCAGCGGCACGCCTGCCGTCTCGGATGTCATCGTGGTGGGCCGCGGCGCCAATGGCTGCGCGGCCGCGCTCGGTCTGGCCCAGGCCGGTCTTCGGGTCACGCTCGTGGGGCCCGAGCCCCCGCCCGAGCCGGCCGACTGGGATCCCCGCATCTATGCCCTCTCGCCGGCCAGCCGCGCCCTGCTCGAGCGGCTGCGGGTCTGGCCTGCGCTTGACGCCTCCCGCATGGCCGCCATCCAGCGCATGCGCGTCTTCCCCGACAGCCGGCCCGACGCGCCCGAGCTCGGCTTCAGCGCCCACGAGGCCGGCGTGCCGGCGCTTGCCTGGGTGCTTGAGGGCCGGCAGCTCACCCGGGCGCTGCACCAGGCGGTGGGGTTCTCCGGCCTCGCGCTGCGCACCGCGCAGGTGCTGCAGGCCCGCACCAGCCCCCAGGCGGCCGAGGTCGAGCTCGACGACGGCACCTGCCTGCGGGCCAGGCTGCTGGTGGCGGCCGACGGCGCCGGCTCGCCGGTGCGCGCCATGCTCGGCATTCCAGTGAGCGAGCGGGCCTATCCGCAGCGCGCGGTGGTCGCCAACTTCGCCTGCGCGCGCGGCCACGCTGACCAGGCCTGGCAGTGGTTCGGCGATCATGGCGTGCTGGCGCTGCTGCCCCTGCCGGGCGATCGCTGCAGCATCGTGTGGTCGGCGCCAGAACCGCTCGCCGATGAACTGCTCTCGCTCTCCAGCGAAGGCTTCGCGCTGCGGGTGGCCGAGGCTGCACAGGGTGTGGTCGGCGCGTTGTGCCCGCTCGGCCCGGCGCAGGCGTTCCCGCTGCGCCTGATTCGCGCCGAGCGCATGGTGGTGCCGCGCGCGCTGCTGCTCGGCGACGCCGCGCATGCGGTGCACCCGCTCGCCGGCCAGGGCCTGAACCTGGGCTTTGGCGATGTCACCGAGCTGCTCTCGGTGATCGCCGGCCGGGAGCCCTTCCGCGATCTCGGCGACCACCTGCTGCTGCGGCGCTACGAGCGGGCCCGCCGGGAACCGGTGCTGGCCATGGCCTTCGCCACCGATGGCCTGCAGCGCCTGTTTGATGCCGGTTCGGCCGCATCCCTGCCGGCCGCGCTGCAGCCCTTGCGCGCCTTGCGCGAAACCGGCTGGCGCCTGGTCGCCGGCACGCCCTGGCTGCGCCGCCGCCTTATCCGCCACGCGGTGTCCTAGCCGCTCTCCAGGAATGCCCATGAGTCTGTTCATCGGTCTGCCGCGTCTTGCCCGTCGGCTTGCCTGCGCGCTGCTGTTCGCAGCCGGCCCGGCCCTGGCCCAGTCGCCCACGCCCACCGGCGCGCCGCCACCCCCTTCAGGCGAGGCCGCCACGGTCCGCACCGCGGTCGAGTCCTGGCTCAAGGGCCGCTACAAGGTCGATGAAGTCCGCCGCACGCCCATGCCCGGCATGTGGGAGGTCCGCCTGGGCAGCGACCTCATCTATGTCGACGAGAAGGGTCAGTTCGCCTTCGTCGATGGCGCCATGATCGACCTGCGCGCCGGCCGCAACCTCACCCGCGAGCGGGTCGACGAGCTGCAGACCATCAGCTTCCGCGACCTGCCGCTGAACCTGGCGCTCAAGCAGGTGGTCGGCAACGGCCGTCGCGTGGTGGCGGTGTTCGAGGATGCCAACTGCGGCTACTGCCGCACCATGCGCAAGGAACTGCTCGCGCTCAAGGATGTCACCATCTATACCTTCCCGGTGGCCTTCCTCGCGGCCGATTCCGAGACCAAGGCCCGCAAGGCGCTGTGCGCCCCCGACCGCATGGCCGCCTGGAACGACCTCATGCTTTCCGGCAAGGTGCCCGCGAACGCCGGCAACTGCGACAACCCGATCGCCAAGGTCCGCGAGCTCGCCCAGAAGCTCTCGGTCTCGGCCACGCCCACGCTGTTCTTCGGCAACGGCAAGCGGCAGCAGGGCTATGTGCCGGGCGAGCGCCTCGAGAAGCTGCTCGAGGAAAACACGCCGCGCTCGTAGCCGCGCTGAGCCTCAGGGCCGCGGGCTGAGCAGCCACAGCCGGCCGGGGTGCTTCATCAGGCCGGCGGCCTGGCCCGCCGCCGCCCCCGTGCCCCAGTACAGGTCAGCCCTCGGCGAGCCGATGATCGCCGCCCCGGTGTCCTGCGCCACCACCACCCGGCGCAGCACGCCGCCGCGCGGGTCCTGCGCCTCCAGCCACAGCAGCGAGCCCAGCGGCACCGCACGCGGGTCGACCGCCACCGAGCGCAGCGGTGTGAGGGCCACGCCGAGCGAGCCCGCGGGCCCGTCGCGGCCGGCGAGGGCGTCGCGCGGCGCCGGCACGGTCTCGCGAAAGAACACGTAGCGCGGATTGCGCTGCATCAGCGCGCGACCACGGGCCGGATCGGCGCGCAGCCAGGCCGCGATCGTCGCGGCGCTGAGGTCCTCGGCGGCGATCTCGCCGCGCTCGATCAGGTCGCGTCCGATGGCGCGATAGGCATGCCCGTTGTCACCGGCGAACCCCACCCGCATCACCGCGCCATCGCGCAGCCGTACACGCCCCGAGCCCTGCACCTGCAGGAAGTAGGCGTCGACCGGGTCGTCGAGCCAGACCAGCACTGGCGCCGGTGGCGTCGCGGCTTGCTCGATCTGCGCCCGGCTCGCCCGCGCCACTGCGCTGCCCGGCGGCGGCCGCTGCAGCAGTGGCACCTGGCCCGGCCGGTCGGGCTCGCGGCTGCCGCTGAGTTCGGGCTCGAAGTAGCCGGTGATCAGGCCGCGCGTGGCGCCGTCAGGGCCGATCAGCGGCCGCGCCTCGAAGCGCTCGCGCAGCCAGGCAGCCGGTGCACTGCGCACCTCACGCCACTGGGCGCACAGGGTCGGCCAGACACCGGGCGGCCGGGGCAGCGCGCATTGCGCGTCGATGGCCTGCCCAAGGCCATCGAGCGGGTCCAGGCTCAGGTCGGGTCCGGCCGCTGCTGCGGGTGCCAGCGCGCAGCCGGCCAGCGCGCCCGCGGTGAGCAACCCGCCCAGTCGCAGTGCCGCCCGCCGGCCCGCATCGGTCCGGACGATAGAATCGGGCGTTCTGGAGCGTGTGCGGATGTGGGTCATCTACCTTGAGGCTTTCGGTGTTCTGGCGCTGGTGCTGGTCCTGGTGTGGTGGACCATGCGCGGCAAGCGCTGAGCCTGCCTGACGGCGCAGGGCGCTCCGCGGCGCCGGCCGCGTTGAGGCGCCTCACGCCGCGGCGCCCTTCAATGCAGCGTGCGCGGCATGCTCAGCGCGAAGGCCGGGATCGGCGCC
Source organism: uncultured bacterium (assembly GCA_903934795.1). Classification (GTDB taxonomy): domain Bacteria; phylum Pseudomonadota; class Gammaproteobacteria; order Burkholderiales; family Burkholderiaceae_E; genus Quisquiliibacterium. The sequence goes on along the minus strand of CAIZPE010000104.1, from coordinate 995 downwards.
TCGAAGCGCTCGCCATCCTCGGCCACGCAGAAATAGCTCCCATGCATCGAGCCCGCCGGCGTGGCGATCTGGCTGCCGCTGGTGTATTCGAAGCTCTGCCCGGGCGCCTGCAGCGGCTGGTGGCCCACCACGCCCAGACCCTTCACCTCCACCACCTTGCCGTTGCCGTCGGTGATCACCCAGTGCCGGCTGATCAGTTGCGTGGGCACCGTGCCCGCGTTGGTGACGCGCACCGTATAGGCGAAGGCATACTGGCCCGCGGAGGGGTCTGACTGATCGGGCAGGTAACGGGGCTGAACCGTCACCTCGAGGCGGTACTGGCGGTCGGGCATGAGCGATCCGGGGGTGATGCCGCGGGCCCAATCGCCCGCGTGGCTAGAATGCCAGTCTATCCGCAAGCAGGCCCCAGGGATCCCGCCGCCATGCCCATCACCCATCGAATCGCCCCCAGCCTGCTCTCGGCCGACTTCGCCCGTCTGGGCGAAGAGGTGCGCGCCATCCAGGCCGCCGGGGCCGACCTCATTCACTTCGATGTGATGGACAACCACTTCGTGCCCAACCTCACCGTCGGGCCGCTGGTGTGCGAGGCCATCCGGCCGCATGCCACGGTTCCCATCGATGTCCATCTCATGGTGAGGCCGGTGGATCGCCTGATCCCCGATTTCGCCAGGGCCGGGGCAGGCATCATCACCTTTCATCCCGAGGGCTCCGATCATGTCGATCGCACCCTCGCGCTCATCCGCGATCACGGCTGCAAGGCAGGCCTGGTGTTCAATCCGGCCACCCCGCTGGGCTGGCTCGATCATGTGATGGACAAGCTCGACATCGTGCTGCTGATGTCGGTGAACCCGGGCTACGGCGGCCAGACCTTCATCGCCTCCACGCTGGCCAAGATCCGCGCCGTGCGCGAGCGCATCGACGCCTGGCGGGCGCAGGGCGGCCAGGAGATCTGGCTGGAGGTCGACGGCGGCATCAAGGTCGACAACATCGCGCAG
>CAIZPE010000103.1 GCA_903934795.1 uncultured bacterium | reverse complement strand
GACAGGCCGCACTCGAAGCCTTCCTTGACCTCGCGGACATCGTCCTTGAAGCGCTTGAGGGACTCGAGCTCGCCCGTCCAGATGACGGTCTGGTCGCGCAGCAGGCGGATCTTGGAATTGCGGCGCACCAGACCCTCGGTGACCATGCAGCCAGCGATCGTGCCCACCTTGGAGATGCGGAAGATCTGGCGGATCTGAACCATGCCGGTGATCTCCTCGCGCTGTTCGGGCGCGAGCATGCCGGACATGGCCAGCTTCACGTCATCGACCGCCTCGTAGATGATGTTGTAGTAGCGGATGTCGATGCCGTTGGACTCGGCAAGGCGCTTGGCCTGCTGGTCGGCGCGCACATTGAAGCCGATGACCACGGCCTTGGACGCGGTGGCGAGGTTGATGTCGCTCTCGGTGATGCCGCCCACCGCCGAGTGAACCACCTGGACCTTGACCTCGTCGGTGGAGAGCTTGGCCATCGCGTGGACGAGCGCCTCCTGCGAGCCCTGGACATCGGACTTGATGATCAGCGAGAGGGCCTTGGCGGCACCCTCGTTCATCTGCTCGAACATGTTCTCGAGCTTGGCGGCCTGCTGGCGGGCGAGCTTGACATCGCGGAACTTGCCCTGACGGAAGAGCGCGATTTCCCGGGCCTTGCGCTCGTCGCCGAGCACCAGCACCTCTTCACCGGCCTGCGGCACCTCGGACAGACCCTGGATCTCGACCGGGATGGACGGGCCGGCCTCCGTGACCGGCTTGCCGGCCTCGTCGAGCATGGCACGCACCCGGCCGAAGACGCTGCCGGCGAGCAGCACATCGCCGCGCTTGAGGGTTCCCGACTGCACCAGCACGCTGGCCACCGGACCACGGCCCTTGTCGAGGCGGGCCTCGATCACCAGGCCCTTGGCCGCGCCCTCGCGCGGTGCGCGCAGCTCGAGCACCTCGGCCTGCAGCAGCACATTCTCGAGCAGCGTGTCGATGCCGGCACCGGTGCGGGCCGAGACCTCGACGAAGGGCGACTCGCCGCCGTACTCCTCGGGCACCACCTCCTGCGCGACCAGTTCCTGCTTGACCCGGTCGGGATTGGCCTCGGGCTTGTCGATCTTGTTGATGGCAACCACGATCGGCACCGATGCCGCCTTGGCGTGGTGGATGGCCTCGATGGTCTGAGGCATGACGCCGTCATCGGCCGCCACCACCAGGATGACGATGTCGGTGGCCTTGGCACCGCGTGCCCGCATGGCCGTGAAGGCCTCGTGACCCGGGGTGTCGAGGAAGGTGATCACGCCGCGCGGGGTCTCGACGTGATACGCGCCGATGTGCTGCGTGATGCCACCGGCTTCACCCGCCGCCACCTTGGCGCGGCGGATGTAATCGAGCAGCGAGGTCTTGCCGTGATCGACGTGGCCCATGACGGTGACCACCGGCGGGCGGCTGAGCTGCTCGACATCGGTGACCGGCGCCTCCTCGAGGAAGGTCTCGGGATCGTCGAGCTTGGCGGCCACCGCCTTGTGACCCATCTCTTCGACCAGGATCATCGCGGTTTCCTGATCGAGCACCTGGTTGATGGTGACCATCTGACCGAGTTGCATCAGTCGCTTGATCACCTCGGCCGCCTTGACCGACATCTTGTGGGCGAGATCGGCCACGGTGATGGTCTCGGCGACGTGCACCTCGCGCACCACCGGTTCGTTGGAGCCCTGGCTGCCGGCCGCGTCGTCGCGGTGATCGCGGTGACGGCCACCGCCGCGCGGACCGCCGCGCCAGCCGCTGGCGCCACCGGTGTCGCCTCGCGTCTTGAGGGCCCGCCGCTTGGCGCCTTCCTCGTGCCAGGACGAGGAGAGCTTCTCGGACTTGACGTGCTTCTTGTCCTTGCTGTCGGCGGTGGTTGCCGCCGGCTTGGCATCCGTCTTGGCCGTGACCGGGCGATGCAGGGTGCCGGTGGTGGCGCCCTTGGCACCCGGGGCACCGGGCGCACCCGGCTTGGCCGCGGCCGCTTCCGGCTTGACCGGTGCCGGCGGCGGCGCCTCGGCCACCTTGGGCTGCGGGCGACGCTGGGCGTTCATCAGCCGGTTGATCTCGGCGACCTCGGCTTCGGCGCGACGGCGCGCCTCGGCGCGGGTTGCGGCCTCCTGCTGGGCACGGGCGGCGGCAGCCGCAGCCTGATCGACCGCCTCGACCGCGGCGCGGGTCTGGGCCACGGCCTGCTGGCGGTCGCCTTCGGACTGGGGCTTGACCGCTTCGGCACCGGCGGCAACCGCGCCGGGCGCGGCTGCCGGCGCCTGGGCCGAGGCCTGGGCGGCGGCCAGCTGAGCCAGCCGCTCGCGTTCGATGCGCGCCGCTTCCTCGCGACGGGCCGCTTCGGCGGCCGCTTCCTGCTCGCGCTCGCGCTCGCG
>CAIZPE010000102.1 GCA_903934795.1 uncultured bacterium | reverse complement strand
CGCTGCGCACGTCGTCGAGCAGGCGCTTGAGCGCCGGCCGGTCCATGGTGCCGCCGGAGAAGCCGCCGTCGTCGTAGTGGTCGCGCAGCGCCACCCAGCCTTCAGAGCGCTGGCTCGCGATGTAGCTCTGGCAGGCTTCGCGCTGAGCGTCCAGCGTGTTGAAGTCCTGCTGTAGGCCCTCGGCGTTGCTCTTGCGGGTGTAGATCGCGCAGCACAGCTTCTTGGTGGCGTTCATGACAACCCCCGTGCGGACATGAAGCCGAAGAAGCGCCAGCCGTTCCAGTTGGTGCCGGTGATCACCTTGGCCACGCTGGACAGGGATGCATAGCGGCGGCCCTGGTACTCGTAGTAGTCGATGCCGACCACCACCTCGTGGGTGTTGCCGTTCCACTCGCGCATGAGCCGGGTGCCCGCCACCGGCCGGCCATCGACCCTGCGGCTGCGCACAGCGGCTTTGCCGCCGTCGAGCTGGTCGCCGAGCCTTTCCAGGCGCTTGATGGTCTCGCGCTTCAGGCCGCCGAGCGCCAGTTCCTGGATGCGGTAGGCCAGCCGGGCTTCGAGGAAGCGGCGGTTGAAGGGTGGGGCGTCCTGGCCGAAGAAGTCGCGCCACATGCGCTTGAGGTCATGGACCGGTGCGGTCCTGAGGGCGGCGACGCGCGCCACGGTACTGTCATTCACGAGCTTTCTCCTGGGTGGTCAACACCCCGGTACTAACGCTCTCTTCGGGACGGTTATCAAGTCGAGCTTGGCGCTGCAGCAGGCGAATGACGCCGAAGGCCAGGATGCCGCCGACGATGGCGGCGGGGGATGGCCGGTCGGCTGTGCTGCGGCGCGGGGTGGCGGCGGGGCGGGCGGGTCTCATGCAGGTTCATACCGGCCACGTCGCGGGTTTTCTCAGGCCCCGGGGTAACCCTTGTCAAGCGCTACCGGTAGTGTCTCGACGCCAGTTTCTGCCCGGCATCTAATACGGGGAAACAAACAGGGAGCCATCTTGGTCAAGACCTTTAAAAACGGCGCTTCGCTGCATCGGTTGCTCGAGGCGGCGCCCCCGTCGGCGCTTTCAGAATTGCTCAACACGGTCGAGGACGGCAAGCTGTCCGCCCACATTTCAGGCTTACCCTGGGATGGTGCGGCTGACGATGCCGGCATCGACAAGCTCCGCATTCAACTCCTGGTGGCGGCAAACGCTTGGCCCGCCGATCTGGCATTGGCGTACCGGCCCCAGACCTTCCGAAGTGCAGGCCTCGACAGGTAGCTGAAGCAACCGATCTTGCTGGCGCGGCATGGACAGGCCGGCAACGAGATCGCTGCGGAACGCCCGAAGATTGCTGGGGCGCCCACCCGTCCAGACGCTACTCGAAGACACTTGCGCTTGGCCCGCACGCAGGCCCGCTTGGCGGAGATGCTTTGCCAAGGCAGGCGCCCCCGAAGGCGGCTGATTGGCTGGGCTTAATGATCGCCGCCGCGCGCGCCCATGTGGCCACGACTTACCGGAAGATCGCCATGCACACGCAGTCGCAGCCGATGGCGTTGCTGCAGCACGCGCGCTGAATCAACCTGCATGGCTACGGCACGAAGCCGTCCGTCAACGTGCGCAGGAAGGCAACCAGGTCCTGTACGTCCTGTGCACTCAGCCGCGATGGCTGGCCGAGCTGCTGGCCGAAGGGCGGCAGCTGGTTGACGTTGCCGCGGTAGGCCGCGGGCAGATCGTTGAACTTGTCTACCACGTTACCCAAAGTCGGGTACCAGCGCGCCGGGTCGGTATCGCGCGTGGCGTAAAACGATACAGCGTCCTGCAGCGTCGCCACCGCGCCGTTGTGAAAGTAGGGCGCGGTCAGTGCCACGTTGCGCAGCGTCGGCACCTTAAACATGCCGCACAGGTCGGTGCGGCTGGACAGGTCGGTGCGCACGGGACCGCACAGCCCCATGTCGAAGAAGGCCGGGTCGGCCGTGGCCGTGCTCTGGTTGCGCGGAACGCCCAGGGCGAAGTAGCCGAAGTTGGTGAACAGCGACCGCGTCTGCCCCGCGGGCGGCGTGCTGCTGTGGCAGCTGGCGCAGTTGCCTTGCTGCGGGCTGTTGAACAGCGCGAGCCCGCGTGCTTCCTGGGGGCTGAAGGTGGCGCGGCCATCCTGCACGGCGTCGAACTTGCTGGTGAAGGGTTGGTAGTCCGGGTCACCGGACTGGTAGGACTGCAGCGCCCCTTGCACCGCCTGCAGGACTTGCTCGTCGCTGGCGCTGGTGTCCAGGGCCGACGCCGCAAGCAGCTGCGCGAAGTAGGGCAGGGTTCGGACGCGGGCCACCACGGCGGCGTTGTTGGCGTGGGCCATCTCCTTGGCGGCCAGCAGCGGCCCCAGGGCCTGGGCCGCGCGGGTGGCGGCGCGGCCGTCCCAGGTGAAGCCGCCGCTGGGGCGCCCCTGGTTGTCGATGCTGAAGGGGCGGTTGTCGTTCAGGTAGTTCAGCGAGGGTGAGCTGCGCAGGCCCTGCTGGTCCAGCGCCGGGCCGCCCAGCGGCAGGAAGACGCCCTCGGCATCGGCATGGCCGCGGGCCTGCACGTGGCAGGTCGCGCAGGCCAGGTTGCCGGCCGCGGACAGGCGGGTGTCCTTGAAGAGCAGGTCGCCCACGGCCACCTTCGCGGCTTCGGTGGCCGCGCCGGCGGTTTCGGGCGGGGTGACGGTGGTGGCGCTGCTGTCGTCTGAGCCGCTGCCGCCGCCGCAGCCAGCCAGCACGGCCGCCAGCAGCGTGGTGATGCCCAGGGCACGGAATGAACGAAGACGGTGGTGGCGATGCATGGAACGGGGCCCCTGGGCTGCTGCAATGGCCGCCACGATGGCCCACGAGCGTGCAGCCAGCATGGAGACATTGTGGAGACGGCCTCCGCAATCCCAGGCTGGCCGACGGCTAAGATCGCCGCACGATGACGCTCGCTGAACCGCGCCGCCTGCGCCTGGCCTTGGTGCACCAGTTGGCCCTGCTGCTGGTGGGCGCCGTGCTGCTGGCCGTGACGGTGCTGGGCGCGGCCGTGGCCTGGAACCTGCGCGCAGGGTTCAGCGACTACCTGCGCGCCCAGGACGAGCATTGGCTGGAACGTTTTGCCGACGTGGCCGCAGCAGCCGTGGCCGAACGGGGTCTCGCGGCCTTGTCCGGGCCGCCCGGTTCCTTGCGCCCCCTGTTCGACGCCGTGGCGCCACCCCGCGCGGCAGCGCCGAGGCCCCGGCCGGGCGCCGACGAGGCGCCGCGGGGCGGGCCCCCTCGGCCTGGCCCGGGGTCG
>CAIZPE010000101.1 GCA_903934795.1 uncultured bacterium | reverse complement strand
GAGACGCTGAACCAGCGCGGCCGGCAGTTCGCGCTGCGGTGGTGCGAGTCGTCCTTGGCCATCCGCGAGGCGCTGTGCGATGTGGAGCAGCATGACCCGGAAACGGCGGGGCTGGTGGTCCTCACACCGTTGGCGACGCATGAGATCGCCGAGGACATCGCGGCGCGCCTGGCGCGCGCGCGAGTGTTTCAGCCCGAGGGCTGGGACATCGTCCGTCAACTGTTCCAGGCCAAGGAGACCGACGCCCGGCTGGGGCGCTTCGCCTGGATGCCGCAGTGCCTGATCGACGGCGCGGCACAGGGTCCCTACCCGCCCGTGGCCAATGGCTTTCTCGGCCTGGAGACGGCGTGGCAGGAAGTGCTGCAACGGTTTCTTCGGATCCCAACGGCTCGCCCGGACGCCGTTTCTCTGCTGACCTGGTCAATGACAGCTGGCGCCGACGCCACGCTCGATCAGCTGCCTGCGGCAGCCAGAGCGGACGTGATGCGCTGGCTTGCGGAGGCGGCCGGCAGCGCCGGGGAAATGGTCCTGGGCTGCGTCGAGGCCGGTCGCACGGCGGACGCCTTGCCACTGGGGCTGGTTTGCGGCGTGGTCTTCGCACCGGAAGGCGAAGGACAGGCGGCGTTGGGCCAGGCTGCCATACGCCTTGAGCGGTTCGTCAACGACAAGCACATCGGCGTGCCGGAAGGTCGGGCCTGGGCGCGCGCCGCGGAGCAGGTGGTGCGGGCAGCTGGGTTGGAGACCGCGCGCGCCACGCTCGACCGTGCAGATGCCTTGCTGCGGGACCTGCGCGTCGCCGAGTTCGCGCACTTGAGCGATCTGCTTCCCGCGGCGCTGGACCAGCGGATGCAGGATTTCGCGCTCGCCCTGTCTGCGCATGTGGCCGAGCCCACCGAGGCCAACCTGGCTCAGGTGAAGCTGCAGGCCGACCGCGTGCTCAGACACACGTTGATGGCGGCCCAGCCGCCGCGCGCGGAGCGCGTAGGGATGGCACGCCGTCTGGCCCGCTGGCTGCTGACCGCGCCCCGATCAGTGACGGCGCTGCCGAGTGCCGTAGCCTGGCAGTCGGACGAAGGCGCCTTTGTGGACTGGGCACGCTTCCGTCTGCTCGGCGGCGACGAGATTCCGGAGCTGTCACAGGCCTACGGCGCGTGCCGCGAAGCGCTGATCGCGCGGCGGAACAAGTTCGCCAAGCCGTTCGCCCAGGCGTTGATCGAGTGGAACGCGAACAAGCCGTCCATCGACGGGCGCCTGGTGCCGATCGAATCCGTACTCGAGCATGTCGTAGCGCCGATCGCTGCGGCCCATCCAACCTTGCTGCTGGTCATGGATGGGCTGAGCATCAGCATCTTCCGGGAACTGTTCGCGCGCAGCGCCAGCCATCGCTGGACCGAGATGGTGCCGAGCGATCTCGGGCAGCCTCTGGTCGGCGTGGCGGCGCTGCCCACCGTCACCGAGGTCAGCCGTACCAGCCTGCTTTGTGGGCGGCTCACGCTGGGAGCCGCCGCGCAGGAGCGATCGGGATTCGCTTCGCACGCGGCGCTGCTTGCGCACAGCCGCGCCGGAGCACCGCCCCGGTTGTTCCACAAGGGCGATCTGGCCGACGCGACCAACCTGGCCCCCGAGGTTCGCGCGGCAATCGCGGACCCTCATCAGCGCGTGATCGGCGTGGTCTACAACGCGGTCGACGATCACCT
>CAIZPE010000100.1 GCA_903934795.1 uncultured bacterium | reverse complement strand
TCCTGGACGAGTTGCCGGCCTGGGCGCAGAGCGCGCTGGCCGTGCTGATGTGCGTGGGCATCACGCTGCTGGTGCGCTACCGCAGCCTCTCGGTACTCGACGGCGCCCTGATCGCCATGCCGGCGGTGCTGCTGGGCATCAGCTTCGCCAGCCTGCACACCGAGCGCGTGTTCCTCGACCTGCACCTGGCCACCGGCTCGGTGGTCATCTTTCTGACGGTGGTCAGGCTGTGGGCCGGTCTGCGCCGGCGCCACTGGTGCGGCGCGCCGGTGCTGGATGGCAGACCGATCGCACTGCAACCGATCCTGGCCGAACCCGCCTGGACCGAGGCCGGTCACAACCGGCTGATGACGCTGCTGGAGCGGCACGCGCCTGACTGCCGTCTGCTGCTGCCCGGCGGCGGCACATCCCGCGCCGACTGGGCGGAGTTCCGCCGCTTCGCCGCGCTGGTCGGCCCACCGGATCAGCTGCGCGCCGCCGCGCCGGCCCTCCAGCAGGGCATCACCGGCCTCGGTGGCACCATGGGTGTCTGCCAGATCCTGCCGGACATCGCCGATCGCACCGCGCTGGTCGCCGCCGCTCTGGCGGCCTGGCTGCCCGCTGTCCGCAGTTCCCCGACCACCCACCAGGAGGCGTCCTCATGAACCGCCTGTCAGCCCTGATCCCCGCCTTCGCCGGCCTGCTCGCCGCGCTCGTCGCAGCGCCCGCAGCGGCCGTCATCGACAATGTCAGCACCAATCGCGCCATCGAGCTGCGCGCCGACAAGCTGCCCAGCGCATCGGTGATCAGCAACCTGAGCGCCGGCGCGAAGCTCACCGTGATCAGCCTGGAGGGCGGCTGGGCGCTGGTCGAGTCCGGTCGGCAGCAGGGCTGGGTGCGCGCCGGCGCGCTGCAGATGCCGGCCGGCACCTCGAGCGCGGCCGGCATGGCCAGCGGTCGTGCGGCGCAGGGCAGCTCGGCGGTCGCGCTCACCATCCGATCGCTGGGCGGCCCTGGCGCGCGGCACGCCCTCCTGGTCTCGGTCGGTCGCTATGCCGATCCGGAGGTGCCCACGCTGCCCGGCATCGCGGCCGACCGGGAATCGGCGCTGCAGATCGCGCAGAGCCTGCAGGTGCCGGCACGCAGCACCCGCGCGCTGACCGACGACCAGGCCACGGTCGATGCGGTGCGCAGGGCCTTCTTCGAGCTGGCCAGCCGCGCCCGCGAAGGCGACCGGGTCTTCATCCACCTGGCGGCACAGGGCAGCCAGCAGGCCGATGCCGGCGGCGCCTGCGTGGCCGGGCTGCTGATGCACGAGGGCGGACGGGGAGGCTTCCTCAGTCACGCCGAGCTCGCCCAGATGCTGCAGCCACTGCTGCGCCGCACCGACAAGCTGTTCATGGTGATCGACGCCGGCAGCGCCGCGGCCGGCACACCACCCGCGGGCTGGACCAACGCCAACGACGAAGGCGTGCTGCGCAGCCGCCACCGGGCGCCGGGCGCCGCATGCGCACCGGGCGCCCGCACGGCGGCCCTGGCCGACGAGCTCGCCCGCGGCGCGCCGCTTGGCGGCGAAACGGTGATCCTGGCACCGGTGCCCGGGGATCCGGCGCTCGAAGACGACGCCAAGGGCGGGCTGCTCACCCAGTTCACCCGCGACTGTGTGGTGCGTGACGCGAGGGAGGCGACAGTCAGTGGGGGCGCCGACACCGTGCGCCAGTGCGTCCAGGCCAAGCTGAACAACCGCATGCATGGCGATCCGGTGCTGCGCCCGCCGCGGGTCGGCCTTGCCGGCAATCCCGGCGCGGCGCTCATGCCGCCCGCCCGAAGCGGTCCCTGATCCGCCGGCTGGAGGCATGCCCGTGGCCATGACCCACGACTCCCGATTCGCGGCGAGCGCCTTCGCGCGCCGATTGCAGGCCAACCGCCTCACCCGCCGCGACACGCTCTGGCTGTTCGCGGCAGCCTCGGGCGCGGCGGCCCTGCAGGGCTGCACCACCTCCCCGGTCACCGGTGAACGCATCCTGGTGGGCCTGACCGAGGCGCAGGAGCGCTCCGTGGACGCGCAGCAGGCGCCCCATCAGTTCTCGCGCGATCTCGGCGCGGTGCAGATCCCGGCGGTCAATGCCTATGTGACTGATGTGGGCAGACGGGTACAGGCCGGCGTGCACCGCCGCGACATGCCCTACAGCTACCGCGTGCTGAACGCCAACCATGTCAACGCGTACACCTTCCCGGCCGGCGCCATGGGGGTCACCCGCGGCATCATGGTCGAGATGCAGAACGAGGCGGAGCTGGCCGCGCTGCTCGGGCACGAGCTCGCTCATGTGAATGCCCGCCACGCCGCGCAGCGCCAGGGTCAGGCCATGGCCGCGCAGGTGGCGGTCATCACCCTGGGCGCAGCCACCAGCGACTCGCGCTGGTCGCCGCTGATCGGCATGGGCGCGCAGATCGGCGCCAGCGCACTGCTCTCAAGCTACTCGCGTGACAACGAGCGCGAGGCCGACGCGCTGGGCCAGCGCTACATGGTGCAGGCCGGCTATCCGGCCAGCGGCATGGTGCAGCTCCACCAGCTGCTGGTCGACGGGCACACCCGCCAGCCCAGCGTGCTCGAGACCATGTTCGCCTCGCACCCCATGGGCACCGAGCGGCGCGACACCGCGCGCCGACTGGCCGAGACCACTTACGCCGGCAGCCGCGGCGCCCCCGAGGGGCGCGAGCGCTTCATGGACAGCACCGTGGCGCTGCGCCAGCTCAAGCCCACCATCGAGGCCTGCAAGCAGGGCGAGACCGCGCTGGCGGCGAAGTCCCTGCCCGAGGCGCAGCGCCAGTTCGGCGAAGCGCTGCGCCTGAGTCCGCGCGACTACCCGGCGCTGCTGCGCATGGGCCAGACGCTGCAGGCCCAGGGCCGGCTGGCCGAGGCGCGGCGCCATGTCGATGCCGCCCGCGAGGTCTATCCCCAGGAGGCCCAGGCAGCGCGCCTGAACGCCTCGCTCAAGCTCGGGCTGCGCGACCCCGGGTCGGCGCTGCAGGACCTGGAGAGCTTCGAGCGCCTGTTGCCGGGCGATCCGTCGATCGGCTTCCTGAAAGGCGTTTCGCTCGAGGCGATGGGCCGGCGCGATGCGGCCGCGCGGGAGTTCCAGCGCTTCCTGGCAACCACCTCCCAGGGGGATGCGGCAGGCTATTCGGTGCAGCGCCTGAAAGCCTGGGGTTACCTGAAGTAAGGATGCCGGCGGGCGCGCCT